>JBFWMJ010000044.1:0-21161 GCA_050251675.1 Sphingobium sp.
CCAGCGTGCCGCCCAGGCAATATCCGATCAGGATCGGCGGGCGCGGCAGGGCACTTATCAGCGGAAGCAGTCGCTCGGTCACATGCTTCGCCAGGTCCATCTCCGCATCGTCCGCCGCGGGCTCGCCCCAATCGACCAGATGCGCGTCGTGCCCAGTGGCGGCCATGTGGCGCAGCAGGGACCGGCTTTCCGACACGTCCAATATGCGCGGCGGGTTGATCAACGATGGTATGAACACCACCGGCGGTCCATCCGGGCGCGTACCCACTTCATCCCTACCATAACGCAATAGCCGCGCCGGTCCGGCCTGCGCGACCCATGTGGCGGCGGGCGGCGGGTCGGGGCGGTCAGCCTCCTGATATTTGCGCAGACCCTGGAACGCCCGTTTGCGAAGACGTGCGTCTCCTTCCGTTTCCCGCCATAGAATGGAGAGAAACAAGGGCAAGGGCCGCGGCCCATGTTGCGGCGCGGCATCCCCTCGTGCTAGTGCGGAAGAAACAGGTGGAGAGACGGTCATGGCAAAGTCAAAGACAGCTAGTGAATCGGAACCGGCGGTCATCAAGAAATATGCCAACCGCCGCCTCTACAATACAGAAACTTCAAGTTATATCACGCTGGATCTGCTGTCCCGGATGACGCGCGAGGGGCGGGAGTTCGTCGTCGTCGACGCAAAGTCGGGTGAGGACATCACGCATAATGTCCTGACCCAGATCATCATGGAGGAGGAACAGCGCGGCACGAACATGCTGCCGGTGAATTTCCTGCGCCAGCTCATATCGATGTACGGCGATTCCATGCAGGCGATGGTGCCCCAATATCTGGAATCGTCCATGGATGCGTTCCGCAAGAATCAGCAGCAGTTCCAGGAAGCCATGAAAGGCGCCTTCGGCGGCGGGCCGCTGGCGGAAATCGCCAAGCGCAACATGGAAATGTTCGAGGCTGCGACCAGCGCGTTCAAGGGCGGCGCCAATCCCCTTGCGCCGGGTGGAAGCGATGAAAGCAAGGATGACGAGCTCGCCGAGCTGAAGGCGCAACTCGCGTCCCTGCATGCGAAGATCGACAAGCTTAGCTGATTGTCCCGCTTCGGGGTCGACAGGAATGGCGCGCATGGCCTATTGCGCGGCATTCCTTATTCCGAGCCAGAGGCCAACGCCCGACAATGCCGATCAAACACGCGCTCCCCGTTACCCGCGAACAGGATTTCGCCGCATGGTATCAGGCCGTCATTTCCGAAGCCGACATGGCGGAGGAAAGCGGCGTTCGCGGCTGCATGGTCATCCGCCCCTGGGGCTATGGCATCTGGGAGCGTATCCAGAAGCTGCTGGATGAGCGGATCAAGGCGACCGGCCATGACAATTGCTATTTCCCGTTGTTCATTCCGCTGTCCTATTTCGAGAAGGAAGCTGAACATGTCGACGGCTTTGCCAAGGAAATGGCGGTCGTCACGCATCATCGGCTGATCCAGAAGGACGGCCGGATGGTGCCGGACCCGGACGCGAAGCTGGAAGAACCGCTGGTCGTGCGGCCCACGTCGGAAACGGTCATCGGCGCGGCCTTTTCCCGCTGGGTGCAAAGCTGGCGCGATCTGCCCGTCCTCATCAACCAGTGGGCCAATGTCGTCCGCTGGGAAATGCGCACGCGCATGTTCCTGCGCACCAGCGAGTTCCTGTGGCAGGAGGGACATACCGCCCATGCCACGGTCGAAGAGGCGCTGGACGAGACGATGAAGATGCTGGAGGTCTATCGCAGCTTTGCCGAGGAATGCGTCGCGCTTCCCGTCATTGCGGGCGAAAAGCCTGAGAATGAACGCTTTCCGGGCGCCGTCGCGACCTATTCGATCGAAGCGATGATGCAGGACGGCAAGGCGTTGCAGGCCGGCACCTCGCACTTCCTTGGCACCGCCTTCAGCGAAGCGCAGAATATCCGCTTCCAGAATGCCGAGGGGCAGCAGGAATTGGCGCAGACCACCAGTTGGGGCATGTCGACCCGCATGATCGGCGGTCTGGTCATGGTCCATGGCGATGATGACGGCCTGCGCGTGCCGCCGCGCGTCGCCCCCTGGCAGATCGTCGTCGTGCCCATGCTGCGCGACACGCCGGAGGACCAGACCGTCCTCGATTATTGCGAGCAGTTGGTGGAGTCCCTGAACCGGCTCGACGTCTTTCGCGAACCAGTGCGCGCCCTGCTCGACAAGCGGCCGGCCAAGGCGGCGGGCAAGCGCTGGGGCTGGGTCAAGAAGGGCGCGCCACTGGTCATCGAAGTGGGCGGCCGCGATGTCGCGGGCGGCGCCGTGTCGATGCTGCGCCGCGATCGGTTGTACCGGGAAGACGGAAAGCTGGACAGCCGGATCATCGCCAGGGACGATTTCGTCGCGCAGGTGCCGGGCTTGCTGGAACAGGTTCAGCAGGCCCTGTTCGACGATGCACAGGACCGGCTGAGCGCGAATATCGACAAAAGCATTGTCACGCTCGACGCGCTCAAGGCCTATTTTGCCGCCAGTGCGCGACCCGGCTGGGCGCTGGTCCAATGGGCGAAACCCACGGGCGCCGCGCTTGAAACCGTGGTCCAGTGGCTGAAGGGCGAGAAACTGACGCTGCGCAATGTGCCGGTCGGGGCGGACGCCGCCGATGGTCCGTGCATCTTCACCGGCGATCCGGCCGTCGAGCGCGTGCTGGTCGGGCGAAGCTATTGATCGATCCCGCGGGGTCCGGTCGCCAGGCGAGCCGAAACCCTGTGAAAATGTCCGGCGGGGTTGCCAAGCGGCCCGCGCAGGGACAACGTCCGCCGCGCTGATTCGGGCCCGTGCCGAAATCGCCGCATTATATTCGTATCTGAACCGGGGGTGCATGTTGAAAATTGACGAAAAGCTGGAGACGATCCTCGATCAGGTGCTGCGTCGCAACGCTGGCGAAGCGGAATTCCACCAGGCCGTAACCGAGGTTATGGAAAGCTTGGGCCGGGTTGTCGCCAAACATCCCGACTATCTCGACAATGCCCTTATCGAACGTATTTGCGAGCCCGAACGCCAGATCATATTCCGGGTGCCCTGGACCGACGATCGTGGCAATGTCCACATCAACCGGGGCTTCCGCGTCCAGTTCAATTCGGCGCTTGGCCCCTATAAGGGGGGCCTTCGTTTCCACCCGTCCGTAAATATCGGCATTATCAAGTTCCTGGGCTTTGAACAGGTGTTCAAGAACGCCCTGACCGGCCTGCCCATCGGCGGCGGCAAGGGCGGGTCGGACTTCAACCCCCGCGACCGGTCGGACGCGGAAATCATGCGCTTCTGCCAGTCCTATATGACCGAGCTGCATCGGCATCTGGGCGAGTATACCGACGTACCGGCCGGCGACATAGGCGTTGGCGGGCGGGAAATCGGCTATTTGTTCGGGCAGTATAAGCGCCTGACCAACCGCTATGAGGCAGGTGTGCTGACCGGCAAGGGGCTGGCCTATGGCGGGTCGCGCGCACGAACGGAAGCGACGGGTTACGGCGCGGCTTATTTCGTGGAACGCATGCTGGGTACGCGCGGCAGCAGCTTTGCCGGCAAGCGCGTGGTGGTGTCGGGGTCCGGCAACGTTGCCATCTATGCGATCGAAAAGGTTCACGAACTGGGCGGCAAGGTCGTGGCCTGCTCCGATTCGGGCGGCTATGTGGTTGACGAAAAGGGTATCGATCTCGAATTGCTGAAGGAGATCAAGCAGGTCGAGCGCGATCGTATCGCCTGCTATGCCGACCGCCAGTCGCGGTCGCGCTATGTGGAAAAGGGCTCTGTCTGGGATGTACCGTGCGATGTCGCCATGCCTTCGGCGACCCAGAACGAACTGACCGGCAAGGATGCGCTGACGCTGATCTCCAATGGCGTGGTCGCCGTCGGCGAGGGCGCGAACATGCCCTCGACCCCCGAAGCGGTCCGTTTCTTTCAGGAAGCCGGCATATTGTTCGGGCCGGGCAAGGCCGCCAATGCCGGCGGCGTGGCGACATCCGCGCTGGAAATGCAGCAGAACGCCTCGCGCGATAGCTGGACGTTCGAGCAGACCGAGCGCCGCCTGGCGGAGATCATGCACGGGATCCATGACATGTGCGCCGCGACCGCGGAGGAATATGGCAAGCCGGGCGATTATGTGCTGGGCGCCAATGTCGCGGGCTTCGTACGCGTGGCCGAAGCGATGCGAGCGCTGGGGATCATCTGAACGAAGTCATAGCGGGCCGGTAACGGCCCCCAGCATGTTACAGCCGGGTCATCGCGTCCTGAAAAGGCGATGACCCGGTCTGCGCTGCGATGGCGAAGACGGGTCGCTAATGATGACGCAGACCGGAAGCGGCGGTATCTGAAGCAAGCGCTCTGCGGGGCATGCTCCGCCCGCCAGATATCATCTCTCGTCCGGGACGAACGCAGCTACCGACGTGCAGTGCCCGCCGGTAGCTGTCCGCATCAGAGCACATATTTGCTCAGATCGGTATCACGCGCGACGGCGCTAAGCTGCGCCTCGACATAGGCGGCGTCGATCACCAGCGTCTCGCCCTTGCGATCCTCGGCGTCGAAGCTCACATCCTCCAGTAGTTTCTCCATCACCGTTTGCAGGCGGCGGGCGCCGATATTCTCGATCTCGCCATTCACGTCCGCCGCGATCCGGGCGACGGCGCGGATGCCCTCTGGCGTCAGGTCGATGGTGACACCCTCCGTCGCCAGCAGCGCCCGGTATTGCGCCACCAGACTGGCCTTGGTGTCGGACAGGATGGCGACGAAATCCTCCTCCGTCAGCGCCTTGAGTTCGACCCGGATCGGCAGCCGCCCCTGCAGTTCAGGCAGCAGGTCGCTGGGCTTGGCCACATGGAAGGCGCCCGAAGCGATGAAGAGGATATGGTCGGTTTTGAGCGGACCATATTTGGTCGCCACGGTCGTCCCCTCGATCAGCGGCAGCAGGTCGCGCTGCACCCCTTCACGGCTGACCGATCCGCCGCGGACGTCGCTGACGGCGATCTTGTCGACCTCATCCAGAAAGACGATGCCGTTCTGTTCGGCGCTGTGGATCGCGGCGCGGGCCACGTCGTCCTGGTCGAGCCGCTTGTCCTGCTCTTCCTCGACCAGCTTGTCCCACGCTTCGGCGACGCGCATCTTGCGGCGCTTCCGGTGGGTCTGGCCAAAGGCCTTGGACATCATGTCGGACAGGTTGATCATGCCGACCTGGCCGCCCATGCCGGGAATCTCCATCGGCATGGACGGGCTGTCGGCAACCTCGATCTCGACCTCCACGTCGTTCATCTGGTTAGCCTCGATCTTCTGCCGGAAGGACAGGCGGGTCGCTTCGCTCGCTTCCTTGCCGGTCAGCGCGTCGAGCAGCCTCGCCATCGCCGCTTCCGACGCGGCTTCTCGGACGGCGTCGCGGCGGCGGTCCTTCTCCAGCCGGATGGCTTCCTCGACCAGATCGCGCACAATCTGTTCGACGTCGCGGCCGACATAGCCGACCTCGGTGAATTTGGTCGCCTCCACCTTGACGAAGGGCGCGTCGGCCAGCCGGGCCAGGCGACGGCTGATCTCCGTCTTGCCGCATCCGGTCGGCCCGATCATCAGGATATTCTTGGGTGTCACCTCGTCCCGCAGGTCGGCGGACAGGCGTTGGCGTCGCCAGCGGTTGCGCAGCGCGACGGCCACCGCGCGCTTGGCGTCGGCCTGGCCGATGATATGCGCATCCAGCGCGGCGACGATGGCTTTGGGGGTAAGGGTGTCGTTCATGATGGTGATGAAATCCGTGTGCTGGGCATTCGGTCGGGTCACTGGCCCGCGCGAACGCCGAAGAACATTGTCGGGACGATCGACGGAAGGCTAATTCGCCGAATTCAGCGTTTCGACGGTCAACTGGTCGTTGGTGTAAACGCAGATGTCGGCGGCCACGGCCATGGCCTTGCGCGCCAGCGCGTCGGCATCGCCTTCATATCCCAGGAGCGCGCGCGCGGCGGCCAGCGCGTAATTGCCGCCCGAACCGATCGCCGCCACGCCGTTCAGTGGTTCCAGCACATCACCATTACCGGTCAGGATCAATGTGACGTCCCTGTCGGCGACGATCATCATCGCCTCCAGATTGCGGAGATATTTGTCGGTCCGCCAATCTTTCGCCAGTTCGACCGCGGCGCGCATCAACTGGCCGTTATGCCGTTCCAGCTTGGCCTCCAGCCGTTCGAACAGGGTGAACGCATCGGCGGTCGCGCCGGCAAATCCGCCGATGACCGTCCCGTCATGCAGCCGGCGCACCTTGCGGGCGTTGGGTTTCATCACGGTCTGGCCCATGGACACCTGGCCGTCGCCCGCGACGATCACCTTGCCCCCCAGGCGGACGGACAGGATCGTGGTGCCATGCCAGACCGGCATATTGGTGGAATGTTGGTCGTTCATGGCCGGCATATGGTGGCATGAATTCCGCGGTGCAAGCCGGGATCGTCAACCATTCCGGCCAAGGTCCCATTTGGCGACGGCCCCATTCGATCGGCGCCGAACGGAGATATTCGCGCGATCATGTCCCGGCGGGAACTATTACATATTCTTGACATTGTGCGTTGCAGTAAGGATGATCCGCCACCGCTGTCAAAAGGAATGCTGTGCATGACGCTCAAGCTGCGAGCGCGGGAAAAGGTCGAACGCGCCGGAATAGCCAACTATTCTTTTGACAAGGATATTCTGGTCATGTGCGGCACGCGTTACGCGATAGAGCCTTGTCATTGCGGCGCCACCGACTGTGACGGCGTCCGTCTGCGCAGGGCGGGTGATTCGCGGGGATAGTGGTCCAGCCGGCGTGCGGTGACGGCGCCTGACCATATTGCTGCCCGATCGCCCCGCTTCAGCGCATCACCTCCTTGCCGGCGCGGCCCACCGATTCGATGTCCCGGCCGACGCCCTGTACCGTGTTGCAGGCACCCAGCATGCCGACCAGCATTGTCGCGATAAGCAGGAATGCGGTCTGGCGCATGGCGAGCGGGCTCCGGTTACAGTCGTGGCGCGATCATAACCGCCGCGCTGCCGCTGTCGATTCCCCATTTTTTCGGGCGCGAACGGCTCAGCCCGCTTGACAGCGGGAAGGGGCAATGCCAATGGCGCACGTCCCGTCGGGGGCGCGTAGCTCAGTGGTAGAGCACACCCTTCACACGGGTGGGGTCGCAAGTTCAATCCTTGCCGCGCCCACCATGGCCATCATGGCCCCCCGACGCCTCCACATAATGATCCTGGCGCGATTGATCTTGCGTGGCGGCTGGCGCTACCATCGCCGATGGCGCGACAATCGAAAGGACGATCATGCGTTTTTCCCCGACAGGCGGCGTGGCTTTGGGCACGGCGCTGGGTCTGATCGCATCGCCCGCTGCGGCGCAGGAACGGCTGACGCTGGAACGGGTGTTCGCCAGTCCCGATCTGGCCGGGGCGCATCCGCGCGCTATCGCGCTGTCGCCGGACGGCGCGCTGGTCACGCTGTTGCAGCCGCGCGCGGAGGAAAAGGAGCGGCTGGACCTGTGGGCCATCGACACCCGCACCGGACAGAGCCGGATGCTGGTCGATTCCCGAAAGACGGGCAGCGGCGCCGAATTGTCCGAAGCGGAAAAGATGCAGCGCGAACGGGACCGCAGTGTCGCCGGCAGCGTCGGCATCTCCCGCTATGACTGGGCGCCCGACGGCAAGTCGATCCTGGTGCCCGTGGACGGCGATCTCTATCTCGCGCGGCTGGACGGCGCCGTTTCGCGGCTGACCGATACGCCGGACAGCGAACTGAATGCCGTGGTCAGCCCGCGCGGCGGATTTGTATCCTATGTGCGCGGCGGCAACCTGTTCGTGCAGCCGATCGGCGGGGTCGAACGCCAGTTGACGGATGACGCCACCGACCTTGTCAGCTGGGGCCTTGCCGAATTCGTCGCGCAGGAGGAAATGGATCGCGCCACCGGCTATTGGTGGTCGCCCGACGATGCCCTGATCGCGGTGGCCAGGGTCGATGAGGCGCCGGTCGGCGTCGTCACGCGCACGGCCATCGGCGGCGAAGGGACGAAGGTTTTCCAGCAGCGCTATCCCGCCGCTGGCACGCCCAATGCGCTGGTCGACCTGTATGTGATGAAGGCGGATGGCACCGGACGGGTCAGGGTGGATATGGGCACCGATCCCGACATCTACCTTGCCCGCGTCCATTGGGCGAAGGACGGGCGTACGCTGTATGTCCAGCGGGAAAGCCGCGACCAGAAGCGGCTGGACCTGCTGGCCGTCGATCCGGCGACGGGGAAATCCGCGACGGTCCTGACGGAACAGGCTAAAAGCTGGATCAACCTGTCCAACGCCTTTCGTCCGCTTGCGGACGGCGGTTTCCTGTGGTGGTCGGAACGCACCGGCCATGGTCATCTTTATCGCGTACGCGACGGGAAATGGACGGCCCTGACCAGCGGCGCATGGGATGTGCGCGCGGTGGTGGCGGTGGATGAGCGCAAGGGACTGGTGTATTTCACCGGCAATCGCGAAACCCCGCTGGAACAGCAGCTTTATGTGGCTTCGCTGGAACAGGCGGGGGCGCCGACGGCGCTGACGCGGTCGGGGTGGTGGAACGAGGCCGTGATGGACGGCGCGTCGAGCCGCATCGTCGTGACGCGTCAGAACAGCGACCAGCCAAGGCAGGTCTATCTTGCCGACAGCAGCGGACAGCAACTGCTGTGGCTTTCCGAAAACCGGATAGAGGGCGACCATCCCTATGCCCCCTATCTGGCCCGCCATGCCAGGACGCAGTTCGGGACGATCAGCGCCGCCGACGGTTCGACGCTGCATATGAAAATGCTGACGCCGCCGCTGGAGCCGGGCCGGCGCTATCCGGTCTTCATGATTCACTATGGCGGACCCGGCGCGGGTCGGCAGGTCACGAACCAGTGGGGCGGGGCGCTCACCCAATATCTTGTCGATCGCGGCTGGATCGTCTTTTCGATCGACAATCGCGGCACGCCCGACCGGGGCAAGGCGTTTGAGGATCATATCCACCGCGCGATGGGCACGGTGGAGGTGGAAGACCAGCTTGCCGGGGTCGAATGGCTGAAGGCGCAGCCCTTTGTCGATCCGGCGCGGATCGCCACCTATGGCTGGTCCTATGGCGGCTATCTGTCGCTCAAGCTGGCGGAAAAGGCGCCGGGCACATTTTCGGCGCTGGTCGCCGGTGCGCCGGTCACGCGATGGGACCTGTACGACACCCATTATACCGAACGTTATCTGGGCATGCCGCAGGACGAGCCGAGCGCCTATCCCGCGGCGGACGCGATTGATGGAGCGGTCGGCATCACCGATCCGCTGCTGCTGATCCACGGCATGTCGGACGACAATGTCGTCTTCGACAATATGACCGCCCTGATCGCGCGCATGCAGGGCGCGGCTGTGCCGTTCGACCTGATGGTCTATCCGGGGCAGACGCATCGCGTCGGCGGCCCGAAAATCAGCGTTCACCTCTGGCGGACGATCGAAACCTTCCTGGCCCGGCATGGCGGCCCGGCTGCGCCGTGACAGAGTGAGGTCCGGGAAACCGGCCGGCGTGTGGGCCTATCGCCGGGCGTGGATGATCGCGCGGCGATAATGGTCCTGTCGCCGGAACGGGCGCGCCCATTTGCGCCATCCGCGATCGTCGAGCGAACCGGGAGTCACGCGAAACTCGCTGAAACCGAAACGGCTGAGCATCTGGCGCAGCGCCGGAATATTGGGCGCCCAGAAATTGGTGGGGTCCTTGTCCAGTTCGAGCGGCTGGAACAGGCGCATGGCGGGCAGGCTTTCGTGGCGCATCGCCGTTACCGTCTCGACCACGATCTGATCCCGGCTCATGGCGGCGGCGGCCTCCAGCGTCCTGTAGGGGTCGGTGACATGATACAGCACGCCCAGCAGCAGGACGAGGTCGAACATGCCGAGTGTCTGGGGGCTATGGTCGGAAATGTCGATGTCCTGGGACATGACGCGGGACCCGAACCGGGCATGGGCATGGTCGAACCCGCGCTTGTCCCCCCAGCCCGGACCGGACCAGCAGAAATGGTCGGTGGCAAGCACCTCTTGTGCGCCGCGCCGTTCGGCTTCGAAGGAGAAGAACCCGTCCCACGCGCCCATATCCAGCACGCGCTTGCCCTTCAGCGACGGGGAAAAGATCACCGACGCTTCCTCTTCCAGCGCGTCCAGCGCCTTGACCCCGTTCACCCGCGTTCCATCGGGAAACGCGAAGGAGTGGAACCAGTGCGCCGGTTCCGGCGGAAAGGGGGATGAGGGCATGGGAGGAAATTACGCTTTCGAGACCATATGTGGGGGGCGGCAGTACCGCAGCGCGGCGCCCGCGGCAATGCGCGTCGACTGTCCTTGCGGCCCTGAAACGCCTTATTTGTGGACAAATTCCGTCATTTCGCTATGGCCCGCACCGCATTCAATGCATGCAATGGAGTTTGAGGTCATGGGTTACAAGGTCGTCGTCGTTGGTGCCACGGGTAATGTGGGCCGCGAAATGCTGACCATCCTCGCCGAGCGCGCGTTCCCGATTGACGAGATCGCGGCGGTCGCGTCGTCGCGGTCGACCGGCATGGATGTCGATTTCGGCGACACCGGCAAGACACTCAAATGCAAGAATATTGAACATTTCGATTTCACCGGATGGGACATCGCCCTGTTCGCGGCGGGCAGCGGGCCGACGGCCGAATATGCGCCAAAGGCCGCGGCCGCCGGCTGCGTGGTGATCGACAACAGCTCGCTTTACCGCATGGACCCGGACGTGCCCCTGATCGTGCCGGAGGTTAACCCCGACGCCATCGACGGGTATACGAAGAAAAATATCATCGCGAACCCCAACTGCTCGACCGCGCAGATGGTCGTCGCGCTCAAGCCGCTGCACGACGCCGCCACGATCAGGCGCGTCGTCGTCGCCACCTATCAATCGGTGTCGGGCGCGGGGAAGGCGGGGATGGACGAACTGTTCGAACAGAGCCGCAACATCTTCGTCGGCGATCCGGCGGAACCCAAAAAATTCACCAAGCAGATCGCGTTCAACGTTATCCCCCATATCGACAGCTTCCTGGACGACGGGTCGACCAAGGAAGAATGGAAGATGGTCGCGGAAACGAAGAAGATCCTCGACCCGAAGATCAAGGTGACGGCGACCTGTGTGCGAGTGCCGGTGTTTGTAGGCCATAGCGAAGCGTTGAACATCGAGTTCGAGCGGGAGATTTCGGCCGGGCAGGCGCAGGACATATTGCGCGAGGCGCCCGGTATCATGCTGGTCGATAAGCGTGAGGACGGCGGATATGTGACGCCGGTCGAATGCGTCGGCGACTATGCGACCTTCATCAGCCGCGTGCGGGAGGATTCGACCGTGGACAACGGCCTTGCCCTGTGGTGCGTCAGCGACAATCTGCGCAAGGGCGCGGCCCTGAACGCGGTGCAGATCGCCGAGCTGCTTGGTCGCCGCCACCTGAAAAAGGGCTGAGCCGGGAATGGCAGCCGGCGCTGACGCTGGCCGGAACCGTGTTCCGGCGGCGCAGCGCCGGTTGATCGTCATTTTGCTCGTGGCGGTTGCCGCCGCCAATATCGCGCAACCCTATCCCGATCTGGCGCCGCTCCAGCATGGGCCGACCGTGCTGGCCGCTCTGGCCGCGCCATGGGCGTTGGGGCGCTGGCCGCTTTCCACACGGTCCGTCGTCGGCATCTGGCTGTTCCTGATGCTGCATACGGTTGGTGCGCGGTGGATTTATTCGCATGTTCCCTATGATGCGTGGGTGCTGGCGCTGACCGGCCATGACATCAGCGGCACGTTCGGCCTTGGGCGAAACGGCTATGACCGGCTCGTCCACTTCGCCTTCGGCGCGCTGCTGACGCTGCCGATCGCGGAAATCGCGGGCAGGCGGGGCATGGGCCGGCGGTGGAGCCTGGCCTTCGCCTTTGCGGTCATCGGTCTTGGCAGCGCCGTGTATGAAATGTTCGAATGGCTGCTGACCATCGTCGCGGCGGGGGAGACCGCCGACTATTATAACGGCCAGCAGGGCGATGTCTGGGATGCCCAGAAGGATATGGCGTGCGCGCAGGTCGGCAGCGCCTGCGCGCTGGCGGCCGCCCGCTTTTCATCCCGGCGATAGGGGGCGGAGGGTGCCGGGGCGGGCGACGCCGCGACACGCTCGACAGCGCGGCCCCGCGCCCATAGGGAGGAGTGGAGCGATCTTAAAACCATCAAAGGCACAGTGATGAGCGACATGCCGCTGGAAACCACCCGGGTCGACGGCTTTGCCGGGACGCCCATCGCCGTTCACCAGATGGGGGACGGGCGGCCCGTGCTGTTGCTGCACGGCCTGTTTTCCAGCGCCCATGTCAACTGGATCAAATATGGCCATGCCGCGCGCATCGCGGCGCGGGGCCGGCGCGTCATCATGCCCGATTTCCGCGTCCATGGGGACAGCGGCGCCCCCCATGATCCGGCCGCCTATCCCGATGATGTGCTGATCGCCGACGTCGCGGCGGTGATCGCGGCGCTGGACCTTGCGGATTTCGACCTTGGCGGATTTTCGCTGGGCGCCCGGACGGTGGCCCGGCTGCTGACGCTGGGCCACCGTCCAAAGCGCGCGATCCTGGCCGGCATGGGGCTGGAAGGGCTGACTGGCTGGGCCCGCCGTCGCGATTTCTTCCTGTCGGTCATTGACGATCGCGACAGCATCGGTCGCGGCGATCCGCGCTGGATGTCGCTGCAATTCATGAAGACCATGAAGATCGACGTGGACGCCGCCCGGCTGCTGCTGGGCACGTTTCAGGATGTGGAGGTCGGGGCGCTCGGCACGATCGACCTTCCGGTGCTGGTGCTGTGCGGGGATGAGGATCAGGACAACGGGTCGGCCAGCGCGCTTGCCGACCTGCTGCCCGGCGGCCTGCTGCGCACCGTGCCGGGCACACATATGAGCAGTGTCGCGAAACCCGATCTGGGCGAGGCGATGGCGCAATTCCTGGCGCCCTGAACCGCCCTTATCGGAAGGGCGGTTCGTTGAAGGCGCGCAGTTTGCGGCTGTGCAGCCTCTCCCCCTCCCGCCGCAGCAGGTCGCAGGTCCGCAGGCCGACGCGCAGATGCCCGGCAATCGCCTCCTCGTAAAAGCGGTTGGCCTGACCGGGCAGCTTCAATTCGCCATGAAGCGGTTTGTCCGACACGCATAATAATGTGCCATAAGGCACGCGGAAGCGGTAGCCCTGCGCCGCGATCGTCGCCGATTCCATGTCGATCCCGACGGCCCGGGACAGGCTGAACCGCAATGCCGAATGCGAATAGCGCAGTTCCCAGTTGCGGTCGTCGGTCGTGACCACCGTGCCGGTCCGCAGCCGCCGCTTGAAATCCTCCGGGTCGCCGCCGCCCAGGACGGATCGGGCCGCGCTCTCCAGCGCGACCTGCACCTCGGCGATCGCGGGCACCGGGATTTCGGGGGGCAACATCCTGTCGAGCACATGGTCGTCCCGCAGATAGGCGTGCGCCAGCACGTAATCGCCGATCCGCTGGCTGGGCCGCAGGCCGCCGCAATGGCCGATCATCAGCCACGCTTCGGGACGCAGCACGGCCAGATGGTCGCAGATCGTCTTCGCGTTCGATGGACCGACGCCGATATTGACCAGCGTGATGCCGCTGCGATCCGGGGCGATCAGATGATAGGCTGGCATCTGATGCTTGCGCCAGGCGCTGTCCGCCACCATCCGTGCGGGGTCCGCCGTTTCGCGGGTGACATAGACGCCGCCGGCGCCCGACAAGGCGGTATAGGGAGTGCCGTCCGCTTGCAGTTCCCGGCATGCCCATTCGACGAATTCATCGACATAACGATGATAGTTGGTGAACAGGATGTAGCGCTGGACATGCTCCGCCGGGGTGCCGGTATAATGCCGCAACCGCGCGAGCGAGAAATCCGTCCGCAATCCGTCGAACAGCGCAAGCGGCCGGTCGCCGTCGGCCGTCGGCGCGAACAAACCATCGGCGACCTCATCCCCGATTTCGGCCAGTTCCGTCGTGGGGAAATAGCGGGCGAGTTCGGACGGCGGCGCTCCTTCGGCCGCGCCCATGTCCAGTCCGTCGACGACATAGGGAAAGGGGATCTGCTGGTCGCTGACGCCCGTTTCGACGGTCACCCCATAATCGCGGACCAGCAGGTCGATCTGCTCCGCCAGATAATCCGCGAACAGCGCGGGGCGGGTGACGGTGGTGACATAGCGGCCCGGTGTCGACAGGCGTGCGAAGGATCGGCCCGGCGGCGGTGTCACGGCGGCGCCATGATGGATGATCCGCAACTGGGGATAGCAAAAGCGGCGATCGGCCGCCGACTCCCGCCCCGGCACCTGCCCTTCGCGCACATAGGCGCGCATGGCGTCGCGCAGATTTTCAATCGATCTGCGGTAGATGTCGTCCAGTTGCGTGACGGTGGTGCTGCCGATGCCTTCTGTCATCGCCCCGTGCTACCGCAGAAGCCTTACGGAAGGAAGGCGCCGGCAGCGCCGCATGCGGAGCGGCCTTATAACTGTTCGAGCATATGTTCAGCCGATGACAGCTTGTAATCGCCCGGCGCCTCTACATTGAGCTGCGCGACGACGCCGTCCTTCACCAGCATCGAAAAGCGCTGGCCGCGGCGACCCAGGCCGAACGCACTGCCGTCCATCTCCAGCCCCAGCGCCTTGACGAAATCGCCATTGCCGTCGGCCAGCATCGTCACCCTGTCGCCCGCGCCGGCGGAATCGGCCCAGGCCCGCATGACGAAGGCGTCATTGACGGCCGTGCAGGCGATTTCATCCACGCCTTTGGATTTCAGCGCTTCGGCCTTGTCGATGAAGCCGGGCAGATGCTTGGCGGAACAGGTGGGTGTGAAGGCGCCGGGCACCGAAAAGAGCGCCACGGTGCGACCCGCGAAGAAATCGCCTGACGCGACCTGCTCCGGCCCGTTGTTCGTGACCCTGGTGAGAGCGGCGCTGGGCAAGCGGTCGCCCGCGGAAATAGTCATGGGTACGTCTCCTTGGTTCACATCGGCGCAGACGTTCGTGCTTGCGTCCGTCCTGTCAAGGGGAAAGCAGCCGGCACGGGCATGGCGCCCGCTTCGTGCGCCTGCTTTGTGCGCCTGCTTTGTGCGATGGTCCGGCATTGGCATTCGCTCCGGCATGCTTATACTCCCGCCATGGACAATCCCCGTTTCTACGCCGGCCAGTTCCTGCTTGCCTTGCCGGGCATGGATGACATCCGGTTTGAACGATCGGTAATCGCCCTGTGCGCCCATGACGAAAACGGGGCGTTCGGCGTGGCCGTGGACAGCGTGATCGACGGGCTGGGTCTGCACGGCCTGCTGGCCAGTGTCGGCATAGAGGCCGGCGATGTGAAGGACCGGCCAGTCCTCTACGGCGGCCCTGTGGAACCCCGGCGCGGTTTTGTGCTGCATTCGCCGGACTGGGGCGGGCAGGACACGATTCACGCGGGGGCAGGCTGGGCGCTGTCCGGCTCGCTCGATATGCTGCGGGCGATCGCGGCGGGCGGCGGACCCAGCAATTATCTCGTCGCGCTTGGTTATGCCGGGTGGGCGCCGGGACAACTGGAACAGGAAATGACGGGCGATGGCTGGTTCCTCGCGCCCGCACGGACCGACATCCTCTTCGACGTGCCGCCCGCGCGGAAATGGTCCGCCGCCTTCGCGTCCTGCGGCGTCGATGCCAGCCATCTGGTCAACGGCGCCGGCACCGCCTGACAGGCCGCCCGGCATATCGGGTGAAGTGGTATATAAAGAAAATCTTATATAGGGTTGTCAGGCGAAGGGGTGATTGGTAAAGCCGCGCCTTCCCGCGGGCGCAACCGGCGTTTGCGATCGATCGAGCATCACGGAGATTTGCCAGTGGCCACCGCACCTGCCAGCCTCGACAAAGACTATGTCATCAAGGACATTTCGCTGGCCGCGTTTGGCCGCAAGGAAATGGACATCGCCGAAACGGAGATGCCGGGCCTGATGGCGCTGCGCAAGGAATTCGGCGCCGCGCAGCCGTTGAAGGGCGCGCGCATCACCGGATCGCTGCACATGACGATCCAGACCGCCGTGCTGATCGAGACGCTGACGGCGCTGGGCGCGCAGGTGCGCTGGGCCACCTGCAACATCTTCTCGACGCAGGATCATGCCGCCGCCGCCATCGCCGCGTCGGGCGTGCCGGTCTTTGCCGTCAAGGGCGAGACGCTGGAAGAATATTGGGATTATGTGATCCGCATCTTTGACTGGGGTCAGGACGAAACCTGCAACATGATCCTGGACGATGGCGGCGACGCCACCATGTTCGCGCTGTGGGGCGCGCGGGTCGAGGCGGGTGAGGACCTGTTCACCCCGGGCAATGAGGAAGAGGAGATTTTTGTCGCGACGCTCAAGCGCTTCCTGGCCGAGCGTCCGGGCTATCTCACCAAAACCGTCCAGACCATCAAGGGCGTGTCGGAGGAGACGACCACCGGCGTCCACCGTCTCTATGACCTGAGCAAGAAGGGCAAGCTTCCCTTCCCGGCGATCAACGTCAATGACAGCGTCACCAAGTCGAAGTTCGACAATCTCTATGGCTGCAAGGAATCGCTGGTCGACGCCATTCGCCGCGCCACTGACGTCATGCTGGCCGGCAAGGTCGCGTGCGTCGCGGGTTTCGGCGACGTGGGCAAAGGCTCGGCCGCATCCCTGCGCAACGGCGGCGCGCGCGTGCTGGTGACAGAGGTCGACCCGATCTGCGCGCTGCAGGCCGCGATGGAGGGGTATGAGGTCGTGACGATGGAAGAGGCGGCCACCCGCGCCGATATCTTCGTCACCGCGACGGGCAATGAAGCGGTCCTCACCGTCGATCATATGCGCGCCATGAAGAATATGGCGATCGTGTCCAACATCGGCCATTTCGACAGCGAGATCGAGATTGCCGGCCTGTCCAACTTCAAATGGACCGAGATCAAGCCGCAGGTCGACGAGGTCGAATTCCCCGACGGCAAGAAGATCATCGTCCTGTCGAAGGGGCGTCTGGTCAACCTTGGCAACGCGACCGGCCATCCCAGCTTCGTCATGTCCTCCTCCTTCACCAATCAGGTGCTGGCGCAGATCGAACTGTGGACGAAGAGCGACCAGTATAAGAATGACGTCTACGTTCTGCCCAAGCATCTGGACGAAAAGGTCGCCGAACTGCACCTTGAAAAGCTGGGCGTGAAGCTGACCAGGTTGACCCAGCGTCAGGCCGACTATATCGGCGTGCCGGTCGAAGGACCGTTCAAGCCGGATCATTATCGCTACTGATCCCGGCACTATCGCGAAAATGAAGGGGAGGGGGCTTTGCGGCCACCCTCCCTTTTATGCGGGCAGTGGCGATCGGCTGCTCCTGGCACGGATCGCCATCCGGCAGATGGCGTGACGACAATGGTGTTTTTTGTGACCCGGAGCGCAGCCTGCTTACGGCAGGTGAGCAAGGGCAGCGCGAAAAATCAACATTTGCAGGCCGCAGGGCTGAATGTCGATCCGTCCGGGGCATAGCCCAGCAGCGCGCGGACCTGCGGCGCGGCATAATCCACCAGCGCCTTCTGGATCGGACTGAGCATGTCGGGCACGGTGGCGATCGGGCCCGCCAGGTTGGCGCGCGCCGTCCCGCTCTGCGCGCGGGCGGCGCCGATCCGCACGCGTTCGCGCCAGTCGGCGGGCCGGACGATGCCGCATGCGTCGAACAGGCGCGCGAAATAGGCCTCGCCCTCCGCTTCGTCGATCGTCGCCACGGCGGCGCAGAGTTCTTCATAACGAACCAGGAAAATGCCGGTGCCGAGCCAGGCGATGGCATGATGGGTATAGACCTCTGCCAGTCCGGGCATTTTCTGGAACATGCCGAATATCATCAGGTTGATGAACTGGTCGGTACTGATATCGGGGGTCTTGAGCGTATCGAGGGGCCCCTGAAACGCGTCCGACCGGAAGAAACGCGCGCGGGCCAGCACCCAGCTATACGGGTCGCGGACCAGCAGGACCTGCCGCGCGTGCCCGGTTGCGATGGCCGCCGCGTCGGAAAAGGGCAGATGTCCCCAACTGAGCATCGGCACCGCCGCGTGGAAGGCCGCGCCATGCCGCCCCAGCGTCGCGTGCTGGATGAAGTCGGCCCGATAATGCTGGTCCACCGGGACGAACATGCGCAGGATATTGCGCAGAAGATGACTGCCCGCCTTGGGTATGCTGTTCAGAAAAAGGGGCCGGTCGATTTCCCGTTGGGAAAAGCGCCTGTTTTCCTGATCCAGCGTGTCGGGGCGGAGTTCCACGCGTTGCATGCCGCCCTTGTGCCACCCTGGCTGTCCACGGGCAATATGGGCGTCGTTTCCCGACGGTCAGAAACGCGCCTTCGCCGACAGGAACATCCGGCGGCCCAGCCAGTCATATTGGGACACGAACGGCGCGTTGCCCGCCATGTTGACGCCTGAAACCCGCGGCGGCCGCGTGTTGAACATGTTGGTGACGCCCAGCGTGATGGCGAACCTGTCCCCCACGTCCTGCGTGATCGACGCATTGTGATAGTAGACGGCCGGCGTCCGGGGACTGTAGCAATGATCGCCATACAGGGCGACGGCATCGGGCGTCGGATTGCACAGGCCGCCGTTAAGCTTGACGAAATTTCTGACGCTCGACGATTTGCCGATGATGGTCATGCCGTAGAACAGCGTGGTTTTCCGCACTTTCCAGTCGAGGTTGAGGTCCGCGGTGAACTTAGGGTCGCCGACAGTTCCGTTCAGATCGTCCAACTCCCCAAGCCGGTTGATCCTGTCCCTGGTCTGGAGCGTTGCCTGCCCCAGGAAAGAGAGCGTCCCCATCCGGCCCATGTCGTGCCGGACGCGCAGGGTTGCGTCGAAGCCACGATTGACCTGCCGGTCGACATTCACATATTTCTGGCTGATGGTACGGATATTCTGAGGATTGCCGTCCTGCCCGCGTTCGAACATGTCGCATAGCGGGCTGTCGGGAAAATTGTCCGAATTATAACAGCCGTAAACAATGCTGTACGTATCGAGAAGCTGGATCTCTCCTTTGACCCTGATGTCGAAATAATCGATCGTCAGGTCGATCGCCGTGTCGGGAAGGGCGGCGAAGCGGGGGGTGAAAATCACGCTCATCGTCCTGGCGGTCGATGTTTCGGGTTTCAGTTCGCCGATGCCGCCCGACGTGAATATCTGCGCGGGGATGCCCGACCCGACATGATCCGACGCGATGCCGTCCGCAGCGCAATTGCGCGCGGTCCGTTGGGTTATCGTGCCGTCGCCCAGCGCATCGCCCCACATCACACAGGGGTCGATGCCGGACTGGCGCGCGGTCGTCACCTGACCGGCAAGGAACTGTTCGAACAGGGCCGGCGCGCGATAGGATGTGCCGAACGTGCCGCGCAGCCGCACCCAGTCGTTGACCTGCCAGTTAGCCGTCATCTTGTAGGTCCAGTTGCCCTTGCTCGACGCGCGAAAGCCGTCCTGGCCGCGCACCGCCTTCACATCCGTGACGCGCGCCGCGCCCGCCAGCGTCAGGCTGCGGGCGAGGGGGGCATCACGCAGCACGGGGATGCCGACTTCGGCGAACGCCTCCCGCGAGATGCTGTGGCCGAAACTGTGGCCGGACGAGAAATCGTTGGAAAAACCATTGTCCACATAGGGGGGGGCATAGTCCGCATGGTCCGTCGGCAGCGCCGGATCATAGGCGGGATTGGCCGCCATGGTGATATGGCCGGGCCTGTCGTTTATCGAATCCCGGCGAACGACCGCGCCCACGGCGAAACCCAGCGGCCCGGCCGGCAGGTCGAACGCCTCGCCGGTGATCGACGCTTCGATGAACTGCTGCCTGTACCGGGTTTTCCCGACCTCCGTATCGGTCAGATAGGCCAGTTCCGCCGGGGTGAGGTCGCCGGCCATGACACGCGGATCGACCCAGTTCATCTGGACGCACTGACGGTTGCTGATCGGCGTCACCAGCCCCGCGCAGCCCATGCCGAACGCCCGCTCGGTCTGCTGGGTGATGACGTCGTTCACTATCTGTTGCAGCCGGTAGCGCCCCCTGGACTGGCTGTACTGGCCGAAAATGTCGAACCGCACCCTGGGGGTGATGTCGCCGCGCACGCCGCCCACGGCCCGGTAATAATCGACCCGCGTTTCATTGTCATACTGGTCCAATATGCCGGTCGGGCTGACGAATACGCCGGACGCGTCGGATGATGACCAGCCGGGAAAGGGGTCGTCTGCGTCGCCCGCCGCGTAGAGGTCGGTATAGCCGAAAATATAGAATTGCGAGTAGCTGTCGACGGACGTGCGCCGCCGGTTGAACAACCCCTCTCCATAGAGTTCGATGCCGTCCGCGATGGCGAAAGACCCGTCGGCATAGAGGGTGTGCCGGCTCGTTTCGGGTTCGACCGACGATTTCCGTTCAAAGGGATGATATCGGTTGACGAGCGCGGTGGCCGTCGGATTGCCGTTATAGCCGACCGGATACCAGCCGGCCGCCGGGATCAGGTCGCCCGGCTGGCTCGCCGGTGCCAGCCCGGGAATATGGCGGCCCAGATTGTCGCCGGGATAGTCATATTGGAGCAAGGTAAGCGGCTGGGCCGGCAGATTTCCGGCATGATAGGACCACACATGCCCCCACACCGTCCCAGCGCATTGATAGGCGTCTGTGCGCGGATCGATCAGGTCGGCGCGGCTTCCGTCACTCCGGCGCAAATAGGTTTCCGGGCAGCCCAGATGGCGCCTGTCCCGGCGTTCCAGTTCCCGCCGCTTGTAATAGTCGCCAGCGATCAGGATGTGGCCCCGGCCGAATTCCTTCCCCCACACCGCGTTCGCCGAATAGGTTTCGCCCCCGCCGGCAAGCGGCACCGACGAGAATCCATTGATTTCGAGCCCGTTCGTCTCCGTTTTCGTCAGCATGTTGACCACGCCGGCGATGGCGTCCGAACCATAGACGGACGATGCCCCGTCCTTCAGTATCTCCACGGATTTTATGATGGAGGATGGCAGGACGTTCAGATCGAACGACGCCACCGCGCCGCGTGTGCCGGCCGGTCCCGCGCGCCGGCTGTTCAATAGCACCAGCGTGCGTTCCGCGCCCAGACCGCGCAGGGACACTGTCTGCACGCCCAGACCGCCATTGCTGACGGCGTTGATGGAGATGGCCGAGGTGATCTG
>JBFWMJ010000045.1:0-20854 GCA_050251675.1 Sphingobium sp.
CAACCCCGCCGGCCGGGCGACCCCCTTCGGGACGGTCCCGCGCCAGGTCGCCTATCAGGTGGCGGCGGTGTTCGAGGTCGGCGTCTATGACTATGACAAGGCGTTCGTCGTCATGCCGATGGAGGACGCGCAAACCCTGTTGCTGCTGGGCGATGTCGTGGGGATGATCGAGGTCCACACGGTCAATGCCGACCGGGTGGGACAGATATTGCAACCGCTGGCCGCACGGGTCGCGGGCCGTGCCGTCGTCACCGACTGGCGGCAGATGAACGCGTCCCTGTTCGAAGCGCTGGCGGTCGAGCGCGTGGCGATGTTCGTGGTGCTGTCGATCATCGTGCTGGTGGCGGTGTTCAACATCCTTTCCTCGCTCATCATGCTGGTGCGGGCCAAGACGCGCGACATCGCCATATTGCGGACCATGGGGGCATCGCGCGCGGGGATGGTCAGGATATTCATGACCGTCGGCGTTACCATCGGCACGCTGGGCATGGCGGCGGGCATGGTGCTGGGCTTCACCTTCCTGTTCTTCCGCCAGAGCGTGGTGAACGCCATCCAGTTCGTGACGGGCCAGAATCTGTGGGACCCGTCGATTCGTTTCCTGACCGAATTGCCGTCAAAGCCCGACCCGGTGGAAATCACCGTGATCTGCCTGATGGCGCTGGTCTTCAGCTTCCTCGCCACGCTGTATCCGGCGTTCAAGGCGGCCAATACCGACCCCGTGCAGGTGCTGCGCTATGAATGATATTTTGCAGGTCCAGGGCCTGAAACGCAGCTTCACGCAGGGCGGCGAAACGATCGACGTGCTGCGCGGCGTGGATCTCAGGGTCGGGCAGGGCGAGATTGTCGCCCTGCTGGGGCCGTCCGGGTCGGGCAAGTCGACGCTGCTTCAGGCGGTGGGCCTGCTGGAAGGCGGGTTCGACGGATCGATCCGCATTTGCGGCGAGGAAGCGGCAAAACTGAACAGTGACGGGCGCACGCGCCTGCGCCGCGACGCGCTGGGCTTCGTCTATCAGTTCCATCACCTGCTGCCCGATTTCAACGCGGTGGAAAACGTCATCCTGCCGCAGGTCATCCGCGATGTGGATCAGGTACGGGGACGGGCGCGGGCCGAATCGCTGTTGTTGTCGCTGGGCCTCGCCCATCGGCTCGAACACCGGCCCAGCCAGTTGTCCGGTGGGGAGCAGCAGCGCGTCGCCGTCGCGCGGGCGCTGGCGAACCGCCCGGCGCTGGTGCTGGCCGACGAACCGACCGGCAATCTGGACGAACGCACCGCCGATATCGTGCTGGCCGAATTCCTGCGACTGGTCCGGGAGGAAGGATCGGCCGCGCTGGTCGCTACCCATAATGAACGGCTGGCCAGTAAGATGGACCGGGTCGTGCGGCTGCATGAAGGGTTGCTGGAGGGCTGACCGGCGGGCGATGGGCCGTCTCCATTCCGGCGCGGCTTACCCACAGTTTTCACGCCGGGCGGGCTGGCGCCGAATCGGTGCATCTTGTTAGACGGCTCCATGGCCTATGCCCCTTTTGTCCCTTTGCGTGTCTTTTCCTCCTTCACCATGCTGGAAGGGGCGATCGACCCCAAGAAAATAGCGAAGCAGGCGCGCGCGCTGGGCTTTCCCGCGGCGGCGATCACGGACCGTAACGGGCTTTACGGGTCCATGGCCTTTTCCGACGGTTGCAGGGCCGAGGGCGTTCAGCCGATCATTGGCGCGATGATCGGCGTCGCCCGCCCGGACCGGCCGGCCAATGCCCCGCCGGTTCACGACTGGCTGGCGCTCTACGCGCAGGACGAGGCCGGATATGACAATCTCTGCGCACTGGTGTCGATGGCGCATCTCGACCGCCCGGTCGACGAACCCCCTCATGTCGATATCGCGCAACTGACCGGCCGGACCGACGGCCTGATCGCGCTGACCGCGGGGGGGGAGGGCGCGCTCGCCCGCCTGTTCGCGGAGGACCAGCCCGACGCGGCGGCGTTCTACCTCGATCGGCTGGAATCGCTGTTTCCGGGCCGCCTGTATATAGAGGTATGCCGCCGGATGGACCCGGTGGAAGGGCCGGTGGAAGGGAAAGCCGAACCGCACCTGATCGACATCGCCTATGCGCGCGACCTGCCGCTGGTTGCGACCAACCCCACCTGCTACGCCGAGCCGCATTTTCATGAGGCGCATGATGTCATGCTGTGCATCGCCGAAAGTGCCTATATCGAAACGCCGGACCGCCGCACCAGTTCGCCCGACGCATGGATGAAACCGGCGGCGGAGATGGCCCGGCTGTTCGAGGATTTGCCCGAAGCGCTGGCCAACACGCTGGTCGTGGCGCAACGCTGTGCGGTCGCGGCGCCGACCCGCAAACCGATATTGCCCAGCCTGGCCGGCGACCTGGAGGGGGAAGCGCGCCAGTTGCGCGAGGATGCGCGCGCCGGTCTGGTGCGGCGGCTGGAAAAAATGGGCCTGGAAGATGAGGCCGCGCGCGCGCCCTATTTCGAGCGGCTGACGTTTGAGACCGACATCATCATCCAGATGGGCTTTCCGGGCTATTTCCTGATCG
Source organism: Sphingobium sp. (assembly GCA_050251675.1). GTDB lineage: Bacteria > Pseudomonadota > Alphaproteobacteria > Sphingomonadales > Sphingomonadaceae > Sphingobium. The sequence goes on from JBFWMJ010000045.1 coordinate 2,551, forward strand.
TCGCCGATTTCATCAAATGGGCGAAGGAACAGGATATTCCCGTGGGCCCCGGGCGCGGTTCGGGTGCGGGATCGGTGGTCGGCTGGGCCCTGACCATCACGGATCTGGACCCCTTGCAACTGGGCCTGCTGTTCGAACGATTCCTGAACCCCGAACGCGTGTCGATGCCCGATTTCGATATCGACTTCTGCGAAACCCGGCGTGGTGAGGTCATCCGTTATGTCCAGCAGAAATACGGGTCGGACCATGTGGCGCAGATCATCACCTTCGGTAAGCTGAAGGCACGCGCGGTGCTCAAGGATACCGGCCGCGTGCTCCAGATGAGCTATGGCCAGGTCGACCGGCTGGCCAAACTGGTGCCCAATCATCCCACCGACCCGTGGACGCTGGAACGGTCGCTGAACGGCGTGGCGGAATTCCGGTCGGAATATGACAATGACGATCAGGTCCGGCGGCTGATCGACTATGCGATGAAGCTGGAGGGGCTGCCGCGCCACAGTTCCACCCATGCCGCCGGTGTCGTCATCGGCGACCGGCCGCTCTCGCAGCTCGTCCCGCTCTATCGCGATCCGCGATCCGACATGCCCGTCACCCAGTTCGACATGAAATATGTCGAGGGCGCGGGGTTGGTGAAGTTCGATTTTCTGGGCCTCAAGACCCTGTCGGTCCTGCAAAAGGCGGTCCAACTGCTCAAAGAACGCGGCGTCACGGTCGATCTCGATACGCTGGCTTGGGACGACGCGGCTGTTTATGACCTTTTGCAGCGTGGCGACACGGTCGGCGTGTTCCAGCTGGAATCGGAAGGCATGCGCAAGACGCTGGCCGCCGTACGTCCTACCAGTTTCGGTGACATCATCGCGCTGGTCTCGCTCTACCGCCCGGGACCGATGGACAATATTCCGATGTTCGGTCGTCGCAAGAACGGGCAGGAAGACATTGAATATCCCCATATTTTGTTGAATCCTATCCTGGAGGAGACCTATGGTATCTTCGTCTATCAGGAACAGGTGATGCAGGCCGCGCAGATCCTTGCCGGATACAGCCTGGGTGATGCGGATCTGCTGCGCCGGGCGATGGGCAAGAAGATCAAGGCCGAAATGGACGCGCAGCGCGAACGGTTCGTGCAGGGGTGCGCGCGCAAGAGCGATATCGCGTCGGCAAAGGCCAATGAACTGTTCGATTTGATCGACAAATTCGCCGGCTATGGATTCAACAAGAGCCACGCGGCGGCCTATGCGCTGCTCGCTTATCAGACCGCATGGCTGAAGGCCCATTATCCCGCGGAATTTTATGCCGCGTCGATGGCCTATGATATTCATCTGACCGACAAGCTGACGGTGTTCGTCGATGATATGCGGCGCATGGGGCTGACATGCCTGCCGCCTGACATCAACCGCAGCCTCGCCGATTTTTCCGTGGAGCCGGTCGAGGCTGAGGGGGAGGATGCGCGGTTGGGCTTTGCCGTCCGCTATGCGCTGGGCGGGCTTAAGGGCGTGGGCGAGAAGGCGATGGAACAGCTGGTCGCCGAACGGAACGCTGCCGGACCGTTCAGGAGTCTGGACGATTTCGCCGTCAGAATAGAACCGCGCGTCCTGAACCGCCGCCAACTCGAAAGCCTGGCCGCTGCCGGCGCGTTCGACGGCATCCACGCCGACCGCGCCGGGGTGCATGCCGCCGCCGACATCATGCTGACGGTCGCGGCCAGCGCGGCGGATGCCCGCGAAAGCGGACAGGGCGGGCTGTTCGGCGACGTCGAAACGCCCCATGCCGATGTGCGCATACCGCCCCATCAGGCGTGGAGCGTCGCCGATCGCATGGCGCAGGAGAAGGAGGCGTTCGGCTTTTATTTTTCCGCCCATCCGGTCGACCGCTATCGGCACCTTGCGGAGGCGCGCGGCGCCAGAAGCTATGGCACGATATGCGCCCAGCCCATGGGGGCGCCCAATGCCGAAGGGCGCGTGATGGCCGTCATGGCTGCGATGGTGGAAGATGTGCGATGGCGCGAAACCAAGCGCGGCGCCCGCTATGCCAGCGCGACCTTCTCCGATCAGAGCGGACAGTTTCAGGCCAGCTGTTTCGAGGAAGAAGGGTGCAAGGCGATCGAGGAGATGGCGCGCGAGGGGGAATGCGCGCTGCTGATGGTGGAACTGGACCGGCTGCCGGGGGAGGAGACGCCCCGTGTCACGATCCGGTCCGTCGAACCGTTCCGGGCGATTGCCAGCGCATCGCGCATGAAACTGGTGCTGGACGCGACCGATGCTTCCGCGCTGCCCCAACTGGCGGCGCTTTTACAGAGCGCCCGGGGGGGACGCAGCGAAATATTCCTTCGCACGCCGGTCGGCGATGGCCTCGCCGCCCGGATATTCCTGGGCAAGGATTTTGCGATCGGCGCGGACCAGGTCGATGCCTTTTCCCTCATCCCCGGCATTGCCGTCCATAGTTTCGAACGGATGGACCCCAAGGCGGACGGGTATAAGCCAAAGGAGCGGCGGCCGGGCCTGCGCATGGTCGGGTAGGCCCCGGCCGCGCGGCGCGCTGTCGCCCTTGATGCTGTCACAGCAACCGCATCTGCGCCCCTTCCGGCGGGCGGAACAGGTCGGTACGCAGCACCAGCCGATCGCCGGTAAAGCCTGCGCGCCTGCGCGCCTTCACGAACCGGGTGCAGATCAGATCCGCCCACACGCCGCGCCCGCGCATGCGGCTGCCGAAATTGGGATCGTTATCGCGCCCGCCACGCATGTCCCGGATGATCGCCATGACTTTTGCCGCGCGGTCGGGATAATGCGCGCTCAGCCAGGCGCGGAACAGCGGCGCGACCTCATGCGGCAGGCGCACTGGAATGAAGGTGACGTCCCGCGCGCCGGCGGCGGCAACACGGGCGACCAGCGCCTCTATTTCATGATCGGTGATCGCGGGGATGACAGGTGATATGCTGGCGGTCACCGGGACGCCCGCCGCCGCCAGCCGCCTGATGGCGTCCAGCCGCCGCAAAGGATGGGGCGCGCGCGGCTCCAGCGTGCGGGCCGTCGCCGGGTCGAGTGTCGTGACAGAGATCATGACCGCGACTAGCCCATCCCTCGCCATTCCGGCCAGCAGGTCGATATCGCGCAGGATGCGGTCGGATTTGGTGGTGATCATGACCGGATGCCGGCATTTGTCGAGCACGTCCAGACAGGCGCGCGTGATGCCCCAGTCCTTTTCAATCGGTTGATAAGGGTCGGTATTGGTCCCCATCGCGATCGGCGCCACCCTATAGGATGGCTTCGACAGTTCCGCCCGCAGCAGGTCGGCCGCATGGGGCTTGGCGAAGAGCCGCGTCTCGAAATCCAGTCCCGGCGACAAATCGTGATAGGCATGGCTGGGCCGCGCGAAACAGTAGATGCAGCCATGTTCACAGCCGGCATAAGCGTTGATGGATTGTGAGAAGGCGATGTCGGGGGAATTGTTGCGGGTGATGATCGTCTTGAATTTCAGTGGAGTAACGGTCGTCCGCAGCTTCGGGGTGGGACCATCGATCTGCTCCCTGGAGTCAAGCCAATCGCCGTTAGCCTCGTTTTGCGTGAGGTTGAAACGGGTGCTGGATTGGTTTTGGGTCGCGCCGCGGCCATTCAATATCGCCATGGAGCATGGAGAACATAAAAAGAACATTAGCGCAAGGTGCTAATCTGGAATCGGCATCGTCCTCCGGTCGTTGTGCAGGCGTCTGACTATGCTAGTCATAGAGGATGAGCCGTCGGTCGTTGCTCAAATATGTTACTGGCTCGGTTATCTCACGACGTTTATCGTGGTGATGCAATACGAAAAGTAAGTGCGCGGGTTTTTGAAGCTGTGCAACCGCTGATCCCCCAACTTGCTGACCTTGATGGCAGCTGGCATCCTAAAAACCAGTAAGGTCCTTAAAACACTGCAAAACCGTTAGGGTGCCCGCCAAAATCCCGACAGGCTGGTGGCAGGATGCTAAGATTTCGAGCAGGTCTTGTCTGCTCAGTCCGCGTTGCTGGCCAGTGCCTTGGCCGGGGACGCCGCGCCCGCGTGGGACAGGCGCACCAGCTTCACCCCTTTCGCGCCGGGAAAGGTGGGCCACAGGCCCTGAGCCATGCCGGTCAGGCAATCGGCCGACCCTTTAGCCTGAATCTGGTACATCCAGTAGTTCCGCATGACGATGTTCACATAGGCGCGGGTTTCATAATAGGGCAGCGATTCCATGAAGAGCAGCGGATCGCCATTGTCCTTCACTTCGTTGTTCCACCGTTCGACCGGCAGCGGCCCGGCATTATAGGCGGCCATCACTTTGGGCAGCAGGCCGCCGGTCGCCCGCATGTCGCGCAACGTTTCCAGATAGCGCTGGCCATATTCCATGTTGGTCGAAGGCACGAACAGTTGCGCGGCCGACGCCAGCCCCATGTCGCTGCCCGTGCCGGGACGGACCTGCATCAACCCGCGCGCGCCCACGCTGCTGACGGCATTGGTGCGAAAGCCCGATTCCTGGAGCGTGTGGGCATGGATCAGAGACGGGTCCACCCGCCATCCACCGTCGGGACGCCAATCGGGTACGGGAAAGCGGGCAAAGCTGTCGGGCTGTTTGCCGGCCGGCCCGTTATGCGCGAGCCAGAGCTGCGTTTCAGGCAGGCTGAGGGCGCTGGCCAGCCGCAACAGTGCTTGATATTGCGCGGGTCCGCCGATCTTCGCCTGATGACGCAGGACCTCTTCGGCCCTGGCCGTTTCACCGATCGCGGCAAGGGCGATCGTGGCGCGGGCATTGGGGCTGTTCTTGAGCGCGGACCAGTCGATTTCGCCAAAGCGCTGCCCCACCGTAGGCATGCTCATCGGCATGCCCAGCGTCTCACGCGCGAGCAGGCCGTAGAATGTCTCTTCCGACCGGGCGGCGATGCGCAGCAGGCTTTCGACCTTTTGCGGTTCGCCGCACGCCATATAGGCACGCGATGCCCAATAGGCGCCGGCGGCGCGCATGTCCTGATTGCCGGCGGTCGCCGCCACAGCGGCAAAGGCGGGCGCGGCGGCGCGGCAGTCATTCTGACGCCAGGCCGCGAGGCCGACCGTCCAATGGGCCTGAACCGTCCAGTCGCCACCGCTGTTCGCTTCCAGCGCCCTGGCCGCCATCCGGCGGGCGTTGGCGTCGTCATTCTCGATATAATAGGACCAGGCGACGCGCTGCCGCACTTCGGTCAACCCGGCCGGTGTCAGGCCCGATTCGCCCGCGGCGAGCAGTGCCTCCGCGCCGGCCGGATCGTCATTCTTGATGTAGGACAGCATCCTGCCGGCCAGCGCCTGCGCCGGCATGTCCGCTTTTGTCGAGGCGACATATTCGCGCCGTGGCGCCGCGCCCAGCCAGACCATCTTCTGCACCTGGGGCAGGGTGGGCAGGAGGGTTGCACCACGCCTCTGCGCCAGACGGGCGATCTGATCGGCCTTGGGAAGCCACGAAGCCTTGTCGAGCAGGTCGAGCAGGTCGAACAGTTCGACCCGCGGCGACCCCTTGGCGAGATAGAGTTCGCTCAGCGCCAGCGGGCGGACGGGGTTGCCGCTGTCCAGCGCGGTGATCATCGCCCGGGCTTCGTTCCATTTCTCATCGCGCAACGCCGCGAAAATCGCGCGATAGCGGGACTTGTCGCCGTCGGACAAGCGCAACGGGCCTTGCTGGGCGGTCACGGTCCCGACGGGGGCGGCCGGATCGATCGTATCGGCGCGGGCGGGGAGGGAAAGCAGGCCGCCGGCGACCCCCAGGGCGATGCAGGACAGGCGAGTCGTGGCGCGGATCACAGACGGTTTTCCTCGATCAGGCATTGCAACATTTGCCAGCATTGCGCCTTCGCCGCAGGCTGGGTGAGCAGCAGGCGCGGGTGAAATGTGGCGACAGCGGGCACAATGCCGCCATCATAGTTAAAGCTTCGTAAACCGTCCGGATTCTCGTCGCTATCGGCCGGCAGCAGGGCACGGGCGGTCCGGTCGCCCAGCAGCAGCAGGCGCCGAGGCCGGGCGAGCGCGACATGGGTACGCATGCGGTCGACGGCGAAGCGGAGGTCGGATGTCTCCACCATCCCGCCGGGCGGTCGGGACAGGAACAGGGAGGCGACATGGACGTCCCCCCGCATCAGCCCCAGGGCCCGCAGCATCGCGTCGAACAACAACCCGGCGCGATCGGCCAGCAGGGCGCCCGCCGTCATGTCGGTCGGGTCCGGCATGTCGACCACGACCATGAGCGGCGCACCCGCCCCGCCCTGCGGCAGGATTACCGGGCCGGGCCAGCGCCGTTCAGGCTGCGCATCGCCCGTCAGCCACAGATGGAACAGATCGAGAGTCGCGGGCTTTTCCCGCGCGACCGGGGTTGCCATATCGGAAGGCGGGGGGAGGCGATCAGGCGCGCGCGCCGCGTCGGCGGGGCGCAGCCAGTGGCCCGGCTCCTCCGCAACGGCGCAATCCACGCCGGCGAGCGCCCACCACGCCAGATAGGCTTCGGCGGCCGCCACCTGATGACCCTGCAATGATCCCCGCATCGTTTTCCTTTAGGGCCAGAGGTTGACGAGGGGGTCAAGAATCTTCATCGCGCGCTATGGTCAAACGTTAGGGTAATGCGGCGACTGGATATAAAGCGGGGATAACGCCCCGGTCGCCCGAATGGAGGATTTATGAGCGAACGGGATTCGATGCCCTATGACGTGGTCATCGTCGGTGGGGGACCGGCGGGGCTGTCAGCGGCGATCCGACTGAAGCAGCGCGCGGAGGAGACCGGACAGGAATTGTCCGTATGCGTGCTGGAAAAGGGGTCGGAAATCGGCGCCCATATCCTGTCGGGCGCGGTCATCGATCCCAGGGCGCTGGACGAATTGCTGCCGCAGTGGCGCGATATGGGATGTTCGCTGGCAGAGGTGCCGGTGACCGACAACCAGCACTGGTTCCTGACGAAGACCGGCAAGATTGCGATGCCGCACATCATGACGCCGGGCTGGATGCACAATAAGGGCACCTATACCGGATCGCTGGGCAATCTGTGCCGCTGGCTCGCGGAGCAGGCCGAAGGGCTGGGGGTGGAGATATTCCCCGGATTCGCGGCGGCCGAAATCCTCTATAATGAAGACGGCAGCGTGAAGGGCGTCGCCACGGGCGACATGGGCATCGACCGCGAAGGCAATCGGAAGGGCGACTATCAGCCCGGACTGGAACTGCACGCCAAATACACCTTCTTCGCCGAAGGCGCGCGCGGTCATCTTACCAAGATCCTGAAACGCCAGTTCGCGCTCGACGCCGACAGCGAGCCGCAGGTCTATGGCCTGGGCATGAAGGAATTGTGGGACATCGATCCCGCCAAGCATCAGCCGGGACTGGTCATCCACAGTCAGGGCTGGCCGCTGACCGATGCCTATGGCGGCGGTTTCCTCTATCATCAGGCCAACGGGCAGGTGGCGCTGGGTTTTGTGGTCGGCCTCGGCTACCGCAACCCGCATCTCTATCCGTTCGAGGAGTTCCAGCGCTGGAAGCAGCATCCGGCGATCCGCCATTATCTGGAAGGCGGTCGCCGTGTTTCCTACGGCGCGCGCGCGATCAACGAGGGAGGCTGGCAGTCGGTCCCCAAGCTGGCATTTCCCGGCGGCGCACTGATCGGCTGTTCGGCGGGCTTCGTGAACGTGCCGCGCATCAAGGGCACGCACACCGCGATGAAGTCCGGCATGCTCGCCGCCGAAGCGGCGTTCGAGGCGATCCGGCAGGACCGCGCCAGCGACGTGCTGAACGATTATGAGGATAATCTGCGGTCGAGCTGGATCGCGACCGAGCTGCAACTGGTCAAGAATGCCGAGCCGCTGCTGTCCAAATTCGGCAACACGATCGGCACGCTGCTGGCCGGTATCGACATGTGGATGCGCACACTGAAGATCGGTCTGCCCTTCACGATGAAGCACAAGCCCGATGCCGAGAAGCTGTGGTCCAAGGACAGTTGCGAAAAGATCGCCTATCCCAAGCCCGACGGCGTCATCAGTTTCGACCGGCTGTCGTCGGTGTTCCTGTCCAACACCAACCATGAGGAAGACCAGCCGGTCCACCTCCAGTTGAAGGACCCGTCGATCCCGATCAGCTACAACCTGCCCCTTTATGACGAACCGGCACAGCGTTATTGCCCGGCCGGCGTTTATGAAGTGGTCGGGCAGGAAGAGGGCGACCTACGGTTCCAGATCAACGCGCAGAATTGCGTCCACTGCAAGACATGCGACATCAAGGACCCGACCCAGAATATCAACTGGGTCGTGCCCGAAGGGGGCGGAGGACCGAACTATCCGAATATGTAGGTGCCTGGTTCCGCTCTGCCTTGCCCTGATCGCGGTGCCGGCCGGCGCATCGATCGACGAGCAGGGCGCCCTCTACGCCTATATGCGCGCGCGGCTGGCCGATGGCGACGGTGCGCTGGGCGTCGCCGCCGCCAGCTATGGGGAGGCGCTTGCGCAGGACCCGGCCAGCCTGGAAATTGCCCGGCGTGCGTATTTCCAGGCGCTGGAGAGCGGGGACATGGCGCTGGCCCTGCGGTCGGCGGTGCTGCTCGACGCGCGGGGGCTGCTGCCGCGCGACGGCACGCTGCTGCTGCTGTGTGACGCCATTATCCGCAAGGACTGGAGCACGGCGCACCAATGGGCGGACCGTTTGACGCAGGAAGCGAATTTCGCCTTCCTCGTGCCGATCGTGCGAAGCTGGATCGCCATGGGGGAAGGGCGCACTGTGCCGCCCGTCATTGATGCCGGAGAGCGTTTCGCCCCATTGGCGCGCCGCTATCTGGACGAGCATCTCGTTTTGCAAATGGTGGGGCAGGGGCGCGTTGACGAAGCCGACGCGCATGTCGGACCGGCGCTGGCCGTGCGTACGGCCGACATATCCGGCATCCGCCTGACGTTCGCCGCGCAACTGGCGGCGCGCGGCGCGCGGGACAGGGCGCTGCTGCTGTTGCCGGCCGGCGAGGCGAATTTCGCCGCCGCGCGCGCCGACATCATGCGGCGCAGAAAAATCGCGTCGATGCTCGCCGCGCCGATCGGGCCGCGTCAGGCTTATGCCCGGCTGCTGTCACGGCTCGCGACCGATGTCTCGTCCGAATCCAACGGGCTGGTGCTTGGCCTGCGGCTGGCCCGCATCGCGACCTTCGCCGACCCCGATTCGGCGGAGGGGCATATCGTCGCGGCCCGGCTGCTGACGCGTGCCGGACATGGCGCCTATGCCAGGACGGAAGCGGCCAAGGTGCCGGAAAAAGGCTGGTTCGGGGCGCTTGGTCAGGCCGAACTGGTCGACGCCATGGCCGCGGACGGCGACTTGCCCGCCGCCATCGCGCTGGCCCGGACGCTGGCGCAGGCGCGGGATGCCGAAGCGGACAGGCATATCCGGCTCGGCCGGCTGCTCTTGCAGGCCGGGGACTATAGCGACGCGGCGGCCGCTTTCAGTCAGGCCCGGTCCCGCTATCCAGCAGATGCCGTCCCCTGGACGCTTTTGCTGCTGGAAGGCAGCGCGCTGGAACAGGGAGACCTCTGGGCAGAGGCGCGGACTGTGCTGGAACGGGCGGCGCGGCAGGCGCCCGACGAGCCGGTGGTGCTCAATTATCTGGGCTATGCGCAAATCGAGCGGCGGCAGAATGTACAGGCGGCGCTGGCTCTGCTGGAACGGGCGAGCGCGCTGAGCCCCCAGGACCCGTCGATCACAGATTCGCTGGGCTGGGCGCAGTTTATCGCCGGTAATGTCGACAAGGCCGTGCCGATTCTGGAGCGCGCGGCGGCCGGCGCGCCGGCGGACGTCACGATCAACGAGCATCTGGGCGACGCGCTGTGGGCCGCTGGACGCCGTTATGAGGCGCGCTATGCCTGGCACGCGGCATCGCTTTTTGCTGAAGGGGAAGCGGCCGATCGGATCGCGGCGAAGACCCGCGAGGGGATGAGACCCGAATATGCTGCGCCCTGAAGCGCCGGGCGCTCGTCCCGCAACGGCGGCAGGGCGCGTGCGGTCATGAGCGCGCCCGCCGAAACCGCTTATGCCAAGGTCAACCTAGCGCTACATGTCCGGGCGCGGCGGAACGACGGTTATCATGCGCTCGAAAGCCTGTTCGTCTTTGCCGGGGATGGCGACCTCATCACAGCCGTGCCGCGCGACGACGGCGCGCTAACATTGACCATTGGCGGGCCGTTTGCGGCGGGACTGGATGTGGGCGCCGGCAATCTGGTGATCCGCGCGGCTGAGGCGTTGCGGGCGGAGGCGCCGCACCATCGCAGCGAGCGGCCTTTGGGCGCGGCCATACACCTCGACAAGCGCCTGCCGGTCGCATCGGGCATCGGCGGGGGATCGGCCGATGCCGCGGCCGTGCTGCGGCTGCTGACGCGCCTGTGGCGGATTGATGTTCCGCCCGTGCGGCAGCAGGCGCTGGCCTTGTCGCTGGGGTCGGATGTGCCGGCCTGCCTTGCCAGCCGGACAGTGCGTGTCGAAGGGCGCGGAGAAAGGCTGGTGGCGACGGATGTCCCCGGATTGGCGGGCATGCCGATGCTGCTGGTCAATCCGGGATTGCCGGTGTCGACGGCGGCAGTGTTCGCCGGCTGGGACCGGGTGGATCGCGGCCCGCTGACGTCCGGGTCGCTGGACGCGATCGTTCATGACGGGCGCAACGACCTGCAACCCGCGGCGATACGGATTGCGCCGGTCATCGAAACAATGGTTGCGATGCTGGGCGAACAGCCCGGCGTCCGGCTGGCCCGCATGTCGGGGTCCGGCGCGACCGGCTTCGCGCTGTTCGACAGCGCGGCGGCATGCCGGTCGGCGGCGGACGCCGTTCGCGCTGCGTGTCCGGGCTGGTGGGTCATGGAAACGAGGATCAGAAACGGATGAGCGAGGCTTTCACCCGGATCGAACAGGGCGATCTCGATATGCTGATCGTCGCGGACCATGCGTCCGCCCATGTGCCGCCCGACATCGACCTTGGGATCGATCCGGCGTTGCTGCGCACGCATATCGCCATCGATATCGGCGTGGCGGAAGTGGCGCAAATGTTGACCGCCGCGCTGGGATGCCGGGCGATATTGGGCGGCGTGTCCCGGCTGGTCGTCGACCTCAACCGCGAAGAGGGTGCGCCCGGCCTGTTGCCGGTGATGAGCGACGGCCATGCCATTGCCGGCAATCGTGATGCCGACCCGGCCGAACGCCTGATGCGCTTTCACCATCCCTATCACCACGCGGTCGCGGCGATGCTCGACAGCATGACGTCGCCTTTCATCCTCTCGCTGCACAGCTTCACGCCGCGTCTGGCCAGCGACCCGGGTCAGGAACGGCCATGGGATATCGGCATCCTCTATAATCAGGACGATCGCGCCGCGCGGATCGCCATTCCCATGCTTCAGGCGGCTGGCTTGAATGTCGGTGACCAGATGCCCTATTCGGGGCGCCTGCTGAATGCGACGATGAACCGCCATGCCGAAGCGGGCGGCGTCCCCTATCTGGGGGTAGAGATGCGACAGGATCTGGTGGGCGATATGGCGGGTCAGAAACGGTTTTCTGAAACATTACAACCAATCGTTATTAAATGTCGTAATATACTTGCGTGAAACGCGCCTTTTCTCGAAAGGAAGCGTTCGGATCAAAGGATGACGGGTGACGCATATGTGGGACAAGTCGAAGCTGCCTAGCCGCCATGTGTCGGTCGGTCCCGAGCGTGCGCCGCACCGCAGCTATTATTACGCGATGGGCCTGAGCGGGGAGGAGATTGCGCGCCCGTTCGTCGGGATCGCGTCGGCGGGCAACGACAGCGCGCCGTGCAACACGACGCTGGACATGCAGGCCGACTTCTGCCGTCAGGGCGTCAATGAGGCGGGTGGCATGCCGCGCCGGTTCAACACCATCACCGTGACCGATGGCATCGCCATGGGTCATCAGGGCATGAAAAGCTCGCTGGTCAGCCGTGAGGTGATCGCCGATTCGGTCGAGCTGTCGGTGCGCGGCCATTGCTACGACGCGCTCGTCACCTTTGCCGGGTGCGACAAGTCGCTGCCCGGCATGATGATGGCGATGCTGCGCCTCAACGTCCCGTCGATCTTCGTCTATGGCGGGTCGATCCTGCCCGGTCGTTATGAAGAGCGCGACGTCACCGTCGTCGACGTGTTCGAGGTCGTCGGCAAATATGCCGCCGGCGCCTGTCCGCTCAAGGATGTAGAGGCGCTGGAAAAGGTCGCCTGTCCCGGCCATGGTGCCTGCGGCGGCCAGTTCACCGCCAACACCATGGCCTGTGTGGGCGAGGCAATCGGTCTGTCCTTGCCGAACAGCAATATGGCCCCGGCCCCTTACAAGAGCCGGGAGGCGGTCGCGGTCGCCGCCGGGCGGCAGGTGATGGACCTGCTGGCGCGCAACATCCGCCCGCGCGACATCTGCACGCGCGAGGCGTTTGAAAATGCGGCGCGCATGGTCGCGGCCACCGGCGGGTCGACCAACGCCGGGCTGCATCTGCCGGCGATGGCGAATGAGTGCGGCATTGATTTCGATCTGTTCGACGTCGCCGAGATATTCAGGTCGACACCCTATATCGCCGACCTGAAACCGGGCGGCCGCTATGTCGCCCGGGATATGCACGACGCGGGCGGCGCCTATATGCTGATGAAGACGCTGCTGGCCGAAGGTTTCCTGCACGGCGATTGCCTGACCGTTACCGGAAAAACGCTGGGCGAGAATATCGAGCAGGTGACGTGGAACCCCGACCAGAAGGTGATCTATGACGCGAGGACGCCGATCACCCCGACCGGGGGTGTCGTCGGTCTGCGGGGCAGCCTCGCCCCCGACGGCGCGATCGTGAAGGTTGCGGGCATGCACCGCCTGCAGTTTTCCGGGCCGGCGCGCGTGTTCGAGTGCGAGGAGGACGCCTTCGCCGCCGTGGAGGAGCGCCAGATCGCGGAAGGATCGGTCATCATCATCCGTTATGAAGGGCCAAAGGGCGGCCCGGGCATGCGCGAGATGCTGTCGACCACCGCCGCCCTCTACGGTCAGGGGCTGGGCGAAAAGGTCGCGCTGATCACCGACGGGCGTTTTTCCGGCGCTACGCGCGGTTTCTGCATCGGCCATGTCGGGCCGGAAGCGGCCGATGGCGGCCCGATCGCGCTGGTCGAGGATGGCGACATCATCGCCATCGACGCGGAAGCCGGCACGATCGACCTGCTGGTGGACGACGCGGATCTGGCGAAACGGCGCGAACGCTGGACACCGCGTCAGAACGATTATCAGGCAGGGGCACTGTGGCGTTATGCGCGCAATGTCGGTCCCGCCTTTCAGGGGGCGGTAACCCATCCGGGCGCAAAGGCGGAAACCCATGTCTATGCCGATATCTGACCGCTTCGCCCTGCTGGGGCTGATCTTCGCATTAGGGGCATGCGGCGGCGGGTCCGACGGGTCTTCGGCCGCGTCGTCGGACGAATATGGCAAGGCCGAATGCGCCATCGGGCAGGGAGGAAAATGGGACCGCGCCTGCTTGGTGGAGCGTGGGGAGGGCGCGGCCGGACCGACCCTTACGCTGCGGCATCCCGATGGCGGTTTCCGCCGTTTCCTTATCGTTACCGATGGACGCGGTATCGCGCCCGCCGATGGTGCGGAGCAGCCCGGCCTGTCCATGCACGGTGACCGGCAGATCGAGGTGCGGGTAGGCGATGACCGCTATCGCCTGCCAGCGACATTCGCTGCGCCCGCCCGGTGAACTCGGAATTGTGAAACCAGAGCCGTGAGAACAGGCGCGCCGATCCTGACAGCAGCGGAAATGCGGGCGGCCGAGCAGGCGGCGATGGCGTCCGGCGTCACCGATTATACCCTGATGGAACGGGCCGGGGCGGCCGCGGCCGACCTGATCTGGCGGGTGGGCGGCAGGCGTCCGACATTGGTGCTTTGCGGGCCGGGCAATAATGGCGGCGATGGGTATGTTGTTGCCCGGCTGCTGCGCGAACGGGGCGTGCCGGTGCGGGTGGCGGCATCCGGCGACAGCCGCACGCCGGCCGGCCAGCGCGCGCGCCAGGCATGGGGCGGACCGGTCGAAGATGCCATGACGGCGGCGCCCGTGTCCGTGCTGGTGGACGCGCTGTTCGGCACGGGACTGACACGCGGCCTGTCGGCGGATCTGGCGGCGCGGCTGGCAATGCTGGCGGATGCGGCCGACCGTTCCATCGCCATCGACCTGCCCAGCGGCGTCGACAGCGACACCGGCGCCTGTCTGTCGGCCGTTCCCCGCTTTGACCTGTGCGTCGCGCTCGGCGCGCTCAAGCGCGGCCATATGCTCTTTCCCGCCGCTGATCGGCTGGGCGCGCTGGTCCGGGCCGATATCGGTATCGATTGCCCCGATGCGGCGATCCACCGGTTGGAACGGCCGGACCTGTCGGCGCCCGCGTGGGACAGCCATAAATATCGGCGCGGGATGGTTGCCGTGCTGGAAGGGGCGATGCCGGGCGCGGCGATGCTGGCCGCCCGCGCGGCCGCCCATGCCGGCGCCGGTTATGTCAAACTGATCGGCGCGGGACGGGAAGCGGCCGCGCTTCCGTCTGCCTCCCCATCGGTCTCCTCATTCGCCCCCCCATTTGCTATCGTGCGCAGCCGCGATGAGCAGGACGTCGCCGATCCCCGCGTCGCCGCGCTGCTGGTCGGTCCCGGCCTTGGACGTGCCGCGCGCGACCGGGTCGCCCATGCGCTGGCCAGCGGCCATCCGGTCGTCATCGACGCCGACGCGCTGCATGGGCTGGACGATGTCACACGCCTGCCCGACCGCACCATATTGACGCCGCACGACGGAGAATTCCGGGCGGCGTTCGGCGATCTGTCCGGCAGCCGGATCGACCGGGCGCGGGCCGCCGCCGCGAAGAGCGGCGCGGTGGTGGTTTGCAAGGGGCCTGATACGGTGATCGCCGCGCCGGACGGACGCTGCATGATGCCGCCCGCGGCGTCCAGCTGGCTGTCGACGGCGGGCACCGGCGATGTGCTCGCAGGGCTGTGCACCGCGCGTCTGGCGGCGACCGGCGATCCGTTCCGCGCTGCGTGCGAGGCGGTCTGGCTGCACGGGGAGGCGGCGCGGCGGACCGGGCCTGCATTCGTCGCCGATGACCTGATCGCGGCACTGCCCGCCGCCATCGCACGCTGCCTGTGACGGACCGGGCGCCTGTAGCCGATCCCGGCCTTATAGTCCGTATCGCCGCGATGGGCGACGGCGTGACCGCCGATGGCCGCCATGTCCCGATGAGCGCGCCGGGGGACCGGGTCACCGACGCCTTCATGCTGGTGCGCGGTCCACATCACGCCGACCCGCCCTGTCGTCATTTCGGGACGTGCGGCGGGTGCCAGTTGCAGCATCTGGACGACGAAAGCTATGCGGCCTTCGTGCATGATCGCGTGGCCGGCGCGCTGGCCGGGCAGGGGGTGGCGCCGGCCGTCATGCTCCCGCCCCACATCTCGCCGCCACTTAGCCGGCGCAGGGCATCGTTGCGCGCCGTATGGCACGGACGGCAGGTCAGCATCGGTTTCGCCGGAGAGCGCAGCCACGAACTGGTCGACCTCACCATGTGCGCGATACTCGATCCGCGCCTCTTTGCCCTGATCGACCCGCTGCGCGCGTTGCTGGCGGCAATTTTGCCGGAACGGCGGACCTGTCATGTCCGCCTGTCGCTGACCGACCAGGGTGTCGACCTGCTGCTGGAAGGGCTGGAACCGGGCGGGCTTGCCGCTGATGAGGCACTGGGCGCCTTCGCCGCTGATCAGCGGCTTGCGCGGTTGACCATCGATGTGGGGGACGGTCCGCAGACGCGATGGGAACCCGGCCCGGTCACCGTCAGCTTTGGCGGCGTACCGGTCACCTTTCCGCCCTATGCCTTTCTTCAGGCCACGGCCGATGGGGAATCGGCGCTGGTCGACGCCGCTCTTGACGGCCTGCCGACGGATGGCGTCGCAGCGGACCTGTTCTGCGGCCTTGGCACCTTCGCCCTGGCGCTGGGCAGGACGCGGCCGGTTTATGCGGCCGAGGCGGCGCGCGATCTGGTGATCGCGCTGAAGGCGGCGGGCAATCGGGCGCAACGGCGCATGGTCGCGGACCATCGCGACCTGTTCCGGCGACCGCTGACGCCTGCTGAACTGAACCGCTTCGCCGTCATCCTCCTCGATCCGCCGCGCGCCGGCGCGCGCGCGCAGGTGATGGAGATCGCCCGGTCCGATGTGCGCCATGTCGTCTATATTTCCTGTAACCCCGCCAGCTTCGCGCGCGATGCAGCGCATCTCACCGCCGCCGGCTACACGCTGGACAGCGTAAAGCCGGTCGGTCAGTTCCGCTGGTCGACCCATGTCGAACTGGTCGGCCGGTTCAGCCGCCCCTGACGGTCATTCCGGCGCCGCGTTGTCGCCCGGAGGGGATGGTGATAGGGGCGGGCGCGATGATTGCACCGGCCTCTCCGCTGCGCCTGCGCCTTGACGGCGAGGCGCTGGTTTCCAACTGGCGCTGGCTGGCGGCGCGTGGGGGTGGCGCGGCCTGTGGCGCGGCGATCAAGGCCGATGGCTACGGACTGGGCGCGGCCGCCGTGATGCAGCGACTGGCCGCGGCGGGTTGCCGCGACTTTTTCGTGTCGAACTGGGGAGAGGCGGCGGCGCTGGAGCCTCTGCTCGATCCCGGCATCGGCCTGTCGGTCCTGCATGGCGTGCGGGAGGAGGATATGGCGGTCGCGCTGCAATCGCGGGCACGCCCGGTGCTGTGCACGCCGTTGCAGATCGCGCGATGGAAGGCGGCGGGCGGCGGCATCTGCGATGTAATGGTCGATACCGGCATGAACCGGCTGGGGCTGGACTGGCGCGCCGATGTGGCGGCCCTGATCGACGGGCTTGCGGTGGATACGCTGCACAGCCATCTGGTTTCCGCCGACGCGGATTCACCGCTCAACGCCATGCAACAGGGCCGGTTTGCCTCCCTTGCCCGGACGGTAGGCGCGCGGCGCTACGCCCTTGCCAACAGCGGGGGCATCTGTCTGGGGCCTGATTTCGCCTTCGATCTCACCCGGCCGGGCCTTGCGCTCTATGGCGGGATTGCCCGTGCGGAGGCCGCGGCCGGCATCCGTCCTGTCGTTCTGCCGCAGGCACAGGTGCTGCAACGGCGCCGCGTCCTGGCCGGCGACACGATCGGCTATAACGGGACGTTCACGGCGCGTGCCGACATGGATATCGCCATTCTCAACCTTGGTTATGCCGACGGCTATCTGCGCGCCTTTTCGGGGCGTGGCACGGCAATGGCGGGGGACGCGCATCTGCCGGTGGTGGGCAGGGTGTCGATGGACCTGATCGCCGTCGCCATCGACGCATCGGCCGATGTGGGTGAGGGCGACTGGCTGACGATTGATTACGACCTGTCCCGCGCCGCACATATTTCCGGCCTGTCGCCCTATGAACTGCTGACCGGGCTGGGCCAGCGCTACGACCGCCTCTGGACCTGAAGGCCGCTAACTCTGGATATGCGGGGCGCTCCTGGCGCGCACCCATTCGCATAACGGCTCCCACACCGTGGTCTGCGCGCGGCGGCCGACGATCATGCCGACATGGCCCAGATCGATCAGTAATGATCGCCCGGCGCGGGGCGCGGCGGACGCCGGAACGATACGGTCGATCGTCGATCCTATGGTCAGGGTCACGGCATCGTCCGGCAATGTGACGGCGCGGCCGCCGACCATCCATCGGCCCGCGCCGGTTTCATTGGCGGTATAGAGCCGTTCGAACAGGTCGCGGGCCGCCGCATAGGTCAGCGGCGGCCCCGCATTCGCCCAATCCTCCACCGACAGGAAAGCGCGCTCTTCCTCCGAACCCGGCGCCATGTCGGCGAATGCCGCATATTTCCGAACGGTTCTCTGCGGGTCCAGCGCCCAGAAGCCGGATTGCAGCACTTCCATCGGTACATAGCCCAATTGCCGGCAGATCGGTTGCGCATTTCGCCACAGCGTGTTGAGGCGGTGGCGGTCGGGTGGCGCAAAGCCGTCGAAATGCCATGGCGCGGCGATCGTGGCGATCGCCCGGACAGGATGCAGCGCCGCCGCTGCGAGCGCCAGCGTGCCGCCCAGGCAATATCCGATCAGGATCGGCGGGCGCGGCAGGGCACTTATCAGCGGAAGCAGTCGCTCGGTCACATGCTGCGCCAGGTCCATCTCCGCATCGTCCGCCGCGGGCGCGCCCCAATCGACCAGATGCGCGTCGTGCCCAGTGGCGGCCATGTGGCGCAGCAGGGACCGGCTTTCCGACACGTCCAATATGCGCGGCGGGTTGATCAACGATGGTATGAACACCACCGGCGGTC
>JBFWMJ010000046.1:0-20653 GCA_050251675.1 Sphingobium sp.
CTTCCGATCTACCCTCTGTGGTGACGATCTCGGGAATGTCCTCCACCCCCTCCAGCAGCTGGATCAGCCGGGTGCGGTCCTGCGGGCGGCAGGGCGCGAAACCCACGCCGCAATTGCCGGTCACCACCGTCGTCACGCCATGACCGGACGAAGGCGATACCCGGCTCGACCAGGTCAGCTGCCCGTCATAATGGGTGTGCACGTCGATGAAACCCGGCGTCACCAGCCGCCCCGTGGCGTCGATTTCCTCGCGCCCCGGCTCCTGCACGACGCCGATCTGTGCGATCACGCCGTCCTGCACCGCCACATCGGCGACATAGGGATCGCCGCCCGAGCCGTCGAAGATGGTGCCGCCCCGAATGACCAAGTCGTACATCGTCCTACCCTCTCCATCCGATGTGGTCGCCGGTCGTCATGCGCGACCGTACGCCTCTATTTATTCCGCCGCTTCCAAATAGCGCGGGATCGGCACGGTGCGCGTGTCCTTCCCGCGCTGAAGCACTTCGCCCGGCAGCGCGCCGGTATAGACGCCATCGTCGATCACCACCTCGCCATTCACGATGACGCAGCGGATGCCCGTGGCGCCGGCGTAAAGCCGCCCCGCACCACCTGGCAGATCGTTGCGCATCTCCAGCGGCAGGCTGGCGACCGTCTTCTCGTCGAAAATGGTGATGTCCGCGCGCCAGCCCTCACGCAACAGGCCGCGGTCGCGCAAACCCACCAGATCCGCCGGCGTCTGGGTGAAATAGTGGATCACTTCCTCCAGACTGGCAACACCGTAGCGGCGCACCGCCTTGTCGAGCACCTGGGT
Organism: Sphingobium sp.; assembly: GCA_050251675.1. GTDB lineage: Bacteria > Pseudomonadota > Alphaproteobacteria > Sphingomonadales > Sphingomonadaceae > Sphingobium. Next base: position 812 of record JBFWMJ010000046.1, read on the forward strand.
GAAATAACCGAAGGTATCGATCGTCTCCACATGCGCCCCCGCGTCCGACCCGCCAAGGATCATCCGGCTGTCGCGCCACAGCCTGGCGCGGAACGCATATGTTTCCGCATCATCGCCCACCGTCCGAAAGGTGAACAGCGTCCTGAGGTCATCTTCCAGCGCGATATCGAACATCACGTTGAACGGATCGATGCCCCACAGGTCGGCCACTTCCCGCATGGATTTGCCTTCCACCGCGCGGGTGCGCGCCGACAGACCCTTTTCGACGATCAGATAGTCGGGATCCATCAACTGGGTGACGATCTGAATCTTCATCGCTTCCGGGGCGAAAGCCGCATCGCGCAGCGTCTGGCGTACGGCCGGATCGCGGAAAGCAGCCAGACGCTCTTCCACCGGAAGGCCGAACGGCTTGGCCCAGCCGGGGATGATGGCGAAGCCCGCGCCGCGCAGCATGTCGATATGGGCGTTGGCCGATACCGGCACCGACAGGCCGATCAGGTCGCCGCCCCGCGCGCGCACATAATCCGTCATGGCGAGCTGGCGCTGGATCTGGTCGCGTTCCATCGGGTCGAGCGCGCCGATGAATTGCGCGTTCCAGTTGACGATACGCTCGCTCGCCACCGACATGTCGGCCATCAGCTGCGCGGCCTTGTCGTCAAAATCGAGCCCCGGCTGGATCTCTACGATGGTCCCTTCATATTCGCTGCACACGCGGGCCAGTTCGACAAACTCCTCATGCGCGGCCTGACGGGACGGCACGGCGTCGCCATGATGGTCGGTGTGGGTCGTCGAATTGGACGTCGAGAAACCGATCGACCCGGCCTCCAGCTGCGCGCGAAGCAGGTCCTGCATCCGCGCCAGATCATCGGCGCTGGCCTGCTCGGTCATGGCCCGTTCGCCCATCACATAATGGCGGATCGCCGAATGGCCGGTCGCGAAGGCGGCGTTGACCGCGATCCGCCCGCTCAGCTGCGCCTGATATTCCGCAAAGCCGTCCCAGTCGCACGGCACCGCCGATTGCAGCGATACCAGCGGTATGTCTTCCACCTGAGAAAGCATGGGCACGATATAGTCGACAGACTTGCGCGTGATCGGCTGGAGCGTGAAACCGCACAGGCCGCCGATGACGGTAGTCACGCCATGATAGGGCGAAGGCGACGCCGTGGGGTCCCAGAAAAGCTGCGCATCATAATGGGTATGGACGTCGATGAAGCCCGGCGCGACGATAAGGCCATCAGCGTCGATCACCGTTTTCGCATCGGCAGGGCCGATGTCGCCCAGCGCCACGATACGGCCGTCCTTCACCGCCACATCGCCCCGTCGACGATCCTTTCCGCTGCCATCGACGATCATGCCGCCTCGAATGACCATGTCGAACATACCGACTCTCCTGCACTGCTATTTAATTTATAGCTTTATCGAATAAGCTGATTAATCCGTCAAGCGCCTATCATCGATGTCAGGTTCAGCACAGCGCGAAATCCGCCAGCCTGGGCGCGGCCATCTCCTCCACGAAACGCTGGTAGCTCCAGGGCCAGCTCGCCGGCACGCCATCGGCGTCGAGATACCAGCTCGAACAGCCCGACGCCCAGATGGTGCCCCGTGCCGCCTCCATCCGCGCCTCGTCATAATGGGTGAGCGCGGTCTGCGTCGGTTCGACACTGGCGGCACGGCCGTCCCGCAACAGGTCGATCAACTGGTCGACATAGGTCCATTGCCGCTCGGCTATGTCGATCAGGGAGAAGTTGCCGACCGGGCCGGTCGGTCCGTTCAGGAAGAAGAAATTGGGAAAGCCCGGCATGGCGACCGCCAGATAGGCGGTGGGCCGCCGGCCCCAGACCGCGTCAAGCGACCGGCCGTCCGTCCCTGTCACCCGCATCGGCCGCACGAAGCGGTCCGTTTCGAACCCGGTCGCCAGCACCAGAATGTCGATCGCATGACGCGTCCCGTCCGCCATGGTGACGCCCCCGGCGTCGATCTGGTCGATCCGGCCATTCTCGAACGTCGCGCCGGGGTCCTGTATCTTGTCGTAATAGGTGCCCGACATGACCAGTCGCTTGCATGCCGCGCGATAGTCGGGCGTCAGCCTGGCGCGCAACCGGGGATCGGCAACGCCCTGTTCCAGGCTGTCGCGGGCAATCGCCTCTATCTGCGCCATTTCCGGCGACTGCGCATCGATGATCGCGGTGGTGAACAAATGGGTGAAGGCCAGATATTCGGGATCGTTGCGGATCGCCTCCATCCGCGCAGGATCGCGGACAAAGGCGGCGCGATCTTCCTCGCTATAGGCCAGGGCCGGGGTTGAAAGCACCCATTGCGGCGTGCGACAGAACTGGACGACATGGGCAGCAGAGCCGACCAGCGCCGATACTATCTGTACGCTGGTCGACCCTCCCCCTATCACGCCGACCCGCCGGCCCCGATAATCAAGGTCTTCGGGCCAGCGCGCGCTGTGGAAACAGGGGCCGGCGAAATCGGCCAGCCCCGGTATGTCGGGAATATGCGGATGGTGCAGCACCCCGGTCGCGGCGATGACGACATCGGCGTCCTCGAACCCGCCGTCATAGGTAATCCGCCATCTGCCATCGATGAAGTCGCAGGCGCGCACCTCGCAGGAAAAGCGGGTCTTCCCGCGCAGCCCGTGGGTTTCCGCCATGCGCCGGAAATAGGCGTGGATTTCCGGTCCCGGCGCGAAGCTGCTGCTCCAGTCGGGGTTGGGCGCGAAGCTGTAGGTATAGACATGCGCGGGCACGTCGCAGGCCAGGCCCGGATAGCGGTTTTCATACCATGTGCCGCCGACATCCGGGTTCTTTTCGAAGATCACGAAATCCTCGTCGCCCCGTTCGCGCAGGCGGATGGCGGCCAGCAGCCCCGCCATCCCCGCACCGATGATCGCATAGCGCAGCGACCGTCTGTTCCTGCCCGGCATACCGCCTCTCTTCACATTTTAAGGTCCAGCGTGACGCCATAGGTGGCCGGGCGCTCCGGCGTCCGCAGCACCGCGTCAGTGGTGTAGTACACATTGCTGTAGCGATAGGCGTTGGTGACGTTCTTGCCCCACAGGGTGACGGTCCAGCGCCCGTCTGCCTTGCCCACGCCCGCGCGCAGGTCAAGCGTCGTATATTTCTTGACGACGAAGGCGGGATCGATCGTGCCGACCGGATATTCCGCGTTGAAATCCGCCGTGGTGCGCGAGCGGTACGAAACATCCGCGCCGATCGATCCGGTGAGATCGTCGGTCAGCGGATGTTCATAGGCGAAGCCGGCATTATACTGCCATTTCGGCGCAAAGTTGAACGGCTTTCCGGCGAAGTTCTGGAAGACGCCGGTCTGTGAATAGCCTTCATATTCGATGATCTTCGTCTTGATGTGGGTGACGTCGCCATGCAGCGTCAGGCCGTCGACCGGACGCCACTGCGCGTCAGCCTCGAACCCTTGGACCCGCGAATTGGGAATATTGACCAGCGCCCGCTGCGGCCCGAACACCGGGTCGAGGATACGGCCGTAAAGCTGCTTGTCCTTATAGTCGTAGCGGAAGATCGCGCCGTTGAGCTGCAAGGTGCGATTAAGCAGGCTGAGTTTCGCGCCGGCTTCATAGGCCTCCACCCGCTCCTGCCGGATCGGCGTCAACTGCACGGCATAGGTCGCCGAACTAGTCGGCACCGCGCCCGATTTGTAGCCGCGATTATAGCTGGCGTAGACGAGCATCCCGCGCGCGGGCTTCCAGTTGAGCCCCACGCGCAGCGACAGATTATCCTCGTTGAGCTCGTTCTGGACCTCGATCGGTTCCAGATTGGCGTTCAGCGTATAGCATTCACCGGCGCCAAAACCGCCGACCACCGGGGGCAGACCGCGGCCTTCGCGCAGCAACGCGCTCAGGCGGCTGATGGCGAGCCCGCCCAGGCCATCACCGCCATCGCCCGTACACCCGTTGAAGTCGCGCATGTCCTTTGTGTAACGAAGGCCCGTGGACAGTTCGAGGTTGCCCGGCAGCTGCCAGTCGGCATTGGCGAATGTCGCCCAGGTGTCGATCTGCTGATTGCCGTACAGGAAGTTGCCGCCGAACTTCACACCCAGCACATTCTGGGTGGTGGAAGCGGCGGCGAAATGGATTTCCTGCCGGTCCCTGCTGTCGTCATGGCGATAGTTGGCGCCGACGAGCCAGTTGACCAGCCCCGGCACGTTCCCGCCGACGCGCAGTTCCTGATAATAGGATTTGATCGCCCCGTTCGTGTGAATCCACTGCTGCTCCACATCCATGCCGCCGCGGTCGAGGTTGGCCCTCGTCCTGACGTCGGAAAAGGCGCTGATCGATACCAGGTCGATCGAATCCGTGAGGCCGATCGTCGCCTTGACAAAGGCCTGGACGAAGCGGTCGTTGCGTTCCAGGTTGACGCCTTCAATCCAGTTGGCGGCGCGCGGATTGGCGGGAGCAAGCGGCGCATTCACCACTTCGGGCAGCACCATCGCGGGAATGGAGGGGCGGATCGCGACCAATTGCGGCGCCAGCGTGTCCGACGTGTCCTTCCAGCCATTGAGGCCGAACTCGATCTTGACGCTCTCACTGGGCTGCCAGTCGAGCAGCAATCGTCCCGCCACACGATGCACCGCGCCCAGTTCATCGTCGCGGGTATAGTTTTTCTGCCATTCGCCGCCCTGCGTCGTCGTCGCGCTGACACGCGCGCGCAAGGTGGATGACAAGGGGCCACTGACATAGCCGGTCGCGTCGACCGTATCGAAACGGCTGTAACCCAGCGACAGGCCGGCCTCGACAATGTCGGTCGGGCCCCTGGCGATATAATTGACGGCGCCGCCGGTGGAATTCTGGCCATAGAGAATGCCCTGCGGCCCCTTCAGCACCTCGACCCGCTCCAGGTCGAGCGCCGCGCCCTTGGTGAAGACCGGATAGGTCAGCGGCACTTCGTTCACATAGACGGCCACCGTGGGCGTCGTTGCCAGGCTGGGATCGTTGAAGCCCACGCCGCGCAAGGTGTAGACTGGCGTGTTCAGCCCGCTGTCCGAATAGGAGAAGCCGGGCACCAGCACCGCCAGATCCGTAGTGTCGCGAAACCCGCGATCGGCCAGCACGTCGCCGGACAGCACCGCCAGCGAAATGGGCACGTCATTGGCGGACTGGGCACGTTTTTGCGCCGTCACGACGATTTCGGCGACGTCATTGGCGGAAGATGATGCCGACTGCGCAAGGGCGCCGGGCACCACGACCGCAGGCGACATGACAATGGCGAACACCGTGGCCGATCGGCTTACCGAATCCAAATATCGCATTACCCCTCTCCCTGCGGCCCTGTACGGCCGCTTCTTCGTTGGCCTCTTTTTCACACGGGGCTGCGAACCGACGGTCGCTCTCCCCATGTTCAGCCCCAATCCTGTATTTTATAGAACCAAGGCACCATTTTATTTATAGATAAATCTGTTAACCCAATCGATCTATCCGCAGCAAGCCCAAATTGCAGCGCGCGATATTTTCCTCTCTCCTTTGATCGATGGCGTCAGATGGGCGCGATGCCCCGCATCTTTCGGGGCATATGCAGGTCACGGCGCGCCGGGGCGCGGTCCAGCACATCGATGATGCGCGCGCGCGTCTCGCGCGGGTCGATCAGGTCGTCGATACCGAAGCCTTCGGCCGCCTGTATCGGGCTGATGCGAGCACGGATTCCATCGATCAGTTCCTGCCGCTTCGCCGCCGGATCGGGCGCGGCCTCGTAAAGCTTGCGGTAGGCGACGTCGACCGACCCCTCCACCGACATGGCGCAGATCTCCGCGTCCGGCCAGGCGAAGGCGCCGTCCGCGCGATAGGTCCGGCCGCCCGCCATGGCGAAATAGCCCAGCCCATAGCCCTTGCGCAGGATCACCGAGACGCGCGGCACGGTGGCGTTGCCCAGTTCGAACAGGAAGCGCGCGCTCTTGCGGCCGAGATTGCTCTTTTCGGCGGCCGATCCGATCGAAAAGCCCGGCACGTCCACCAGATAGATCAGCGGCAGGCCAAAGGCGTCGCACAGGCCGATGAAATGCGCGCCCTTCTCGCACGCCGCCGCATCCAGCATCCCGCCCAGCACCAGCGCCTGATTGGCGATGAAGCCGACCGGGCGGCCGGCGATACGCGCAAAACCCGTCACCAGATTGGGCGCATGACCCGGCTTGATCTCGAACAGGCTGTTGCGGTCGGCGATATGGTCGATGACCGGCCGCACGTCATAGGCGAGCCGCGTATTGGTGGGCACGGCGCGCAGCAGCGGCGCGGCATGATCCGCGCCATCATCGCGCGGGTCGCGCGCCAGACAGGGCGGCGGCAAGCCGGCATTGCCGGGCAGATAGCTGAGGAAGCGGCGCGCGGCGTCCAGCGCCTCCTCCTCGCTATCCACGGCCAGATCGGCCAGCCCATATTGGTCGACCTGCACCTGCGCCCCGCCCAGCGCCTGCGCGTCAATCACCTCGCCCGTGCCCGCCTTCACCAGCGCCGGCCCGGCGATGCCCAGCGTCGCGCGATCCCGCACCATCACGACGAAATCGGAAAAGCCCGCCATGTTCGTATTGGCGGCGAAACCGGCGCCCAGCGCGACGGATACGATCGGCGCATAACCCGACAGACGCGTCATCTGCTGGAACATGTCGCCGCCGACGGCATAGTCGCGCGAATTCTGCCCGTCCTGAATGCGGTGACCGCCGCCGTCCAGCAGCATCAACAGCGGCATGGCATGGAGCAGCGCGAGTTCCAGCGCACGGTCGACCTTGGCCGCGCCAAGATGGCCGACGCTGCCGCCGAATACGGAGAAATCCTGTGACATCAGAACGACGGGGCGGCCATCGATGCGCGCCGTGCCCACGATGACGCCGTCCGCCGGCGCCTTGTCTCCCACGCCCTCGACCCGCGTCAGCCCGCCAATCTCCACAAAGCTGCCGGCGTCGCACAAGGTTGCGATCCGCTGCCGCGCCGTCTTCGCGCCCCGTCGCGCGGCCAGCGCGACCGCACCGGGCCGTGCATCGTCAGTCAGCACCCGACGGTGCTCCTCCAGCAGGCGCAAACCCGCATCGCTCCACCCGTCGGCGTCCGCGGCGCCCGTCCCGCCTTCGGGCTGCGCGACATTCTGCGGATGCAACGCCATCAACGCCGCGCCGGCATCGATCCCGTCGCCGACCTGCCGGAACAGCCGGTCGATCCGGCCGGCCGCCGGCGCGACGATGCCGGTCTGCATCTTCATCACCTCGACCACCGCCAGCCGCTGGCCTGCGAACACCAGATCGCCGGGCGCCACATCGATCTGTACCAACTGGCCCGGCGTCGGCGCGAACACGCCGACCAGCCCGGCCGGAATCGCGTCGTCGGGCGAGGGTCCGCCGTCATCGACCGCCGCCGCATCATCGCCATCGGGCGGCGTCAGGGACGCGGCGACAGCGGCCAGCCGCACCGTCTCCCGCTCCAGATAGCCGGTGTCGATCCGCCCCTGCGCCAGCGCGGGATCATCCAGCAGCGCCCGCAGCAGCGGCAGGCTGCTCTCGACGCCGTCGATCCGAAACTCCCGCGCCGCCCGCCGCGCCCGTCGCAGCACGTCGCCGAAATCGGGAGAAGGCGCATGAACGATCAGCTTCGCCAGCAGCGCATCGTATAGCGGCGACGTGCGATAGCCTACCCGCGCGAAACCGTCGACGCGCACCCCGGGGCCCGCCGGCGGATCATAGGCCTTGATCCGTCCGCCGGACGGCGCAATCGCGCCATCGGGCCACAGGCGTTCCATATTGACGCGCAACTGCACCGCATGGCCCTGCGGCGGCGCAACCGCGTCCAGTCCCAGCGCCGCCAGCGTCGCGCCATTGGCAATGCCGATCTGGATCGCCACCAGGTCCAGCCCCGTCACCATCTCCGTAACGGTATGTTCGACCTGCAAACGCGGGTTCAGTTCGATGAAGATATGGCGGCCGGTGGCGCGCCCCTCCTCGTCGGTCTCGACCAGAAACTCCACGGTGCCCAGCCCCCGGTAGGCGCTGGCGCGGGCCAGTGCGACCGCCTCCTCCAGCAGCCGCTGCCGCACCCTATCCTCCAGCCAGGGGCTGGGCGCGATCTCGACCAGCTTCTGCCGCCGCCGCTGCAGACTGCATTCCCGTTCGTAGAGGTGGATCGCGTCCGTACCGTCGCCCACGATCTGCACCTCTATATGCCGGGCGCGGCCGATCTGTTCCTCGGCAAAGACGCGGTCGTCGCCGAATGCGCCGCGCGCCTCGGCCGCGCAGAGCGCCCATGCCTGTTCCAGATCGTCCCCCGCCCCCACCGGGCGGATGCCCCGTCCGCCGCCGCCCGCCGCCGCCTTCAGCATGATCGAGCGGCCATCGCCCAGACTGGCGAGCAGCGCCCGCGCGCCATCGACGCCAGCGTCCACCCCGGTGCCCCGTGCCACCGCGACGCCCTGTTCCGCCGCAAAGGCGCGCGCGGTCGCCTTGTCGCCGAACAGGGCCAGCGTTTCGGGCGACGGGCCCACGAAAACCAGCCCGGCCTGAGCGCAGCGCCGCGCGAAATCGGCATTTTCGCTTAAAAATCCATAGCCCGGATGTACCGCGTCACAGCCGCTTTCCACCGCGGCAGCGATCAGCGCGTCGATGTCGAGATACGCCGCAGGCCCGCGCCCGGGCAGCGGCACCGCGCTGTCGGCATGGAAACGGTGAGGCGAATCCGCCTCATCCGCCGCGAACAGCGCGACCGTGGCGATGCCGGCGTCGCTCCCCGCCCGCGCGATCCGCACGGCGATCTCCGCCCGGTTTGCAATCAACAGCCGATCGATCATGCGACTCTCTTCCTTCCAACGAACCGAAGGCTTGATTAATTGAAATGATGATTATTTCAATAGATCAATTTATATCGGTTCGCAGCCGCGCGTAGCCCTTCATCGCCAGCAATGCGAACAGGAAGCCGAGCAGCGCGACCGGCCCGCACACCAGAATGAAGGCCAGACCCAGCTGGTCGGGATCGCGCAGCACATGGTCGGTCACGAACCCCACCGATGGTGCGGCCAGACTGACGCCGATGACGTTGGCGAGCAGCTGGTACAGGGCCAGCATCTGCCCGCGCAGCCGGTTGGGCACTACGTCCTGGATCGCGGCATAGACCGTGGTGGAAATCGCCCCGCCCACCAGATAGAATATCGCCACGCCCGTCACGATCAGCGGCGTCGCCATCCCGTAATGCGCCAGCAGCACCGCCGGCACGAAGAAAGGGAAGATCACCACCGGGATCAGGAAGCGGCCGCTGGCGCGGGTGCGCGTGAGATGATCGCCGACATAACCGCCCACCAGCGTCGTCACCGGCATTACCGCCAGCACGATCAGGCCGGACAGATAAGCCGATTCCTCCACACCCATGCCTTGGCCGCGCACCAATATGGTCGGCAGCCACGACGATCCGGCGCTCAGGATCAGCGCGCCCAGCACATAGGCGCCCAGCACCAGCGTCACCGTCACCGCATGCGCGCGCACAAACGTCAAAAGACGCGGCGGCGCGCCTTCCTCCGCAGTGCCGGCGCCGTCCTGCCGGGGCGGTTCCGCCACGGTGGCGAGCAGTGCGATCGCCGCAATCCCCGTCAGCCCGCAAATCGCGAAAACAAACTGCCATGGTTCCAGCGGGCCGATGATCGGCCAGGCGATCCCGCGCCAGCTCGTCCCCAGCGCCACCAGCACGCCGCCGCCATAGAGCGCCGCGCCGCTGCCCAGCCCCATGCCCGCCGCGACCACCGCCGTCGCGCGTCCCCGCGTATTGGACGGGAAATAGTCGGCGATAAGCGAATAGCTGCACGGGATCACGGCCGCCTCGCCCACGCCGACGAAAGCGCGCGCGACGAACAGCCACCCGAAACTGTCCGCAAGGCCGCAGGCGAATGTGCCGACGCTCCAGACCGCGACACCCGCCAGCAGCAGGTTCCGGCGGCTGATCCGATCCGCCAGATAGCCGATCGGCAGGCTGGCGACGACATAGAGAATGATGAAGGCCGGGCCCAGCAGCACGCCCATCTGCGTGTCGGACAGGCCAAGGTCCTGCTTGATGGAGGTGACCAGGACGATAAGGACGCTGCGATCCGCATAGGACAACAGCGACACGAACAGCAGCACGGCGACCACATGCCAGCGATAGGCGTTACTGACGCCAGCGAAGCCGCCGCCTCCGGTCCCCGGCCCCGCCCTTTGATCCATGCCGGACAGGGCGCGGCCGGCGGCCGGACGGCGGATGGTTACAGGCATGATCCTTCTCCCTCATCATGCCGCCCCTCTTTTCACCAGGGGTCGACATATCCTCTCGGGCCCCGTTCGGGCCAGCTATAGTCATGCGCGTTCAACGTCTGGGCGATCCGGCGGCGGGTGTCGGCCGGGTCGATGACGTCGTCGATTTCATAATAGGTCGCGACGTTCAGCGCCTTGCCGCGCAGATAGGCGTCGGCCACCATCTTCTCATACAACGCCTGCCGCTCCGCCGGATCGGCGATAGCGTCGAGTTCCTTGCGATAGCCAAGGCGCACCGCGCCCTCCAGGCCCATGCCGCCGAACTCGCCGGTCGGCCAGGCGACGGTGAACAGCCCTTCGTGAAAGCCGCCGCCGCCCATAGCCATCGATCCCAAACCATAGCCCTTGCGCAGCACGACGGTCATCCACGGCACGCCGATCGCCGCGCCCTTGATGAACATGCGGGAAAAATGACGCACGGACGCGGTCTTCTCGCATTCGGGGCCGACCATGAAACCGGGCGTGTCGCACAGCGACACCACCGGGAGCGCAAAGGTCCCGCACAGTTCCAGAAAACGGGCCGCCTTGTCCGCGCCGTCGCTGTCGATCGCCCCGGCCAGATGGTGGGTGTCATTAGCGATGATGCCGAAGGGCCGCCCCTCGATCCGCGCCAGCGCCGTCACCATGCCCCGCCCGAACAGCGGGCGCAGTTCCAGCACCGATCCGCTGTCGGCCAGCATGTGCATGACGTCACGCACCTGATAGGGTCGCCGCCGGTTTTCAGGCACGATATGCCGCAGCAGCCGCTGGTCGGCGCAGTCCCAGTCGGCCAGCGCGCCCTGAAAATAGCCCAGATACTGCCTGGCCTTCTCCACGCCTTCGGCCTCGTCGGCGACCAGTATGTCAATGACCCCGTTACGCGTCATAACGTCCGACGGGCCCACTTCCTCGGGCTTGTAGACGCCCAGGCCGCCACCCTCGATCATCGCCGGACCGCCCATGCCGATGGTCGAATCCTGCGTCGCGATGATGAGGTCGCAACAGCCCAGCACCGCCGCATTGCCGGCGAAACAGCGTCCGGCCGCGATGCCGATCATGGGCGCGCGTCCGCTCAGCCGCCCCAGCCGGGCAAAGGTGCTCGTTTCCCCGCCCGCGACCCACATATGGTCGGTGTCGCTGGGCCGGCCGCCGCCGCCTTCGGTGAACATGACCAGCGGCAACCGTTCCTGCGCGGCGATGCCGAACATCCGGTCCATCTTCTTGTGATTGGTGTGGCCCTGCGTGCCCGCGAACACGGTATAGTCGTAGGACATGACCATGCACCGGCTGCGATCGGGCGCAAAGGTCGCGCCGTTGATGCTGGCGATGCCGGTTATCAGCCCGTCGGCGGGACTCATCCGCCGCAATTCCTCCTCGGGAAAGCGGCGGCGCTGCGCGGCGATGCCCAGTCCGCCATATTCGGTGAAACTGTCCGCATCGCACAGGTCGGCGATATTCTCGCGCGCGGTGCGAAGGCCCGTGCGGCGGCGGCGCGCCACCGCGTCCGGGCGGCGCTCATCGCTCAGCAGCGCCTGCGCCTCGATCACCTCGGCGAGCCGTTCGGGCACGGCGTCGATCGCGACCTGCGCCACCTCCTCTCGGACCTCTTCGCCGGCCGCGTCGGGCCGGATGATCGCCAGCAAAGCGCCTTCCGCCAATATGTCGCCCGGCGCCGCGCAGATCGCCTCGACCACGCCGCCCCGATCCGTGGTCGCGACATGCTCCATCTTCATCGCCTCGACCACGGCGACACCCTGCCCGGCACGCACGGCATCGCCGACCGCCACATCAATCGACACCAGCACGCCCAGCGAGGAAGCAAAGACGCCCAGCGCACCTTCCGGCACCGTCATCGCCGGTCCCATCCCCTCCGCCTGCACGGCGTCCGCCGCCTGCTCGGGGTCAGCAAGCCCGGCGGCGGCGGCGATCAGCGCCGCCTGCTCCTGCTCCACAAAACGGGTCGTCACCACATGGGCGGCAACCGCCCGATGCGCCATCAGCGCACGCAGGAACGGCAGATTGCTCTCAACGCCGCCGATCCGGCATTCGGCCAGCACCCGACGCGCCTTGCCCACCAGCCGCGCGAAGCCGGCCGGGTCGGACACACCGCCCTGCCGGACGATCAGCTTGGCGATCAGCGGGTCGAAGGCCGGGCTGCTGGCGTATCCGGCATAACCATAATCATCGACGCGCACGCCCGGCCCCGACGGCATGTGATAGGTCGTGATCGTCCCGGCGCTCGGCAACACCGCGCCGCCCGGGTCCATCCGTTCCAGATTGACGCGCATCTGCATCGCAAAGCCGCTTGCCGCCGGCACGTCCGCCTGCATAAGGCCGATATCGGCCAGCCGCGCCCCGCCCGCCACCCGGATTTGCGCCTGCACCAGGTCGACGCCCGTGACCTCCTCGGTCACGCTATGTTCCACCTGGATGCGCGGGTTGGCTTCCATGAAGTAGAAGCGGGCAGGATCGTCGGCGTCGATCAGGAACTCGAAAGTGCCCAGTCCCCGATAGCGCAGGCTCTGCGCCATGCGCACCGCCTCGCCGCAGATGGCGCGGCGTACCGTTTCGGGCAGGTCAGGCGACGGCGCGATCTCCACGATCTTCTGGTGCCGGCGCTGCAACGTGCATTCGCGTTCGCCCAGATGGCTGACGGCGCCGGTGCCGTCGCCGATCACCTGCACCTCGATATGGCGGGCACGGGGCAGGAACTGCTCAATATAGAGGGCGCCGTTGCCGAAGGCGCGCTCGGCCTCCGACGCGCAGCGGGCGTACAGATCGGGCAGCGCCTCCGCCGATTCGACGATGCGCATGCCCCGGCCGCCGCCGCCGGCAAGCGCCTTGAGCATCGCGCCGCCGCGGCCAGCGCCATGCAGGAACGCCTGCGCCTCCTCCAGCGTCACGGCATGATCGGTCCCGGCAAGCAATGGCACGCCCAGCCGCGCGGCCAGCGCCCGCGCCGCCGTCTTGTCCCCCAACGTGGCCAGCGATTCCGGGTCAGGCCCCACGAACCGCAGCCCGCGCGCGGCGCAGCCCGCGGCAAAGGCCGCGTCCTCGGCCAGGAAGCCATAGCCCGGATGCACCGCGTCGCACCCCGCGCCGACCGCCGCGTCCAGCAACGCCCCCGCGTCCAGATAGGCGGCAACGCCCCGCCCCGGCAGCGCCACGACAGCATCGGCGGCGCGCACATGCCGCGACGCGGCGTCGTCGGTCGCGTGGACCGCAACCGTTTCGATCCCCATGTCCGCCGCCGCGCGGGCGATGCGGATCGCGATTTCCCCGCGATTGGCGATCAGCAGCCGTGTGACCGGCCGTATGTCGGTGCCGTTCCCCACAGCCTGGTCCACCTCGTCCCCCAGCTTCACGCCAGCTGCTCGCTTTTGACGACAATATTATTGGCTTCACGGTCCCAGCAGTCGGGGGTGACGCCCTCCGCGCGCAGGCGGTGCTTCTCCACCTTCTCCGTCGGCGTGCGGGGCAGTGACGGGACGAAGCGGACATAGCGAGGCACCATGAAATGCGCGACCCGCTCGCGCATGAAGGTGATGATGTCGACCTCATCGACGGCATGCCCCTCGACCGGCTCGATGACCGCCATCACATCGTCCTCGCCATATTCGCTCGGCACGCCGATCACCGCCGATTCGCGGACAGCGGGATGGCTGTTGAGCTCGCGCTCGACTTCCCAGGAGGAGATATTCTCACCCCGCCGCCGCAGCGCGTCCTTCTGCCGGTCGACGAAGTAGAAGTCGCCGTCGGCATCCTGACGAAAGACATCGCCGGTGTGGAACCATCCGTTGCGCCACGCTTTCGCGGTCGCTTCCGGGTTGCGGTTGTATCCCGCGTTCATCACCCAGGGATGGTCGGCGCGGACGATCATCTCGCCCACCTCACCCACCGGCACCTCACAATCATTCTCGTCGACCAGCCGCACCTCCACGCCTGGCCGCACCCGGCCGCAGGTGCCCGGCTTTTGCGGGTTCGCCGTCGAATGAACGGGGGTCGAAATCTCGGTCATGTTGAACGCGGTCCATATCTCCACGCCGAACCGTTCGGCGAACGCGCCCGATTCCGCCGACAACGGAACCATGTTCACCGTGCGCAGCGTATGGCTGCGGTCGGCGGGCGACGGCGGGGCCTTCAGCAGGAACGGCGTCATCGCCCCCAGCAGGATGGTGTGCGTGACCCCAAACCGGTCGACCAGGTCCCAGAAAGCGTCAGTCTTGAACGACGGCACCAGCACCACCGTGCCGCCCGCCATGACGCAGGCCCAGGACACCCCCGCGCCGGCCATGTGGAACAGCGGCAGCGTCAACAGCAGACGCCCCTTCATATGGTCAGGCTGATTGGACAGGAAAGTCTCGTGCACCTGCGCATAGGGGATCAGAACGCCCTTGGACGGCCCAGTCGTGCCGGACGTATAAATGACGGCCTGAATGTCCCAGGGCTGGATAGGGCGCACCGGTTCGCCCGGCTCACCCGCGCCGGCCAGCGCCTCCTCCAGCGACACTGCGCCCGCCGGCGCCTGCCCGCCCGTCCCGTCGCCGACATGGACGACCCGTTCCAGCAGTCCCGCGGGCAGGGGCGGCAACCGGTCCATGAACCGTTCGTCCACGATCATCAGCCGCGCCCCGCTATTTTCGATCACATGATCGAGCAGCGCACCGCGATAGGCGGTGTTGATGGGCACATAGACCGCGCCCAGATAGTTGAGGGCGAAGGTGACCACGAAACCCGTCTTGCCGTTGGGCAGCCAGGTGAGCACGAAGTCGCCCTGCGCGACACCCAGCGCTTCGAACGCGGCGGCATGGCGGCGCACCTGCGCGCGCAGTTCGGCATAGGACCAGCAGTCCCCGTCGTCGAACTGCACGCAATCGCGGTCGGGATGCTCCCGGGCGCGGCGGTCCAGCACATCGCGCACGACACAGTCTTCGGCCTTGAGAAAATATGACGCCGACATCGGACTCTCCCAGTTTCTTATTGCTATGCTGTTCAGTGCTGCGGCGCGGACTCCGATACGGACGCCGGCTTCAGGTCCAGTTCGGCCAGTATTTCCGCCCCATGCTCGCCAGGAACCGGCGCCCGTCGGCCCGGCACTGCGGGCGTGCGCGAAAAACGCGGTGCCGCGTTCGCCTGCGCGACACCGTCGATCCGCACCACGCTTTCCCGTGCGCGGTTGTGCGGATGATCCGCCACCTCGTCCAGGTCCAGCACCGGCGCGAAACAGGCGTCGGTGCCTTCCAGCAACGCCGTCCATTCCGCCCGCGTCCGCTGCCGGAACAGCGCCGTCAGCCGGTCGCGCAGGTCGGGCCAGCGATCTCCGTCATTCTGCGCCTGCCAGACCGGATCGACCAGACCCAGCCGGTCGAGCAGCAGCGCGTAGAATTGCGGCTCGATCGCACCGACCGCGACATGCCTGCCGTCCGCCGTTTCATAGACATTGTAGAAAGGCGCCCCACCGTCGATCAGGTTGGTGCCGCGCTCGACATTCCATGCGCCGATGCTGCGCCCCGCGTGAAAGATCGTCATCAGCGAGATCGCCCCGTCGGTCATCGCCGCGTCGATCACCTGCCCCTCGCCCGACCGGCGGCTTTCCACCAGCGCGGCGCATATGCCCATCGCCAGGTACAGCGCCCCGCCGCCGAAATCGCCGACCAGATTGAGCGGAATCGCCGGCGGACCGCCCGGCCCGCCGATCGCGGCCAGCGCACCGCTCAGTGCGATATAGTTGATGTCATGCCCGGCCGCCGACGCCAGCGGGCCACTCTGCCCCCAACCCGTCATGCGCCCGTAGACCAGCGCAGGCCGGCGCGCGAGGCAGGGTTCAGGCCCCAGCCCCAGCCGTTCCATCACGCCGGGCCGGAACCCTTCCAGCAGCACGTCGGCACGATCGACCAGGCGCAGCGCCGTCTCGACGTCGCCGGGCTGCTTCAGGTCCAGCGCGATCGACCGCTTGCCCCGGCCCAGCACGCCCGTCACCGGGTCCGTGCGCGCGTCGCGGCGGTCGATGCAGATCACATCCGCGCCCATGTCCGCCAGCAGCATGCCGCAAAAGGGCGCCGGCCCGATCCCGGAAAACTCGACGACCCGCACGCCCGCCAGCGGACCGGAGCGCCGGCCGGAAGCCGGACCTGCATCGGCGTCGGAACGGCCCGCGCCCATCATGCCGGCCCCCCATCGCCCGGCTGTACCCGCGGCGTCAGCCCGTCGAAGATCAGCGAGACGAACGTGTCGCTCAGCGCGCGGATATAGTCGTCGCGCGGGATGTCGATATGGTAGATGCTGCGCGATATGGTCTGGAACGCCAGGACCAGCGCGCCCGGCGACATGATGATGTTGGACATGTGGTCGTCAGGGAAACGGCGCGCCTGTCCCGCCGCGACCGCCTCCGCCATCATCGCATCGACGGTCTTGAACACCTTCCCCACATAACGGTCCATCAGCCAGGTGTAGCGCGGCCCCTGCGACAGCGATTCGTGCAGGAAGATCATGTTGAACTGCGGTTCCTGGATATTGATCTCGAACAGCGACCGTACGAACATCTTCAGCCGGATGATCGGCTCGATATCCACCAGGAATGCGCTGGATATGGGGAAGAACTGCCGCCGCTGCCGCATCAGGTGGCGAACCACCTCCTCCCACATCAGCGCCTTGCTCTGGAAATGATAATGAACCATCGACTGGGTCAGTTCGGCGGCTTCCGCCACCATGGCCGTGCTGACGCCTTCGAAGCCATGCTGCGCGAACAGCCGGCTCGCCGCTTCCAGCAGGTGCTTGCGCGGCGCATCCTCGCCCGGCGCGCCGCTCCCCGCCCTGCCTCGGGCCGCCCCCGTCTTCCTCACCACCCGCTCCGTCGACACATCCGGCTCCAGCGCCCGTTTCCAATACCATTTGATCTATTGAATAATTCAATTTTTCAGTCTGTTCAATCGGTCTTTTGCCTTGCGTGCTTGCGACGTCACCGGACGCGGCATATCAGCGCACTGGCCGGATTACCGGGATATGAAGATCGCAGAGCGGAGAATGCATTGAACAAAGTGCCAGCCAGGCGAGGACGACCCCGGGCCAGCGCCGCGCTGGCGGCCGGCGATTCCCGTGAGAAGCTGATCCGGGCGGCCACGCATCTTTTCGCCCAGCATGGCTTCGAAGGCGTCAGCACGACCATGGTGGCCGAAGCCGCCGAACTGACCCAGCCGATGGTCCATTATTATTTCCGAACCAAGGCGCTGCTGTGGGAAAGCGTGGTGGAAGCGCTGGTGGAGCACCGGCTGCGGACCTTTCCGCTCAACAGCAACATGCTGGTCGATCTCGACCCCCTGTCCCGTCTCAAGCTGCTGGCCGGCCTGCGCTTCGAGATAAACGTGGTCGAACCTCATCTCGGCATGATCGTCCTGCACGAGGTGCTGAGCGAAAGCCCGCGGCTGAAATGGCTGGTGGAAAACTACCTCCAACCCGCCTTCCAGGCGCTGAACGCGACCGCGCAGGCCGCGATGGATGCCGGGCAGTTGCGCAAGGTGTCGATGCTGAACCTGGCCTTCCTGTTCTCGTCGGCCGGCTATCTCTCCTTTGCCTTCGCATCGGTAACGCAACGGCTGCATGCCCTTCATACCGACGCCAGCAGCGATCGCGGCGCGGTGCGCGACAGTTTCGTCAAGGCGCTGTTCGAAGGACTCTCTCCCAAGCCGCGCGCCGCTTCTCCCTGGCGCCTCTCCCTTGCGGAGCCGGCTGCCGCCGTCCACACACCGCATCACCCGTCCCATTCGTCCCACGGCCAGCGATCCGACGGCGCCGAACCGCTCGACCGGCTGATGAACGCCGGCGCGGCGTTGTTCGCGCAGCATGGCTATGCCGGCGTGACGACCGCGATGATCGCCGAGCGCGCCGGCCTGACGCAGTCGATGGTGAACTATTATTTCCGCAGCAAGAGCCGCTTCTGGAAAGCCGTGGTGGAACGGCTGGTGCAGGAACGCCGTGTGACTTTCCCCTTCGTCAGTACCCTGGCGACCGATCTGTCGCCGATCGTGCGGCTCAAGATGTTCCTGCGCCTGCTGATCGAGGCGAACGCCCGCAACCCGGAATATGGGAAAATCTTCCTGCAGGAGGCGCTGGCCCGAAGTGAGCGGCTGGCCTGGCTGGAGGAACATTATCTCAACGATACGTTCAAAGCGATCGACACGATCGCCGCGGCCGCGGTGGAGGCGGGCGAACTGATGCCGCTACCGCCGGGCCATCTGTCCAACATCCTGATCTCCGCAGGCTATCAGCTGTTCGTCGCGCCGGCCGTCATGCAACAGATCTACGCGATCGACCTGCGCGACGACGCCGCCATCGCCAGCCTTTCCGACGATTTCATCACCATCCTGTTCGACGGTCTTCAGCCCTGATGTGCGCCTGATCGGAACGGCATGAACACCAGCCTGCATACCGTGACGGAATGACCGATCACCGTCCGTTCAGCGTCCTAAGGTCCGCTGATTCCGCGACAGACGCGGCAGGGAAGCCGGTTCACGCAGAGACAATCATGGACCATCAATGCGGGTGCTCCGCCCCGTAAAAGACTGTCGTGGTTGCCGTTGCCCCGGGGCGGGCTTGACATTCATTCGCAACAGTGGCGATTGCCGCGCCGAAGGGGCCGCCGCACCGCGTTGCTGCGCAAGATCGGAACCGATATGGGGTCGGAACAGAACAGCCGAAGACTGAACCTGTATCTGCGTCACCGCGCGGCGCTGATCGACTATGCCTTGCCGATCGTCGGCGATCGCATGGCGGCCGAAGACGTGGTGCAGGACGCCTGGCTGCGCTTTTCAGGCGAGGGGCGGGACGACGCCCGAACCCCTCTGATCCTGCGCCCGGTCGGCTATCTTTATCGCATTGTGCGCAATCTCGCCGTCGATCATTCCAGGCGGAGGATGAGCGAGCGGTGGACCGGGGACGACCGCCTCGATGCCCTTGTGGACCCGGCGGTGTCAGCCGATCGCACGATCGAAGCGTGCGAGAAGCTGAAGGCACTGCATCGCGCGCTGGCCGCTTTGCCGGAACGCGAGCGGATCGCCTTCGACATGGACTTGTAACGGTTTTGCGCCGGTCACCTGAGCGATTAGAGCTCGCAACAGGAGACCGACGAGATGATCAAGCATACAGAAGAGTTCAAGCAGGAGGCGGTGCGGATTGCGCTGACGAGCGGGTTGCCCCGCGATCGGGTTGCATCGGATTTGGGGATAGGGAAGTCGACGCTGGGCAAGTGGGTATCGCAGTATCGGCCCAGTGATTTGGTTTCAGCGCCGCAGGCAGATCTGGCACGTGAGAATGAACGCCTTCGCCTTGAGAACCGTGTGCTGCGGGAGGAGAGGGAAGTGTTAAAAAAGGCCACGCAGTTCTTCGCGAGCCAAAGGCCGTGAAGTTCGCTTTTGTGCATAGCTGGCGGCACCGTTGGCCCGTCGAACTGCTCTGCCGTGTGAGAACGGCGGAGCAATATTCGGCCACGCTAGCGGCGGGATAGTCCTGCTGCGGGCGGCGTAAAAGTCGTCCACCTTGAAGCCTTTCTGCCAAGTCAGGGAGGTGTGGGGATCTACAGCGTGGAAC
>JBFWMJ010000047.1:0-20111 GCA_050251675.1 Sphingobium sp.
CCGAAGCGCCACCTGTCAAAGGCGGGTCAGCATCGCAGGCATGGGAAGAACCGCCACTGGAGGGCCTTCATCACCGAACATCGATCCGCCGCGGACAACCGGGACTGATCAGGGCAAAGCACAATCGACCACCCTCCCCTTTTCTAACCCCTTGTTCAGATGGATGACTTAGGGCAGGCCGCAGATGATTTACCGGAGATGTGACACGTGACCGATCCTGCCCGCCCGTCCTGGATATTGACCCTGGTCTGTGCCGACCGCGTCGGCATCGTCGCGGCGGTCAGCCGGTTTCTGGCCGACCGCGGGGGCTTCATCACCGACAGCCAGCAATATGCGGACCGCGAATCGGGACGGTTCTTCATGCGGGTGGCGTTCGAAGGGACAGATGAACGGACGGCGGGAGGCACGTCCCGGCTGCGCACCGAATTTTCCGTCATCGGGGAAGAATTCGCGATGGACTGGCGGCTGAGCGCGTCCGACCATCGCCCCCGCATGCTGATCGCCGTGTCAAAGGGGTCGCATTGCCTGGCCGACCTGCTGCATCGCTGGCACAGCGGCACGCTCGCGGTCGACATCATGGGCGTGGTGTCGAACCATCCCGACCTGCGCCGCATCACCGAATGGCACGGCATCCCCTATCATGAACTACCAGCCAATGGGGACAAGGCGGCGCAGGAATCCGCCCTGATCGACATTTTCGACCGGACGCAATCGGACTATCTCATCCTCGCGCGCTATATGCAGATCCTGTCCGACGCGCTGACCACTCGGCTGACCGACCGCTGCATCAACATTCACCACAGCTTCCTGCCCGGTTTCAAGGGCGCGCGCCCCTATCACCGCGCCCATGAACGCGGCGTCAAGCTGATCGGCGCCACCGCCCATTTCGTCACCGCCGATCTGGACGAAGGGCCGATCATCGAACAGGCGGTCGAACGCGTCGACCATCGCGCCAGCGCCGAAGACATGATCCGCATCGGCCGCGATATCGAAGCACAGGTGCTGGCCCGCGCGGTCGGCTGGCTGGCTGACCGGCGGGTCTTGCTGAACGGCGGCAGGACGGTGGTCTTCCGCTGACAAAATCGTTCGGCAGCCGGGCGAACGGGAAATCACGGCGAACAACGGCCAGTCGGCACCGGCCCGGTCCAATCAGAACCGGACCGTATCCCGAACATCATTCCCCGTCACAGGCCCAGGCGTGCCCAGAAATCGTCCGCGCCCAGCCGCGCCGCGGGACCGGACGCCGATTCACGCCGCGTCCACGACGAATGGGGAATGGGGATGTGGCGGTTCTGCCGGGCGGCTTTGGGGTGGCGCATGCTACGTGCTTCGCGGGTCATCGTCTTCTCCTTCCATGCAGGGAAACACGAAACCTGGCGTTGTCGCTTCGGAACCGTGCGCTTTAGCCGTTGGTGACGCGGAGCAAGCTGACATCCATCAAAAGCCGCGGAGCATGACGCTCACGATCTTCTCTACCCATGAAATTGAAATATGCAGCAAATCCTTGCTTGCGGCAGCGGGAGATTTGCTTTCAGGCAGCGCGAAGCGCCGATTCAGCCGAGGCGGGCGGCGTGCCAGCGCAGGTGGTCGCCCATGAAGGTCGATATGAAATAATAGCTATGGTCGTAACCCGGCTGCATCCGCAGCGTCAGGTCGATCCCGGCCCGACCGCACGCGGCCGCCAGCAGATCGGGCCTTAGCTGCTCCGCCAGAAAGGGGTCGGCGTCCCCCTGATCGACCAGCAGCGCCGGCACATGCGCACCATCCTCTATCAGCGAAACCGCATCATGGCGACGCCAGACGGCACGGTCCTCGCCCAGATAGCCGCCAAGCGCCTTGTGTCCCCAGGGCACCTGACCGGGCGCGACGATCGGCGCGAAGGCGGATACGGCCCTGAACCGGTCGGGATAGGTCAGCCCGATCGTCAGCGCGCCATGACCACCCATCGAATGTCCCATGATGGACTGGCGTCCGCTGTCGACCGGGAAATGGTCGGCCAGTATCCGGGGCAGTTCCTGCGTGACATAGGTCCACATGCGATAGTGCGTCGCGAAGGGAGCCTGCGTCGCGTCGACATAAAAGCCCGCCCCCAGACCGAAATCATAGGCGCCGGCGGGATCGTCCGGCACGCCCTCGCCCCGCGGGCTGGTGTCCGGGCACACGAAGATAAGGCCCAGTTCCGCGCAAGCCGCACGATACTCGCCCTTTTCCGTCGCATTCATCGGGGTGCATGTCAGACCCGACAGATACCAGACCACCGGCATCCGCGTTCCCGCCGGCCGATCAGGCACATAGACGGAAAAATCCATCATTGTGCCGGTGACGTCGGACGCATGGCGATACACACCTTGCGTGCCGCCGAATGCCCTGCTGGTCGAAACCGTTTCCACGCCGCTCCCCTATCCGCCGTTGTTCAGAACAGGACGACCGTGCGGATGCTCTTGCCCGCATGCATCAGGTCAAAGCCCTGATTGATCTCCTCCAGCGGCAGAACATGGGTGATCATCGGATCGATCTCGATCTTGCCGTTCATATACCAATCGACGATTTTGGGGACGTCCGTCCGCCCCTTAGCTCCACCAAACGCGCTGCCCTGCCATACCCGGCCGGTGACCAGTTGGAACGGCCGGGTCGAGATTTCCTTGCCCGCTTCCGCGACGCCGATCACGGTCGACACACCCCAGCCGCGATGGCACGCCTCCAACGCCTGCCGCATGACCGTGGTGTTGCCGGTGCAGTCGAACGTGTAATCCGCGCCGCCGTCGGTCAGCGCGACCAGATGCGTGACGATGTCGCCATCCACCTTCGTAGGGTTTACGAAATGGGTCATGCCGAACCGGCGGCCCCATTCGTCCTTGTCGTCATTGATGTCGACCCCGACGATCTTGTCCGCGCCCACCAGCCGCGCAGCCTGAATGACGTTGAGACCGATACCGCCCAGCCCGAAGACGATGACATTGCTGCCCGGCGTCACCTTGGCGCTGTTGATGACCGCGCCGACGCCGGTCGTCACCCCGCAGCCGATATAGCAGCTTTTGTCGAAGGGTGCGTCTTCCCGGATCTTCGCGACGGCGATTTCGGGCAGGACCGTGAAGTTCGAGAAGGTCGAACAGCCCATATAGTGAAAGATCGTCCGGCCCTTATAGGAAAAACGGCTGGTCCCGTCGGGCATCAGCCCCTGTCCCTGCGTCGCGCGGATCGCTGTACACAGGTTGGTCTTGCCGCTCAGGCAGGATTTGCACTGACGGCATTCGGGGGTGTAAAGCGGGATGACATGATCACCCGGCTTGACGGACATGACGCCCGGGCCGACCTCCCGCACGATACCCGCGCCTTCATGGCCCAGAATGGACGGGAATATACCCTCGCTATCGAAACCGTCGAGCGTGTAGGCGTCGGTGTGGCAAATCCCGGTCGCCATGATTTCGACCAGCACTTCGCCTTCCCGCGGACCTTCCAGATCGACTTCGACGATTTCCAGCGGCTTTTTCGCTTCAAAGGCTACAGCGGCGCGAGTTTTCAACGATTCCTCCGGTCATGTCCGTGCTTCGGCCGAACTGTACCCGATGGCGGAGGAAAACAGAAGCTGGGATGACGGACAGTCTGCCTTCAAGGGGAAGCGACCCGCATACCCGACAATTGCAGGGAAAATAGCGCTATCCAGAACCCGGATACCGAAATATCCGGCCGGATGGTCAGAAAACGGCGGTATAGGTGAACCAGCCGATGATGATCAGGCTGGATACGATGCACAACCGATCGCCGAACATGTCGATCCGAGACATAGAAGACATCCTTCCCAAAAGCACGGATTGTTTCCGCTGTATTAGAGGAAGGATAACCGATTCCGTGCCGATGGGAAACAGAAAAGATACCCCCACCGCCGCATGTGGCTGGACCACCGCCAATCTCTCCGAGCCTGCGGTCCCTTATCCCTCTGTCAGACCGCGATGACGCAAGAAGGCGCGGGTTGCCTCCTCCGGGCCGCAATAGGCTTCCTGGAACTCGGCGCTCCAATATTTCAGCATATCAAGGTCGATCCGCTCGCCCGACACTGCGCACAGCACGAACTCTCCCGGCCGCACCACCTCGAAATGCGGGGTATCGTAACGCACTATCGCCAGGCCCTGAATATCCGCCATCAGTCGCCCGTCAGGATGCGGTCGACCAGCTGCTTCACGGTCGGCACGAACCCGTTGGAATAAAAGGGGTCCTGACGGAATTGATAGGCGCCATGTCCGGCGAACATCAGATTTTCGTCCAGATCCCCGCCATGGACGGCCTGTTGCAGCGATTTCTGGATGCAGAAACTGCGCGGATCGGCGAGTCGGCCGGTCGAATTGGTTTCGCTGTCCATCCAGGAGGAAAACGCGCACTGGCTAAGGCAGCCCATGCAGTCAGCCTGATCCTTACGGATTTCCGACTTTTCCGTTTCTCCAACGAAAACAAGCGTATTATCCGGGGTTTTAAGACCCGATGTGAACCCTTGGTCCACCCATTGACGCGCGCGCAGCAGGTCGTTGCGGGTTACCCAGAAATTCCTGCCCTTCACGCCAACGTCAAGTTGATGGGTATGATCGCCGGCCTGTTCGGTGCTGAAGGGAATCTGCCGTTCCGATCGCGCCTCCAGACTACGCAGGAAAGGATTGCGGATGGCGGAACTATAGAATCCGGTCGGTGAAAAACGATGCAGCAGCACATCGCCCGGTTCCAGCCGGGTCAGCCGGTCCTTCCACTCCTGCGGAATGGGGCTTTCCTGGGTCAGCAGCGGGCGGGTGCCGAACTGGAACGCGATCGCGCCCAGTTCGGGATTGTCGATCCAGTCGTTCCAGTCTTTCAAATGCCATACGCCGCCGGCCATGACGATCGGCACGCTATCGGAAATACCGCCTTCCCGCATGGTTTCGCGCAACGCCTTGACCCTGGGATAGGGGTCCTGCGGGTAACGGGGGTCTTCGGCGTTGGAGAGGCCATTATGCCCGCCCGCCAGCCAGGGGTCCTCGTAAACCACCGCGGCCAGCCATTCAGCCGCCTTGGAATAAGCGCGTTTCCACAAGGCGCGGAACGCACGGCCGGAACTGACGATCGGCAGATAGCTGACGCCATAGGCCGCCGCGATTTCCGACAGCTTATAGGGCATGCCCGCGCCGCAGGTGACGCCCGCGACCATCCCCCTGGTCTTTTCCAGCACGCCGTGCAGCACGCGCTGCGCGCCGCCCATTTCCCACAGCACGTTGATGTTGATCGCGCCCCTGCCCCCGGCAATCTCGAACGCGCGCCTGACCTGTTCGACCGCGCCGTCGATCGCGTAGGCGATCAGCTCCTCATGCCGGTCGCGGCGCGTGCGGCCGTGATAGATTTGCGGAATCACATTGCCCATCGAATCATAGCTGTCGGCATTGACCGCCGACACGGTGCCGATGCCGCCCGCCGCAGCCCATGCGCCCGAACTTGCATGGTTGGAAACGGCGACACCCTTCCCGCCTTCGATCAACGGCCACACTTCCCGGCCGCCATAGATGATGGGCTTCAACCCCTTGAACAACGATTTCTCCAGTACAAACCCGGGTGGCTCCGCCACCGCGCAAATGCCGGCTTATAGCAGCATTTCGGCGGGATGACGAATTTCGCGCCGGCCCCTTAGCGTAAAATGCCCGGACTGGCCAGAGCAGAACCATAGAGGTCCGCATAGGCGGCGACCATCGTGGCCTCGTCGAAATCCCTTGCAGCGCGGCCCCGGTTCGCCGCGCCCAGCCGCAGCCGCAGCGCCGCGTCATCCGCCAGCCGGCCGAGCGCCACGGCCAACCCCGCTTCGTCCGGGACGATGAACGGACGGTTTTCGGCGGCGACCATGTTGGCGACATCCCCGACGTCCATGGATGCCACCGGCAGGCCGGCCGCCATCGCCTCCACCAGCGAAATCGGGAATTGCTCGCTATCCGATGACAGGGCGAACAGGTCGAACAGGCCGACGAACCGCCAGGGCTCGCTCATGAACCCCGGCATGACGATGTCGCCCAGGCCACAGGCGCGGGCCTGCGCCGCTATGGCGTCGCGTTCCGGCCCTTCCCCCACGATCACCAGTTGCAGCCGGTCGCGATGCGGCGCAACCGCGCGGACCAGGCGCGGCAGGTTCTTGACAGCGCGCAACCCCGCCAGCGTGCCCACGATCAGCTTGCCCGCCGACCGGCGCAATCCGGGAATGGCATCGGGCGCGGGCGGCAGGGCATAGCGCGCCACATCGATACCGTTGCGGATCAGATGCACCCTGCCCGCCGGTTGCCGCCAGACGGTGCGGGCAATGGTTTCCAGCCGGGTCGAAGGAACGACCAGCGCATGCGCCCGGCCAAGCGCGATGCGGCGATACAGGCTCCGCTGCGGTTTCAGCCGTACCGCCTCGTCCGCATTGAAGCCATCCTCATGGTGGATGAGCGGCGGCATGGACGGCCGGCGGGCGAACAGCCGATGCGCCATGACCGCGTCCATCGCCCCCCAATTATAACTGAGGATGAGATCGAAACCGCACAGGAAATCGGCGATCGCCCGAAAACGCGCCATGCCCGGCCTGCCGGCCAGCGGCGGGCAATCCGGGAAATCCACCGGGACCGACGGGTCGATCTCACTGCGCGCGCCCATCGCGTCGGGCGCGGCGCTGACGATAGCGTAGCGCGCGCGCGTCCCCCACAGGTTCATCAGGCGGACGGCGCGTGCTTCCTTGCCGCCCAGCGAGAAGCTGCCATGGACATGCAGCAACCGGGGCGGCCGCCCGGCCCGATCAGTCACGCAGCACGCGTTCAAGCAGGCGGTCGATACCAGCCGCCGCCTCCACCTCGTCCAATATCGGGGCATGACCTGTGTCGGGCACCGTCACCAGTTCCGCGCTCTGCCCGATCTCGTCCAGCATCCGCCGCGCGGTGGCCGCGCTCAACAGGTCGGACCGCCCGCCGCGCAGCAAAAGGGTCGGGATGCCCCGGAACGCCGCCATGACGGGCCACATGTCTACGCCCGATTCCCCGCCGGGCGCCCGCAACGGCTCCGCGATACGCATGTCATAATCCAGCACGATCCGCCCCGCGCTGGTGAGCCGGTATAGCCGCTTGGCCATCGCCAGCCATTGTTCCAGCCCATAAGCGGGATAGACCGCGCGATTCATATCCTCCAGCGCCCGTGCGGCGTGGACCCAGCTGGGATGGGAACTGCCGCTGCCCACATAGGCGCGGATACGGTCCAGTCCCGCCGGTTCCAGCGTCGGCCCGACATCGTTGAGCACCGCGCCGGCCAGCCATTCGCGATGGGTCGCGGCCACCAGCATCGTGATGATCCCGCCCAGCGACGTCCCGACCGCGACGAAGCGCGGCACCGCCAGATCGGCGATCAGCCGGCCGATATCCTGAAGATAGGTGAGCGGCACATAGGTCATCGGGTCTTTCGCATGCGCACTGTCGCCGCGCCCACGCATGTCCGGGCAGATCAGCCGCCAGTCGCCCGCCAGCCGGGCCGCCAGCGGTTCGAAATCACGCGCGTTGCGGGTCAGGCCAGGCAGGCACAACAGCGGCGGCCGGCCGTCCGCCCCCCCCGCATAGTCCCGATAATGCAGACGCAGGCCATCGGGCGACCACCAATATCCGTCGGTATAGCCATCCATGCTTGATCCTTCCGCCCTGCCCGCCCCATATTGCCGCATGCGCCAGCCCCTGCAACCCGCCAAATACCACCCTGCCACCGAAATAGAGGCGTTGATGCCCGACATCGCCGACCCGGTGGCGGCGGCGTCTTTCCCGCAAACGGTGCTGCGGTTCCGCAACGACCGGCATGCCGCGACGGTCGGACTGGACGGGCTGGATGATGCGGCATGGATCAGCCATTTCGGCCGGTTCCGGCCGCTGGACGGATCGCTGCCCGAACCGCTGGCCATGCGCTATCACGGCCACCAGTTCCGCAATTACAATCCCGACATAGGCGACGGCCGGGGCTTCCTGTTCGCCCAGTTGCGCGACGGCGCCGACCGGCTGCTCGACCTGGGGACCAAGGGGTCGGGCCAGACGCCCTATAGCCGGTTCGGCGACGGGCGGCTGACGCTGAAAGGGGCGGTGCGCGAGATTTTGGCAAGCGAAATGCTCGAAGCACTGGGCGTTACCACGTCCAGAACCCTGTCGGTCATCGAAACCGGAGAAGCGCTGACGCGCAATGACGAACCGTCGCCCACCCGTGGCGCGGTGCTCGTGCGGCTCAGCCATTCGCACCTGCGTATCGGCACGTTCCAGCGGGCGGCCTATCTGGACGACACGGCGTTATTGGAGCGGCTGACTCATTATGCCCTGACCCGGCTGCTCGACGAAAGCCCGGCGGACAACCCGCCGGCACAGTTGCTCGGCCGGGTGGTGGAGCGGACGGCCGACCTCGCCGCCAGCTATATGGCCGCCGGCTTCGTCCACGGCGTGCTCAACAGCGACAACATCACTGTTACGGGCGAGAGCTTCGATTACGGACCATGGCGTTTCACGCCGCAATGGGACCCGCATTTCACGGCCGCCTATTTCGATCAGAGCGGCCTCTACGCCTTCGGGCGGCAGGCGGAAGCGATCCATTGGGACGTCGCGCAACTGGCCGTGTCGCTGCGCCCCCTGGTGGCGGCCGATCCGCTGATCGCGCAGTTGGAACGCTTCCCGGCGCTTTATGCCGATGCGATGGCGCGCCGCTTCTGCTGGCGGCTCGGCGTCGGACGGACCGACCGCGCGGAACCGATGATCGAGGCCGCCGTACGCGCCATGGCGGCAAGCGGCACGATGATCGACCGCTTCTTCCTCGACTGGCGCGGCGGCCGGGTGCGCGATCCGGCTGCCTATGCGGGCGAGGAATGGGCGGAATTCCGGGCCGCGATCGACGGCATGCCGCGCATCGCGACAGACCCCCACCCCTATTGGTCCGACACTGTCCCCTGTTCGATGCATATTGAGGAGGTCGAAGCGATCTGGAGCGCGATAGACGAGCGAGACGACTGGCAGCCGCTGCATGACAAGGTCGCGGCCATCCGCCGCATGGGCGATGCGCATGGCGCGCCGCCCGCGCCTTCCTGACCCCTTCCCCACACGCGCCTTTTGGGCCATGGTCACGGGCGATGCCTGTCATGATGACGTCATTCGAACCCGCAACCGGCGCCTTGCTATGGGAAGGCCCGACAGGCGACGTCGCCGCGGAAGTCGCGCGCGCCCGCGCTGCATGGCCGCACTGGGCGGCTCAGCCGATCGCCGTCCGCATCGAAGCGCTGCGCCGCTTCGTCCATGCGGTGCGCGCGCATGAAGAGGCGCTGGTCGACCTGATCGCGCGCGAAACGGGGAAACCGCTGTGGGACGCGCGCGGCGAGGTCGCGGCCGTCATGGGCAAGGTCGACATCTCCATCGCCGCCTATGGCGAACGCACCGGCCAGAAACGGCTGGACGCGGCGATGGGCGCGCGCCAGTCGCTGCGGCACAAGCCTCATGGCGTGATGGCAGTGCTGGGTCCGTATAATTTCCCTGCCCACCTGCCCAACGGGCATATCGTGCCGGCGTTGCTGGCGGGCAATGCCGTGGTGTTCAAACCATCCGAAAAGACGCCCGCCGTGGGCGAGATGCTGGTGCGCCTCTATCATGAGGCGGGGATACCGGCCGATTGCGTCCGCTTGCTGACCGGCGGGGCGGAGGAAGGCAAGGCCCTTGCCGCGCATCCCGATGTCGACGGCATATTGTTCACCGGATCGGCGCAGGCGGGCATCGCGATCAACCGCCAGTTCGCGGCCCAGCCGGGCAAGATTCTGGCGCTTGAGATGGGCGGCAACAATCCCGTCATCCTGTGGGATACGCCCGAAATCAGCAATGCAGCGGCGCTGGTCGTGCAATCGGCCTTCCTTTCGTCGGGGCAGCGCTGCACCGCCGCCAGCCGGCTGATCGTCAAGGACAGCATGGCCGACGCTGTGATCGCGGAGGTGAAGACACTGGCCGACCGGCTGATCGTCGATCATCCCCATGCCGCCCCCACCCCCTATATGGGCCCGGTGATCGACAATGACGCGGCCGACGGGCTGACCGAAAGCTTCCTCTATCTGATGAGCCATGGCGGCCATCCGATCAAGCATATGGCGCGCCCGGTGAAGGGCCGCCCCTTCCTGACGCCGGCGATCATCGATGTGACCGCGATGACGGAACGCCCGGACGTGGAACTGTTCGGGCCGCTGCTCCAGGTCATCCGGATATCCGATTTCGACAGCGCCATAGCGGAGGCGAACAACAGCCGCTTCGGCCTGTCGGCGGCGCTGATCGGCGGCACGCCGGATATGTATAACCAGTTCTGGACCGGCATCCGCGCCGGTATCGTCAACTGGAACCGGCCGACCAACGGTGCCTCGTCCGCCGCCCCGTTCGGTGGAGTCGGCATTTCGGGCAACCACAGGCCCAGTGCCTATTATGCCGCCGATTATTGCGCCTATCCGGTCGTGTCGTCCGAAATCGAACAACCGCGCGCATCGATCGGCGTCGGGCTGAAGGCCATCGACACCGGCGCCATGGGCGATTGAGCGCGGGCCGCCCGGCGGACAGCCTTGCCAGCGCGGCCGCATCCCGCACGGCGTCACCCCAAATTTTCCTTCGCACCGGCCAACGCATTCTGGATTGAAGCCGGCGCGCGTCTTGGCCATTTAGGGCAGCATGGACGAACACCCTTCCACGATATTCCTGGTCGGCGCCGGGCCGGGCGACCCTGACCTGCTGGTTCTGCGCGCCGCGCGGCTGATCAGCAGTGCCGACGAGATCGAGCATGACGGGCTGGTATCCGCCGAGATATTGGCGCTGGCCCGGCCGGACGCTGAAAAAATCTCTGTCGCCAAGCAGCGCAGCCGCCATTCCATGCCGCAGGGGGAGATCAACGCGCTGCTGGTACGGCTGGCGCATCGGGGCGGCGTGATCGTCCGCTTGAAAGGCGGCGACCCCTTCATCTTCGGACGCGGCGGCGAGGAAGTGGACGCCCTGCGCGCCGCCGGCGTGCCGGTGGAGGTCGTACCCGGCATCAGCGCGGCGACCGGCTGCGCGGCGCAGGCGCAATTGCCCCTCACCCATCGGGAGGCGGCGAGCGCGGTCAGCTTCGTGGCCGGGCAGTGCAAGGGCCTGAGCGAACAGGACTGGTCCGGTCTGGCCGGCCGGGGACGGACGCTCGTCATCTATATGGGCGTTGCGACCGCGGCCGACATCGCCGACAAGCTGATGGCGGACGGCGTATCGCCGGACGTGCCCGTCGCGGTGCTGGAAAACGGCACGCGCCGTGATATGCGCACGCTGCGTACCCTGCTCGCCGATCTGGGGGACATGGTCGCGCGTGAGCGGGTTAAAAGCCCGGCGCTGATCGTCGTCGGGGAGGTAGCGGCCTATGCGCTGGCGCGGGACGTGCTGCCGGCGTGGGCCGGGTTTGAAGATATCGGGGCGGAGGAGCTTTCGTGAAAATCCTGACGGGCAATGATCTTGTCACGGGCGACGTGATCTGGTGGGCCGGCGACGGCTGGTCGCGCCAGGTGGCCGACGCGGTCGATGTCGGCGACAAGGGGGAGGATATGGCGCGGACCGAGGAAGCCGCGCTGCGCGTGGTCGCCCCCTATGTGATCGACGCGGTGCCATCTGAAGAGGGGGTTCGCCCCGCGCATATCAAGGACCGCATCCGCGCGCTGGGGCCGACCGTGCGTCCCGACCTGGCGCTGCAACCGGCCGGAGCCGACATCGGCAAGTGGGTGATCTGACATGTATCGTTACGACAATTACGACCAATCCATCGTCGATGCGCGGGTGGAGGAGTTTCGCGACCAGACGCAGCGCCGCCTGGCCGGCCAGATGACGGAGGACCAGTTCAAGCCGCTTCGGCTGATGAACGGCCTCTACCTGCAACTGCACGCCTATATGCTGCGCGTCGCCATCCCCTATGGCACGCTGTCGGGTCGTCAGATGCGGATGCTGGCGCATATCGCGCGCAAATATGACCGGGGCTACGGCCATTTCACCACGCGCCAGAACCTGCAATATAACTGGATCAAACTGGCCGATGCGCCCGACATCCTCGCCGAACTGGCGACGGTGGAAATGCACGCCATCCAGACCAGCGGCAATTGCATCCGCAACATTTCGTCCGACCAGTATGCCGGCGTCGCCGCCGACGAAGTGGCCGATCCCCGCCCCTGGGCGGAACTGCTGCGCCAATGGTCGACCTTCCACCCGGAATTCACCTACCTGCCACGCAAGTTCAAGATCTGCGTGATCGCCGCGGAGGAAGACCGCTCGGCCATGCGCCTGCACGATATCGGCATCCGCCTGATGCAGCGGGACGGGCAGATCGGGGCGGAGGTGTATGCCGGCGGCGGCATGGGCCGCACGCCGATGGTCGCGCCGCAGATCAGGGATTTCGTGACCGAGGACGAGATCGTCGCCTATCTGGAGGCGTGCCTGCGTGTCTACAACCGCTATGGCCGCCGCGACAACAAGTACAAGGCGCGGATCAAGATCCTGGTCCACGAACTGGGCGTCGAGGAGTATAAGCGTCAGGTGGAGGAGGAATTCGCCCAAATGAAGGCGCTGGGCCTCAATCCGCCGCGTGAGGAACTGGCCCGCATCGCCGCCTTCTTCACCGGGCCGGCCTATGAAAGCGGCCTGTCCGACGATATCGACCGGTCCGACCCGGCCTTTGCCCTGTGGCTCGACAGCCAGGTCGCGGCCCACCGGCAGCCGGGCTATGCCATCGTCAATATCAGCCTGAAACCGGTCGGCGGCATCCCCGGCGACGCATCGGCCGACCAGATCGACCTGGTCGCCGATCTGGCGGAACGCTATTCGCTCGACGAACTGCGCGTGACCCATGCGCAGAATCTCGTCCTGCCCCATGTGCGCAAGGCGGACCTGTACGCCATCTGGCAGGCCCTGGACGAAGCGGGGCTGGCGGAAGCCAATCTGGACCTGATTTCCGACATCATCGCCTGCCCCGGCCTTGATTATTGCAGTCTGGCCAATGCCCGCGCGATCCCGCTGGCGCAGAAGATCGCGAAGCGGTTCGCCGATGCCCGGCGGCAGCGCGATCTGGGCGAGCTGAAGCTCAAAATCTCCGGCTGCATCAACGCCTGCGGCCATCATCATGCCGGGCATATCGGCATATTGGGGGTCGATCGGCGGGGCGTGGAAAATTACCAGCTGCTGTTTGGCGGATCGGGCGCGCAGGATGCCTCGCTTGGCCAGATCACCGGACCGGGTTTTTCGGAAGACGGGGTCGTGGACGCGATCGAGAAGGCGACCGACATCTATCTGGCACAGCGGCAGGACGGGGAAAGGTTCCTCGACACCTATCGCCGGATCGGCATGGCGCCGTTCAAGGAGGCGCTCTATGGCTGAATTCCTTTCCTTCCGCGATGGCGAGGCCGCGCAGGAACCGGCCGTCACGGTCGAATCCTTCACCGGCCAGTCCAACGCCACCGCCGTCCGTATCGAACCGGGCGAGGATGCCCGCATATTGCTGCCCTATCTGGAACGGCTGGCGCTGGTGGAGGTGAATTTCCCCGGCTTTGGCGACGGGCGCGGCTATTCGGCGGCGCGCATCCTGCGGGAAGCGGGCTATACCGGGGAATTGCGCGCGGTCGGCGACGTGCTGGTCGATCAGGTCGTCGCGATGCGCCGGTGCGGGTTCGACAGTTTCCGGCCTGACAAGCCGCTGGACGACGCGGCGGTGGAACGCGCCCTCACCCGCTATGACGATGTGTATCAAAAGACCGTCGACGGCCGTCGCCCCGTCTGGGCCGCCCGCCACTGGGAGAGCGCCAATGGCTGAGCCTGCGCGCAAGCTGACCCCGCGCGAACTGGACGTCATCGACACCCGCCCCGCCTTTACCCAGGCCGACGCCGACGCGCTCAACGCCCGGTTCGAGGGTGTCGATACGCTGACGATGCTCAAGGCGGTGTTCGCCGAAGGGCTGGCGGGCAATGTGGCGGTCGTCTCGTCCTTCGGAACGGAGAGCGCGGTGCTGCTCGATCTGGTGGCGAAGGCCGACAGGACCGTGCCGGTGATTTTCGTCGACACGCTCAAGATGTTCGCCGAAACGCTGAACTACCGCGACACGCTGATCAGCCAGCTGGGCTTCACCGACAGCCGGACCGTGACGCCGATCCCGGAGGTGATCGCCCAGAAGGACGAAACCGGCCTGCGCTGGTCCTATGACCCGGACGGCTGCTGCGACATCCGCAAGGTCGAGCCGCTGCGGCGCGCCAAGGACGGGCTGGACGCATGGATTTCCGGGCGCAAGGCTTTCCAGTCCGTCACCCGGCAGAACCTGCCCCGGTTCGAGGTCGAGGACGGCCGGCTGAAGATCAATCCGCTGGGCGACTGGACCAAGACCGATCTGGAAGCCTATTTCGAGGCGCAGGGGCTGCCCCGCCACCCGCTGGAGGAGCAGGGCTATCTCTCTATCGGCTGCGAACCGTGCACGTCCAAGGTCCTACCGGGCGAAGACCCGCGCGCGGGGCGCTGGCGCGGGTGGGACAAGGTGGAGTGCGGCATCCATGCGCCGGTAACGCCGGTGCCGCTAGCCGACCCGGAGGATCCGGCGAACCAGCCGGTATTCTGACGCTTTGACCGCCGGCTTGTCACCGGCGCGGGCATGGGGTTATCATCCGCCGAAGGCCGCATCATGCCGGCCGAGGCGAAGGAGGGGATGGCCATGCCCGTGGAACTGAGGATCCTGACGTTCGGCGCGCTGCTTCTGCTGGTCCATATATTGGCGGCGGGCCATGCGAAGACGCGTCAATATGGCGCCGCATGGAATATGGGGGCCCGCGACGAAACCCTGCCACCGCTGAACGCGCTGGCCGGGCGGCTGGTACGCGCGCAGGCCAATTTCCAGGAAACATTCCCGATCGCCATCGTCGGACTGGTGGGCGTTGTGCTGGCCGGCCGGACCGGCGAATGGACCGCGATCGGCGGCTGGATCTGGCTGGCGGCGCGCATCGTCTACCTGCCGCTCTACGGCATGGGCGTGCCTGTGGTGCGCACGATCGCCTATCTGGCCAGTCTGGTCGGCCTCGCCATGGTGTTTACGCCGCTGCTGACGGGATGATCGACGCCGGCCACGCCCGCGTCACTCATAATCCTCCATATAGCTGCCTTCGGCCAGATCGGAGAAGCGCGTAATCTTCGCATCGAATTTCAGGCGGATACGCCCTGTCGACCCGTGGCGCTGCTTGGCCACGATCAGTTCGGCCAGACCGTAGATGCGCTCCATCTGCTGGACCCATTCCAGATGGTCGGCACTTTCCCGGTCGCCCGGCTCCTTGGCCGCGACATAATAATCCTCGCGAAACACGAACCAGACCATATCGGCGTCCTGCTCGATCGACCCCGATTCGCGCAGGTCCGACAATTGGGGGCGCTTGTCCTCACGCTGCTCCACGGCACGGCTGAGCTGGGACAGGGCAAGCACGGGAACGTTCAGTTCCTTGGCCAGCGTCTTTAGCCCGCGCGAGATTTCGGAAATCTCCTGCACGCGGTTGTCCCCGCCCTTGCCGGTGCCCTGGAGCAGCTGAAGATAGTCGACCACGATGAAGCCGATGTCGTGGCGCCGTTTCAGCCGACGGGCGCGGGTGCGCAGCGCGGCGATGGTCAGGCCCGGCGTATCGTCGATGAACAGGGGCAGGTCCTGCAATTCACGCGCCGCGCGGGAAAGGCTCTGAAATTCCGCCCGGCTGATCTTGCCCATGCGCAGCGCTTCGCCGCTGATCCCCGATTGTTCAGCCAGCACGCGCGTGGCCAGCTGGTCCGCCGACATTTCCAGGCTGAAAAAGGCGGTCTTGGCACCCATATTCTTTTCGCGCGCAATACCGTCCGCCTCGTCCCTGATCCAACGGGACGCCGCATTATAGGCGATGTTGGTCGCCAGCGACGTCTTGCCCATGCCCGGCCGTCCGGCCAGGATCATGAGGTCGCTGTTGTGCAGACCGCCGATCTTCTCGTTCAGGCTGGCGAGGCCGGTGGTGATGCCCGACAGATGGCCGCCGCTGTTGAGCGCACGTTCGGCGACCTGCACCGCCATGGTCGTGGCGGTCGCGAAGCTTTTGACCGACCCGCTCTCCCCCTCGCCCTCCGACACCTTGTACAGCGCGACTTCGGCCAGTTCGATCTGTTCGCGGGGATTGACGTCCTCGCTCGTGTCGAGCGCATTTTCAACCAGTTCGCGTCCGACATGCACCAGTTCGCGCAACAGGGCGAGATCATAGATCTGCTGGGCGAAATCGCGCGCGCCGATCAGCGCCGCGCCATTGCCGGTCAGTTGCGCCAGATACCCCGCGCCGCCCAGTTCCCGCAGTGCCGGGTCCTGCTCCAGCAGCGGCTTGAGCGTCACGGGATTGGCGATCATGTCCCGTTCGAGCAGCTTCATCACCGCTTCAAAGATGCGGCCGTGCAACGGTTCGAAAAAATGTTCGGCCTTCAGCTTCAGCTGAACATCCTCGGCAATGCGGTTGTCGATCATCAGCGCGCCCAACAGCGCGGCTTCCGCCTCCACGTTCCGGGGCAGCGCGGCGCCGCCGGCATCCGAGTCCGCATTGATCTTCACAAGTTCGACCATGCCGCCTCATCGGCCCGCACCACCCCCGATGCAAGGTGCAAGGTGGAAACGGCCAGTGATTGCTGTGGATGCCCTGTGGACAAGTCGGGCTTGCTTTTCATCGACGTCAGCCGCACTGAGAATAGCTTCGCCATGGCCGACCCGCGCATCATAGACATAAAACTGGACGAGCGGACCATCCTGTGGCGCAATGCCGACGTCGAGCAGGAACGGCGCATCGCCATATTCGACCTGCTGGAGAGCAATTACTTCGCGCCCCAGCGGCCCCAGCCCGATGGCTATGACGGCCCCTACAAGGTCGGGCTGCGCGTGGAAGACGGGCGGCTGGTGGTGGAAGTGATGCGCACCAACGACGCCCTGCAGGAAGCGGTGATCCTGTCGCTGGGCCGGTTTCGCCGCCCTATCCGGGATTATTTCGCCATTTGCGACAGCTATTACCGGGCGATCACCAACGCATCGCCCCAGCAGATCGAGACGGTCGACATGGCACGCCGCGCCGTCCACAACGAGGCCGCCGAATTGCTTCAGGAACGACTGGAAGGCAAGATAGAGGTCGATTTCGACACGGCGCGGCGGTTGTTCACGCTGATATGCGTGCTGCACATCAAGGGATAGGACAAAGGGGGTGGCGATCAGGGGGTTGACGGTCGGGCAGATGCTGGTGCGCGTTATCCTGACGCTGGCGGTCTTTGGCCTGCTGGCGGCGGCGCTATGGGCCTATGCGCGCGGCTGGGCCCCCGGCCGCGACGCTTATGCCGTGCAAGGCGTGTCGGTCGATGCTGGCACGGGCGAGGTGGACTGGGGCACGCTGGCCGCGCAGGGCGCCGATTTTGCCTATATCCGCGCATCAACTGGCGCGAAACGGCGGGACCCGGCCTTTGCGCGGAACTGGGCTGGTGCGCGGCAGGCGGGGCTGCGCTATGGCGCGGCGCTCGACTTCAGCCTCTGCGCCCTCGCATCCGACCAGGCGACACTGTTCATGACCACGGTGGCGCGCGACAACGCCGCCCTGCCGCCGGTGATCCGCCTGGCGTTCGACCCCGCCTGCCCCACACGGCCGGCGCGCGACACGCTGCTGGCGGAACTCAATACGCTGGTGAATCTGGTCGAAGGCCATGCGGGCAAGCCCGTGCTGATCAACGTATCGCCGGATTTCGACGCGCAGTACGACATCGGGTCCGGCATCAACCGGACATTGTGGCTGGATGGCAATTTCTTCCCGCCCGACTATGCCAGCCGGCGGTGGGTGATGTGGACCGCGTCGGACATGCGCCATGTCGACGGGATCACAGGCCCCGTCCGGTGGAATGTGGTCGCGCCATGACCGTGACCGCCGCCGACACCGCCCGGCTCGTCGCCGCGGCCCGCGCCGCGATGGGGCACGCCCATGCCCCCTATAGCCGATTCAGGGTGGGCGCCGCCGTGCTGCTGACCGACGGCACGATCGTCCACGGCAGCAATTTCGAAAATGCCAGCTATGGCCTTTCGCTCTGCGCGGAAACCGTGGCGCTGGCGGCCGCCAATGCCCGGGGTCAGCTGGCCGACGTGACCGCCATCGCCGTTGCCGGACGGCGAATGGAGGATGGCGACGCCATGCAAGGCGCGATCATCACCCCCTGCGGCCGATGCCGCCAGGTCATGGCGGAGGCCGAGCGGGTCGCCGGCCGGCCGCTTGCCATTTTCTGTGCCGCGCCGCACGGTGACGCGCTGGTCGCCTATGATCTGGCCACCCTGCTCCCGCACGCGTTCGGTCCAGCCGATCTCGACCTCCCTTCCGTTACACGAACCTGAGAGACGAACATGGCGATACAGTCCGACAAATGGATACGCGAACAGGCGCAGAACCACGGCATGATCGAGCCGTTCGTCGAAAGCCAGCGGCGCGACGGGTGTATCAGCTATGGCCTGTCCTCCTATGGCTATGACGCGCGCGTGGCGGACGAATTCAAGATCTTCACCAATGTCGACAGCGCGGTGGTGGACCCCAAGGATTTCGCCGCCAACAGCTTCGTCGACCGCAAGACCCAGTGCTGCATCATCCCGCCGAACAGCTTCGCGCTGGCCCGCACGGTCGAATATTTCCGCGTGCCGCGCGACGTGCTGGTCATATGTCTGGGCAAATCCACCTATGCGCGATGCGGGATCATCGTCAATGTGACGCCGCTGGAGCCGGGCTGGGAAGGCCATGTGACGCTGGAATTTTCCAACACCACCCCGCTGCCGGCCAAGATTTACGCCAATGAAGGCGCCTGCCAGTTCCTGTTCCTTCAGGGCAACGAACCGTGCGAGACCAGCTATGCCGACCGTGCCGGCAAATATATGGGGCAGCAGGGCGTGACATTGCCCCGCCTGTGAAGCCGTGCGACAGTGACGGGATGATCGTCGGTCGCCTTTCCCCATGCTGACCTTCCGCCGTCCCGGACGGGGCAGCGATGCGCCGCCACCCGACACGGGTGGGGTGCGGGCCTACGCCATCGGCGATATCCATGGCCGGATCGACCTGCTCGATCAGGTGCTGGACATGATCGCGCGGGATGACGCCGCGCGCGCGCGGGCGCCGCTGTGCCTGATCCTGCTGGGCGATCTGATCGACCGGGGGCCGCGATCGGCCGATGTCGTCGGGCGCGCGATGCAACTGGCGGCGGCGGGCGGGGACGTGCGATTGCTGATGGGCAATCATGAGGAAGTGTTCCTGATGGCGGCGCGCGGCGACGCACAGGCCGCGCGCTTCTTCCGCCGGATCGGCGGCGTCGAAACGCTCGCCAGCTACGGCCTCGACGAAACAGCATGCGCGGCGATGGACGACGACGCCGTTGCGGCGTGGATGCTGGCCAACATCCCACGCGACCATGTCGATTTCATCGCCCGCTTCGCCAACATGACCCAGGTCGGCGATTACCTGTTCGTCCATGCCGGCATCCGGCCGCGCGTGCCATTGGAGGCGCAGTCTCCGGCTGATCTGCGTTGGATACGGGATGAATTCCTGCGCCATCGGGCCATGTTCGACAAGATCATCGTCCACGGCCATTCCATCACGGCCGATGTCGATGCGCGGTCGAACCGGATCGGCATCGACACCGGTGCTTATTTCAGCGATCGCCTGACCGCGATCGGCCTGGAAGGGCCGGAGCGCTGGTTTCTGCAGACCGGGACGTAAATCCCCGGCCCGCCGGTCAGTGCCTGTTCTGGCTCATCCGGTCGACATAGGCGATGCCGATCGCCGAAACGATGAAGATGCTGTGGATGATCGTCTGCCACATGACGCCTTCGGCCGTGACGTTCGCGCCGGGCGTGCCCAGCTTGCTCGCCTCTATGAAGGTACGCAGCAAATGGATCGACGATATGCCGATGATCGCCATCGCCAACTTCACCTTGAGCACGCCGGCATTGACGTGGCTCAGCCATTCCGGCTGATCCGGGTGGCCTTGCAAGCCCAGACGCGAGACGAACGTCTCATAGCCGCCGACGATGACCATCACCAGCAGGTTGGAGATCA
>JBFWMJ010000048.1:0-19988 GCA_050251675.1 Sphingobium sp.
TATCCAGGTCGCCAACTGCACGACGCCGGCCAATTATTTCCACATCCTGCGCCGCCAGATGCAGCGTCCGTTCCGCAAGCCGCTCATCATAATGACGCCCAAATCGCTGCTGCGGCACAAGCTGGCGGTGAGCGCGGCCGCGGACTTTCAGGGCGACCGGCACTTCATGCGCATCCTGTCGGACCCGAACCCCGCGCCCGACGCGGAAACGACCCGGCTGGTGCTCTGTTCGGGGAAGGTCGCCTATGACCTTATTGAAGCGCGCGATGCGTCGCAGGATCGCAACACCCAAATCGTGCGGATCGAGCAGCTTTATCCCTTCCCGACGGAGGCGCTGGCTGTCCGCCTCAAGCGCATGACGGCGCTGGAGGAAGTGATCTGGTGTCAGGAGGAACCGCGCAACAATGGCGGCTGGTTCTTCGTTGAGCCCTATATCGAGGAGGCGCTGGCTTTGGCCGGCAGGGCGCCGATGCGCGCGCGCTATGCCGGGCGCAAGGCGTCCGCCTCCCCCGCCACGGGCCTTGCAAAGCGGCATATCGCCGAGCAGGGCGCGTTGGTCGCCGATGCGCTGGGTCACAGCGTCCGTGAAGAAATCCGCCGCCAGAAGAAAGGCTGAGACAGCTCATGGCAACTGAAGTCAAAGTCCCCACGCTGGGCGAATCCGTTACTGAAGCGACCGTTGGCCAGTGGCTCAAGAAGCCGGGCGAGGCGGTGAAGGCCGATGAGCCGATCGTCAGCCTGGAAACGGACAAGGTCGCGCTCGACGTCCCGGCCCCGGTAGCCGGCACGCTGGGCGACATCGTCGCGCAGGAAGGCGACACGGTTGAAGTGGGCGCGCTGCTTGCCATGATCAACGAGGGCGCGGCGGCGTCTTCTGCGCCGGCGGCGGCCGCGACCCCCGCGCCCGCTGCCGCGAAGGCGGAAACGGCTGCGCCCGTCGCATCGGCGCCCGCGCCGGTCGCGGATGAAGAGGATGGCGGCAATCTGACGCTGTCGCCCGCCGTGCGGCGTCTGGTGCTGGAACATGGCCTGGACCCCAGCAAGATCAGGGGCACCGGCAAGGACGGGCGGTTGACGAAGGACGATGTGATGGCCGCCGTCGCCGACGGATCGGCCAGGGCCGCCGCCGCACCTGCCGCGGTGCCGGCCGATGCCCCTGCCGCTGGTCCCAGCCGCCGTCAGGAACGGGTCAAGATGACCCGCTTGCGCCAGACGGTCGCCAAGCGCCTGAAGGAAGCGCAGAGCACCGCCGCGCTGCTCACCACCTTCAACGACGTCGACATGACCAACGTGATCGAGGCGCGCGCCCGGTACAAGGATCTGTTCGAGAAAAAGCATGGCGTCCGCCTGGGCTTCATGGGTTTTTTCACCAAGGCCGTGTGCATGGCGCTGCGGGACATTCCGGGCGTCAACGGACAGATCGAGGGCGACGAGATCGTCTATAATGATTTCGCCGATATTTCGGTCGCGGTGTCGGCGCCCAATGGTCTGGTCGTGCCCGTGATCCGCAATGCCGAGAGCATGAGCGTCGCGCAGATCGAGAAGACGATCGGCGATTTCGGCCGCAAGGCGAAGGAAGGCGCGCTCACCATGGAGGATATGAAGGGCGGGACCTTCACCATCTCCAACGGCGGCGTGTTCGGATCGCTGATGTCGACCCCGATCATCAACCCGCCGCAGTCGGCGGTGCTGGGCCTCCACCGGATCGAGGACCGCCCGGTGGTCCGCGACGGTCAGGTCGTCGTGCGCCCGATGATGTATCTCGCGCTCAGCTATGACCATCGCCTGATCGACGGCCGTGAAGCCGTGACCTTCCTGGTCGCGGTCAAGAACGCGATCGAGGACCCGACACGCCTGCTGATCGACCTCTGACAAAAAATATATCATTGACCGGCGCGCCTGCGAAAACAGGCGCGCCGATTGGGGACATGTAACGAAGGCCGGTTATGTTTGCCCGATGGGTGGCGATTGGAACCACGCCTTGTTGCGGGGCGACGATCTCCGCCCAAAGGGAGGGGGCGGCCATCGTAACGTGCGTGTCTCAAGGAAAGTAGGGTTGCTCTTTACTGGTGTGGTTCAAGGCATATGATGACGCGCGGAGAGCGCGCCGCCGCCGCGAAGCGCAGATATGAAGAAATGTAAACGGGACTGGAAGATCGAACGGACCGAACGGAATAATCCGCAGTGCAAGGATATGTTCGGGACGTTGTGACAACGCCCTGCGCCCCGGCTTTCGCCGGAGCACGGAAATGGAGCGAGAGATGGCAGAATTCGATTATGACGTCCTGGTGATCGGTGCCGGTCCCGGCGGATATGTCGCGGCGATCCGTGCGGCGCAGTTGGGCCTCAGGACGGCGTGCGCGGAAAGCCGGGAAACGCTGGGCGGCACATGCCTCAATGTCGGCTGCATCCCCTCCAAGGCGCTGCTCCATGCGTCTGAACTTTATGAGGAAGCTGCGGGCGGCGCCCTCGCCAAGCTGGGCGTGAAGATCGACAAGATGAGCCTTGATCTCGCCGCCATGCAGGGGCAGCGCATCGACGCGGTCAAGGGACTGACGGGCGGCATCGAATATCTGTTCAAGAAGAACAAGGTCGACTGGCTGAAGGGGCTGGCCAGCTTTAGCGGGCCGAACACGGTCACCGTCGACGGCAAGTCCGTGACGGCGAAGAACATCGTGATCGCGACCGGCTCTTCCGTCACGCCCCTTCCGGGCGTCGATGTCGACAATGCCGGGGGACGGATTGTCGATTCGACCGGCGCGCTGGAACTGGACAAGGTGCCCGGTCATCTGGTCGTCATCGGCGGCGGCGTCATCGGCCTGGAACTGGGGTCCGTGTGGCGGCGGGTCGGGGCCAAGGTCACGGTCGTCGAATATCTCGACCAGATCCTGCCCGGCATGGACGGCGACGTGCGCAAGGAAGCGAACAAGATCCTCAGGAAGCAGGGGATGGAGTTCAAGCTGGGCACCAAGGTGACGAAGGCGGAAGCGGGTAAGAAGGGCGTGACCCTGATCGTCGAACCCGCTGCCGGAGGTGAGGCGGAAACGATCGAGGCCGATGTCGTGCTCGTGTCCATCGGCCGCCGCCCGAACACCGAAGGGCTGGGGCTGGACAAGATCGGGCTGAACCTGAATGCACGCGGACAGATCGAGACAGATCATGATTTCGCGACCAGCGTGCCGGGTGTCTGGGCGATCGGGGACGTCATTCCCGGCCCGATGCTGGCGCACAAGGCCGAGGATGAAGGCATCGCCGTGGCTGAGAATATTGCGGGCCTGACCGGCATCGTCAATCATGACGTCATCCCCAGCGTCGTCTATACCAGCCCGGAAATCGCCGGCGTCGGCCTGACCGAGGAAGCCGCAAAGGAGCGCGGCGCGATCAAGGTCGGCAAGTTCCCGATGCTCGCCAACAGCCGCGCCAAGACCAATCATGAGCCCGACGGTTTCGTGAAGGTAATCGCGGATGCGGAGAGCGACAAGGTGCTGGGCGTGTGGATCATCGCGTCCGTCGCGGGCACGATGATCGCACAGGCGGCGCAGGCGATGGAATTCGGCGCGTCCA
This sequence comes from Sphingobium sp., assembly GCA_050251675.1. GTDB lineage: Bacteria > Pseudomonadota > Alphaproteobacteria > Sphingomonadales > Sphingomonadaceae > Sphingobium. Next base: position 3,565 of record JBFWMJ010000048.1, read on the forward strand.
GCGAGGACATCGCCTATACCTGCCATGCGCATCCCACGCATAGCGAGGCGATCAAGGAAGCGGCCATGGCCGTGACGGGCAAGCCGATCCACATCTGACGCGATCGGCATGAAGCGTGGGCCGCCGCTGGATCAGGCGGCCCAGTTTTCAAGCACTGGCATCAACTCGTCGAAATGGTGGATCACGGCGTCCGCCTCCAGCTGTTCCACCGGTCCGTCGAGAAAGCCGAAGCTGACCGCGATGCTGGGAATGCCCGCGTTGCGAGCGCCGACGATGTCGTTGATCGTATCGCCGACGAAGATCGCGCGACCCCCGCCCGCCCGTGCGATCATCTCGCGGATAGGCGCGGAATCGGGCTTGGCCACGCCGACCGTGTCACCCCCGATGATACTGGCGAACCTGTCGGCCAGGCCGATCTGGTGGAGCAGGGGGATCGCGAAGCGTTCCGCCTTGTTGGTGCAGACCGCAACCGCGACGCCCGCGGCGCGCAATGTGTCCAGCGCATCGATCAGACCGGCATAGGGGACGGAATGGATCGCCAGATTCTGCTGATAATGATCGAGCAGGACCGGCAAGGTCCGGTTGAGCACATCGTCATCACAGTTGCCCGACGCGGTGAGCGCGCGTTCCAGCATCACCCGTGCCCCCTTGCCGACGAAGGGGCGGATCGCGTCGACCGGAAAGGGCGGGCGGTTCAGTGTGGCCAGCGCGTGGTTGACCGCCGCCGCCAGATCGCCGCTGGTGTCGATCAGCGTACCGTCCAGGTCGAAGCCGACGATATCGAAGGGAATGCTGTTCATGGCGCCGCTCTTGCCGTCTGGGCAGTGGCAAAGGCAAGCCAAACATGGCAAGTAAGCCGGGATTTAGCCTCCGCCGCCATCTCATTTGAACATATTCCGGGAGACCCGTGCCGTCGTGACCAGTTCTGACCTTGACCGCCCGCTCGCCGTCGTCATCCTTGCGGCGGGGCAGGGGACGCGCATGGCATCGTCGCTGCACAAGGTGCTGCATCCCGTGGCCGGCCGGCCGATGCTGCTGCACCTGCTGGCCAGCGTGGAGGCATTGGCGCCGCAGCGACAGGTGATCGTGGTCGGCGCCGGCCGCGATCAGGTGGAGGCCGCGCTTGCCGGCCATGACGTCACCATCGCGGTGCAGGCGGAACAGAAAGGCACCGGCCACGCGGTCGCCCAGGCGCATGACGCGCTGGCGGGTTTTGCCGGCGACGTGCTCATCCTCTACGGCGACGTGCCGCTGGTCCGCACCGAAACGATGCGGGCGATGCTGGATCGGCTCAATCGCGGAGACGAACCGCGGGCGGTCGTGCTGGGCTTCCGCCCGTCCGACAGCGCGGCCTATGGGCGGATCATCGCCGACGGGCAGGGCATCATCGGCAAGATGGTCGAATATAAGGATGCCGACGCAGACGAGCGTGCGGTGACGCTGTGCAATTCGGGCCTGATGGCGGTGCGGGCCAGCGATCTGTTCGTCCTGCTCGACCGGATTGGCAACGATAATGCGGCGGGGGAATATTATCTGCCCGACATCGTCATGCTGCCCGGTGCGCCCAGCGCCGTGATCGAGACGGAAGCCTGGGAGGTGGCAGGCGTCAACAGCCGGGTGGAACTGGCCGGCGTGGAAGCCGTGTGGCAGGCACGCCGCCGGCTGGCCGCCATGCGCGAAGGGGCTACGCTGGTCGCGCCCGACACCGTTTTCTTCAGCCATGACACCGTGCTGGGCCGCGACGTGACGATCGAGCCGCATGTCATTTTCGGCCCTGGGGTGACGGTCGCCGATGGTGTCACCATCCATGGCTTTTCCCATCTGGAGGGCGCGACCATCGCCACGGGCGCGCAGATCGGGCCTTATGCGCGCCTGCGCCCCGGCGCGCGGATCGGCGCCAGGGCGAAGGTCGGCAATTTCGTGGAGATCAAAAAGGCCGAACTTGGCGAGGGGGCGAAGGCCAACCACCTGTCCTATATCGGCGATGCCAGCATCGGCGCGCATGCCAATATCGGCGCGGGCACCATCACCTGCAATTATGACGGATTTTTCAAATATCAGACACGGATCGGCGCCGGCGCGTTCATCGGGTCGAACAGCGCGCTGGTCGCGCCGGTGGCGATCGGCGACGGGGCCATTGTCGGCGCCGGCAGCGTCGTGACCCGCGATGTGGAGGCCGATGCGCTGTGCCTGGTTCGCCCGTCGCAGGAGGCCCGGCCCGGCTGGGCGGCCCGGTTCCGCGCGAAGATGCAGGCGCGAAAGGCGGCGAAGAAATGAACGGATCGGGCGGTTTCCCGCCCGGCCGGCGGCTGCATCGCGCGCGATCGGTTGCCCCCGCTGCCTATCGTCGCTATGTGCGCGGGAACGCTTGACTCATCGGACTCGAAAACGCCGCATGTTCACCTTCCTCCTCGTCGTCCAGGCCATTGTTGCCGCCTGCCTCGTCACCGTCATCCTGATGCAGCGGTCGGAAGGCGGCGGGCTGGGCGTGGGCGGCAGCCCGGCGGGCTTCATGTCGGCGCGCGGCGCGGCCGATTTCCTGACCCGTTCGACCGCGGTCCTCGCCGTCGTGTTCGTCTCGCTGTCCATCGTGCTGGCCGTCATCGCATCGGTGCGCCACGCGCCCGGTACGATCGATACGTCGTTGGTGAAGCCGGCTGGCAGCGCGCCTGCCGGGGCGCCCGCTGGCCCGCCCGCCACGACGGGCGGCGTCGATCCGCTGTCCGGCGCGGCGCAATCGGTCGGCACCCCGTCGGCCAGCCCGCCGTCCGACAGCGCCCAGGGCGATAATGGCGCCGTACCGCTCGCCAACTGATTCGGTTTTCGGTTCGTATCTTTTTTGCGCGCGCGCGGTAACGCGCGCTTGCCCAACATGTTTGTAAAAGGCTAAGCCTCTTCCCCCATGGCGCGGTATATTTTCATCACCGGCGGCGTGGTTTCCTCGCTTGGCAAGGGTCTTATGGCCGCTTCGCTTGCAGCCCTGTTGCAGGCGCGAGGTTTCCGTGTGCGCATTCGGAAATTCGATCCCTATCTGAACGTCGATCCGGGCACGATGAGCCCGTATCAGCATGGCGAGGTCTATGTGACCGACGACGGGGCGGAAACCGACCTTGACCTCGGCCATTATGAACGCTTCACCGGGGTTTCGGCGCGGCAATCGGATAATGTGACGCAGGGCCGTGTCTATCAGACGATCATCCAGCGCGAACGGCGCGGCGACTATCTGGGCGCGACGGTGCAGGTCATTCCGCACGTCACGGACGAGATCAAGGCGTTCGCGCTGGCGGAGACAGACGATCTCGATTTCGTGCTGTGCGAGATTGGCGGGACGGTCGGCGACATCGAATCGCTGCCGTTCATGGAGGCGATCCGCCAGCTGCATAACGATCTGGGCCGGGGCCAGTCGATTTTCGTGCATGTGACGCTGGTGCCCTATATCGCGGCGGCGGGCGAGCTGAAGACCAAGCCGACCCAGCATAGCGTGCGCGAACTGACGTCGCTCGGCATCCAGCCGGACATATTGCTGTGCCGCTGCGAACATCCGCTGCCCGAGAGCGAGCGGCGCAAGATCGCCCTGTTCTGCAACGTTCGGCCCGAGGCGGTCATCCCGGCGTTAGACGCGCAAAGCATTTATGCGGTCCCCGAACAGTATCATGCCGAAGGGCTGGACGCCGAAGTGCTGCGCGCCTTTGGCATGGAGGATGCGCTCAAACCCGACCTGTCGCGCTGGATCGACATCATGGACCGGCAGCAGAACCCGGAAGGGGAGGTGACGATCGGCGTCGTCGGCAAATATGTCGGCCTGCTCGATGCCTATAAGTCGCTGCATGAAGCGCTGCACCATGGCGGCCTTGCCAATCGGGTGAAGGTCAATATCAAATGGCTCGACGCCGAACTGTTCGAGGAAGAAGGCGCGGACATCGCCGCCCGGCTGGAGCCGATGCATGGCATATTGGTCCCCGGCGGTTTCGGCGCGCGGGGGTCGGAAGGCAAGATCGCCAGCGTCCGGTTCGCCCGGGAACGCAGCGTGCCCTTTTTCGGCATATGCCTGGGCATGCAGATGGCCTGTATCGAAAGCGCGCGGAATATGGCGGGGATCGCCAACGCGTCCACCACGGAATTCGGCGAAACCGGGGAGCCTGTGGTCGGCCTCATCACCGAATGGATGAGCAGCGAGGGGATGCAGACGCGCTCGACGGAAACCGATCTGGGCGGGACGATGCGGCTGGGCGCCTATCCGGCGAAGCTGGACGGCAACAGCGTCGTTGCCGGGATCTACGGCGCCAGCGAAATCAGCGAGAGGCACCGTCACCGTTATGAGGTGAACGGCGGCTATCGTGAGCGGCTGGAACAGGGCGGGCTCATTTTTTCGGGGATGTCGCCGGACGGCACGCTGCCGGAGATTGTCGAGCGGCCGGACCACCCATGGTTCGTCGGCGTCCAGTTCCACCCGGAACTGAAAAGCAAGCCGTTCGATCCCCATCCGCTGTTCGCCAGTTTCATCGGGGCGGCGGTCAGGCAGAGCAGGCTGGTTTAAGCCGCATTTGCCAAAGGCGGGTGCGCCTTCCCGCTATGGTGCATCGACACAGCGATCCCCCCAGAGGGGTCGGGACGGCGAGCTTCATCCGGTTCTTGCAGCCTGCAGTGACGGTGTTGCGCGCTTCGGGTCATGAAGACCGCCATTTTCGGCGCGTCATCGCCCGAATGTCGATCCGTCCTGATGCGTCAGGCGGTGATCCATATGTCCACCGGCACGCTGTCCTGGCGTAACGCCAGCCGGATCGGCAGTTCCTCTACCGGCCCGTCCGACAGGGCGCGGCGGTAGACGGCGGCTTTGGTTCCGCCGCTGATCTGCACCATGATCTGCCGGCTCGACAGGATGGCGGCGGCGGTCATCGACAGGCGCCCATGCGGGGCGTCGGGCGGGGTGACGGCGACGGTTCGCGCGTGGCCGGACAGGCCGTGCGCCAGTTCCTTGGCGCCGGGGAAAAGCGACGCCGTGTGGCCGTCCTCCCCCATGCCCAGCACGATGATGTCGATCGGCCAGGGCAGGGTAGCGAAGGCCCGCTCGCATGCTGGCTGACCGGCATGGGCCGATGCGGCGTCATTCTTCATCCCGATGAAGCGGGCGGTCGAAGCCGGCCCGTTCAGCAGCGTGTCGCGCACCAGCCGCTCATTGCTGGCGGGGTCGGACGGGTCGACCCAGCGTTCGTCCACAAGGGTCATTATGATCCGGCTCCAGTCCACCGGCATCGCGCCCAGCGTTTCGAGCATCGCACGCGGTGAGCGGCCGCCGGACAGGGCCAGGCTGGCGATGCCGCGGGCTGCGACGGCGGTGTTCAGAAGCGCCGCGATCCGTCCCGCCAGATCGACGGCCGCTGCCGTGGCGTCCGTAAAACGGTGCTCCGTGATCATGGGGTGCGCGAACCCCCGGCCTTGCGCTCATCCAATTGCCGTTCCCAGGCGAGCGCGTGGCGGACGATAAGGTCGAGGTCGGCGTAGCGCGGCCGCCAGGGCAGGGTCGCCAATATCGCCTGATTGTCGGAAATGAGCGCGGGCGGGTCGCCGGCGCGGGGTGGGGCGAGCGTGCGCCTGATCGGCCGGTTGGTGATCCGGTCCACCGCGTCCAGCACTTCCAGCACCGAAAAACCGCGACCATAGCCGCAATTGAGCAGGTGGCTGCGCTTCGGATCGGCGATCAGCGCCTCCAGCGCCAGCACATGGGCGGCGACCAGATCGCTGACGTGGATGTAATCGCGCACCCCCGTCCCGTCGGGCGTATCGAAATCCGTGCCGAACACGGCCACGCCCTCGCGCTTGCCCAGCCCGGCTTCCACCGCGACCTTGATCAGATGGGTGGCGCCATCGGTCGACTGGCCGGTCCGGCCGTCCGGGTCGGCGCCGGCGACGTTGAAATAACGCAACGCGCAGAAGTTCATCGGATGCGCTGCCGCCACGTCGCGCAGCATATATTCGCTCATCAGCTTCGACATGCCATAGGGATTGATCGGGCGCTGCGGCGTATCTTCCCGCACCGCCCGCACGTCCGGCGTGCCATAGGTCGCGGCGGTGGAGGAAAAGAGGAAGTGCGGCACCCCCGCCCGAACGGCGCTGTCGATCAGGTCGCGCGTCTTGGCGCTGTTATTATGGTAATATTTCAGGGGATTGTCGACGGATTCGGGTACGACGACCGAACCGGCGAAGTGCATGATCGCCCGGACGCCATGGTCGCGCAGGATGCTATCGACGAGCGGCTGATCGGCGATGTCGCCCGCGAAGAAGGGGACGTCAGCCGGGACGGCCCAGCGGAACCCGGTAACCAGATTGTCGATCACCACCACGCCATAGCCGGCGTCGCGCAATGCCAGAACGGCGTGGCTGCCGATATAGCCGGCGCCCCCCGTGACCAGAACCATGGGTTTTGCGGGCATGAAAGGCGGTCTCCCTGTCGATTGCTGGCCCCGGTGGCGGCCGGGCGGTGTCGCCAGGGAGACCTAATCAGGGATTATGAAGAATTACACCTGCTTTCACGCTGCCTTTTGCGCTGGCGGGGCATAAAAGCGCGCGCCGTTCTTCGCCATGGCCCGCAACTGGGCGGTGGGCGCGAACCGGGGGCCATGCGCCGCCGTCAGCCGGTCCAGCGTGTCGACGACATGGGCGATGCCGACCGTGTCCATGTGGCTGAACGGACCGCCGGTATAGGGCGCGAAGCCCCAGCCGAATATGGCGCCGATGTCGCCGTCCTCGGGCGTTTCCAGCACGCCTTCCTCAAAACAGCGGGCGCATTCGATCAGCTGGCGGTAGAGCAGTCGTTCCTTCACCGCGGCCACATCGGGCTGTGCGGGCGCGTGCGGGAACAGTTCGGCAAGGCCGGGCCAGAGATGCTTTTTGCCGCCTTCGGGATAATCGTACCACCCCTTCGCATTCTTGCGGCCCAGCCGTCCCAGTTCGACCATCTGCTCCATCAGCGCGTCGGAACGCTGCGCGACATAGGCGTCGCCCAGTTCCTTGCGCGCGGCCTGCACGATCCTGTGCCCCAGTTCGATCGAAACCTCGTCGCCGACGGCCAGCGGTCCCACCGGCATGCCCAGTTGCCGGCCGGCATTTTCGACGAGGGCGGGATTGACCCCTTCCGCCACCATCTCCACGCCTTCCTGCACATAGGTGCCGAAGCAGCGTGAGGTGTAGAAGCCCCGGCTGTCGTTGACCACAATCGGCGTTTTCCTGATCTGCGCGACGAAATCCAGCGCCTTGGCGATGGCGCGGGGGCCGGTTTTCCTGCCCAGGATGATTTCGACCAGCGGCATCTTTTCCACCGGGGAAAAGAAATGGATGCCGATGAAATTCTCCGGCTTGTCCCACGCCGCCGCGAGCCGGGTGATCGGCAGGGTGGAGGTGTTGGACCCGAATATGACGTCAGGACCCAGGACGGACTGGACCTGGCGCGTCACTTCCGCCTTGACGGCGACATCCTCGAACACCGCCTCGATCACGAAATCGGCGCCGGCCAGTGTCGCATAATCGGTGGTCGGCGTCACGCGCGCCAGCGCCTGCGCGATCTGCTCGGACGTCATCCCCTTGCCCAGCCGCCTGTTGAGTTGCGCTTCCACATGCGCCTTGCCCTTTTGCGCATAGGCGATGTCGCGGTCGAACAGCACGACCTCTATTCCCGCCTGCGCGGCGACGGTCGCGATGCCCGCGCCCATCATGCCCGCGCCCAGCATGGCCAGCTTGCGTGTCGGCGCGCGGGGCTCGTCCTTTGGCCGGCGCGCCCCGCGTTCGGCCGCCTGCTTGTTGACGAAAAGGCTGCGGATCATGTTGCGCGCTTGTGGCTGGGCCGCGATCTTCGCAAAATATTTGGTTTCGATGCGGATGGCCCGGTCGAACGGCAACAGCGCCCCTTCATAGACCGCGGACAGCAGCGCTTCGGGTGCCACCATATTGCCCTGCGTCTGTTTCAGCGTCATCGGCACCGCGCCGACCATGGTCTGGATGAATCCGGGGTTGAAAGGACCCGCTCCGCCGGGGAATCTGAACACCTTCCGGTCCCAGGGCTGGACCGATGCGGCCGGGTTCGCGATCACCCATGCCCGCGCGGCCTCCAGCGCGGTGCCGGCGGGGACGAGCGCGTCCACGGCCTTCAGCGCGGCCGCCTCCGCCGGGCGGAACAGCTTGCCCTGCAGCATGTACATCAGCGCCGCCTGCACGCCGATCAGGCGTGGCAGGCGCTGTGACCCGCCGCCGCCGGGGAACAGGCCGACCAGGATTTCGGGCAGGCCAAGCTGTGTTCCCGGATTGTCGCCCACCACGCGATGATGGCAGGCGAGCGCCAGTTCGAACCCGCCGCCCACGCATGTCCCTTCTATCGCGCAGGCAACCGGCTTGCCGCAGGTTTCCAGACGGCGCAGCAGCAGGTTCAGGCTGAACAGGGGATCGAACAGGGCGGTGGGGGCGGGCGTCTCACCCTCTGCGCCCGCTTGCGCCAGCATCGCGCTGAAATATTTAAGGTCCATGCCGGCCATGAAGCCGGTGTCCTTCCCGGACGCCACCACCGCGCCCCTGATCCCTTCCTCGCCTGCGATGCGGGTGATCGCGGCGTCCAGATCGGCCAGCAGGTCGGGTCCGATGACATTCATCGACTGGCCCGGCACATCGATCGTCAAAATGGCGATGCCGTCCGCGTCGATGTCGAAGCTGATGGTCTTCATAGCAAGCTGCCTCTCTTCACTGGTCGCCTCAAGGCGCTGTCATTTGTCCCTCGCCCCGGCATGGCGGGCAGCGTGGGGCCGTGCTTGTCATAACCGTTCGATTATGGTTCCGGTGCCCATGCCCGCGCCGACGCACAGATTGATGAGCGCCGTGCCCTTGCCCGACCGTTCCAGCTCGTCCAGCGCGGTGCCCAGCACCATCGCGCCGGTGGCGCCCAGCGGATGTCCCATGGCGATCGCGCCGCCGTTCACGTTGATCCGGCCGTGGTCCAGCTGCATCGCCTGCATATAGCGCAGCACGACGGCGGCGAACGCTTCGTTCAGTTCCCACAGGTCGATGTCCGCCGTAGTCATGCCGGTGCGCGCCAGCAGCTTGCCGGCGATATATTCAGGGCCGGTCAGCATGATCAGCGGTTCCGACCCGATCGAGCCCATCGCCCTGATCCGGGCGCGAGGCCGGAGGCCATATTTCTCGCCCATCGCCTTGCTGCCGACCAGCACGGCTGCCGCACCATCGACGATGCCCGAACTGTTGCCGGCATGATGCACATGATGCACGCGTTCCAGTTCAGGATATTTGAGCAGGGCGACGGTATCGAAACCGGGCATATCCTCACCCAGCGCCTGAAAACTGGGCTTAAGCGCGGCCAGCGACTGCACCGTCGCATCGGGCCGCATATGTTCGTCATGATCCAGCACGACCCCGCCGATCACATCTGTCACCGGAACGACGGACCGGGCGAAACGCCCTTCGTCCCAGGCCGCTTTGGCGCGCCGCTGGCTTTCGACGGCATAGGCGTCGACATCCTTGCGGCTGAAACCGAATTTGGTGGCAATGATGTCCGCGCCGATGCCCTGCGGCGCGAAATAGCTGCGAAAAGCGACGGCCGGGTCCATGGCGATCGCGCCGCCGTCCGACGCCATCGGCACGCGGCTCATGGATTCGACGCCGCCGCCGATCACGAAATCGGCTTCGCCGGCGATCACCTTGGCCGTGGCCATGTTGACCGCTTCCAGCCCCGACGCGCAAAAGCGGTTGATCTGTACGCCTGCGGTCGTTTCGGCATAGCGCGCATTCAGCACGGCGGCGCGGGCGATGTCCGCGCCCTGTTCGCCCATCGGTGTGACGCAGCCCAGGATAACGTCGTCGACATCGGCGGTGTCGATGCCGGTGCGGTCCCGCACAGCCTCCAGCATTTGCGTGGCCAGCTGGATCGGGGTGATCTCATGCAGCGCGCCATCGGCCCGCCCCCGTCCGCGCGGCGTCCTGACGGCATCGTAGATAAAGGCTTCCATCGCTCTCTTCTGTCCCTCTCCGCAGGCCGCCGCTCATGCTGTGCGGTTCAGGATAGATGTATTTACGTTTACGTAAAGCGCAAGGATAATCGCGTGGCTCTCCCGCGGATGAGGTTGCGGAGTGGGATTTTTGAGCCAGTACGAGGCGCGTTTCCAGGGGCGGGCCTGGTTGATCTGGTTATGGTCGTGCTTCAGGCTTGCGGGAAGACTGGCGCCGGGTCGCGCTACGGTGTCCCAGCCACATGCCAGCCGCCGATTGGCGTCGCTTCGTTCAACCCGCGCTCGCTTGTTCAAAGGGGATGCAACTCAGGCCGCCAACGCAGAAATCCGTCAGCGTGTCGAGATAAGTCGGTGAACGCAGGGCGCGTGCACCTATCACACCGTCTATTTCCTCACTCGGCCCGGCGGCGGCCTCCCATGCGGCCAGGCTGTTGCCAATGGCCAGCATCATGCTCACTATGCGCTCGTTAAGGACGGTCCGGGGCACATTGGGAAGCAGTTCGCGGATATAGTCTATGCAGCGCTTATAGCCTGCATCATGCCGGTTGATCACCACACGTTGAAACATCTGCCGGTTTCGCAGGGTGAAAACGGTGAAGAAACTGACGAATGTATCGCCATCTTCGACATCCGGGGCAATGGATGACCGAATGATCAATGATACCACTTCATGAAGGGTCGGTTGCCGACCCTGTGCCTCGATCTGATCCAGGCCTGCGTTGCGGAGGTCGTCGATAATCTTGGCGCCTTCCGCCAATATTTCTTCGACCAGCGCATCCTTGCTGGAGAAATAATAGGCGATCGCACCGACATGGCGTTGTCCAGCCGCCGCGACGATCTGTCGAACCGACACATTATCGATGCCGTGTTCGATGAACAGCAGGCGGGCGGCCTGTTTTATCCGGTCGCGGGTTTCCAGGCTGTCCCCAGCGGAGGGATTGATATCAAAATTTGCCAAGTGTAGTACACCGTTCTGATTGGATGAGCGACCGCTCTGCGGCCCTCATATCAGCGAAGGAGAGAGTAGGCGAGATGGTGAAAGAACATCGGGACATCCCCATCTCGCTCGACAGGCTGCGCGAATGGATGGATGGACAGGGATTGGGATCGGGTCCCCTGACCGATTGCGTCTCGCTGACCGGAGGCACCCAGAACATCCTGCTTTCCTTAGCGCGCGATGGCGAGACTTTCGTTTTCCGCAGTCCGCCGGCCCATCCAACCGCCAATGGCAATGATACGATGCGCAAGGAGATGCGCGTGCTGGAGGCGTTGGCGAACAGCGACGTGCCGCATCCCAGACTGATTGCAGGATGTCCGGGCGAGGATGTGCTCGGTTCGGCCTTCTATCTGATGGAGCCGGTCGACGGTTTCAATGCGACCGTTTCCTTGCCACCCCTGCATGCAGCCGACGCACAGCTGCGCAGGCAGATGGGCTTTGCCCTCATCGATGGGGTGCTGGCCCTGTCGCGCGTCGACTTTCGCGCGGTCGGGCTTGCCGGACTGGGTAAGCCGGAAGGTTTCCTGGAACGTCAGGTGCCGCGCTGGTTGTTGCAACTTGAAGGTTATGGACAGCATATCGGCTGGCCCGGGCCTTCGGGTCTGCCGCATCTGGATGCCATTGCCCGCTGGTTGGAAACGAACCGTCCGAACGGGGCGGCACCGGGCATCATGCATGGCGACTATCACCTCGCCAATGTCATGTTTCGCCATGACGGGCCGAACCTTGCCGCGATCGTGGATTGGGAATTGGCAACGGTGGGCGACCCCTTGCTCGATCTCGCCTGGATATTGGCGGGCTGGCCAGGTCCTGACGCAGCAATGCGTGCCATGGTCACACCGTGGGAGGGGTTTCCGTCAGCCGATGAACTGATCGACCATTATCGCGCCGGCAGCGACCGGGATTTATCGGCGATCGGTTGGTATCGCGTGCTCGCCTGCTTCAAGCTCGGCATCCTGCTCGAAGGCACATATGCACGCGCCTGTGCGGGCAAGGCGAATGCCGCGACGGGCGATATGCTCCATGCGACGGCGCTCCAGCTGTTCGAAAGAGCCGGCCGACTGGCCGCCGGCGCATAGGCTATGCCGTCTGCCTGGCGCCCGATATGCTTTTCCACATTGACAAAGATCGGTTCAGGCCCCTAGCAATTGAATTAGATCAACGTTCTAAAAAAATGGAGGGGGCCTGTGGCGTGGGATTTTGAGACGGATCCGGATTTTCAGGAAAAGCTGAACTGGGTCGAAGGCTTCGTGCGCGACGAGGTCGAGCCGCTCGATCATATTCTGGGCAGCCCCTATGATGTGAAGAATTCCCGAAATGTTGCACTGGTCCGGCCGTTGCAGGAGAAGGTTCGCCAGCAGGGTCTGTGGGCCTGCCATCTCGGGCCGGAACTGGGCGGCTCAGGCTATGGTCAGGTGAAGCTGGCGCTGCTCAACGAACTGCTCGGCGCCTCCCGTTTCGGGCCGACGGTGTTCGGTGCCCAGGCGCCGGATTCCGGTAACGCCGAAATCCTTGCGCATTATGGCACCCAGGAACAAAAGGCGCGTTTTCTGCGCCCGCTGCTCGACAATGAGATCGTCTCCTGCTTTTCCATGACGGAGCCACAGGGCGGCGCCGACCCGCTGATCTTCACCACCCGGGCCGAGCCGGATGGCGACGACTGGGTCATCAATGGCGAGAAATGGTTCGTGTCGAACGCGAATTTCGCCGAATTCCACATCGTCATGGTCGTCACCGATCCCGATGCATCGCCGTATCGCCGGATGTCGATGTTCATCGTCCCGTCTGACACGCCCGGCATCGAGATACTCGGCTTGAGCGGTTATCCGGGCGAACCGGTGCCCAGCCACGCACATCTGCGCTACACCGATGTCCGTATTCCTGCGAGCCATATGCTCGGGGGGCGCGGCGACGCTTTCGCTGTGGCGCAAACGCGCCTGGGCGGCGGTCGCATCCATCATGCGATGCGGACGATCGGCGAGGCGAAGCGGGCATTCGACATGACCTGCCGCCGGGTCGTGTCGCGTTTCACCCAGGGCTCGCGATTGGGCGACAAGCAGATGGTCCAGGAAAGGATCGCCGACAGCTGGGTGGAAATCGAACAGTTTCGCCTGCTGGTGCTGCGCACCGCCTGGCTCATTGATAAGCATCAGGATTATCGCAAGGTACGGCGGGATATTTCCGCAGTGAAGGCGGCGATGCCAAAGCTGTTGCACGATGTCGCCACGCGTGCGCTGCATCTGCATGGCTCCTATGGGCTTTCGGACGAAACGCCCTTCCTGGGCCAGATCGCAACCTCTTTCATGACCGGCCTCGCCGATGGGCCGACGGAAGTGCACAAGATCACCGTCGCACGCCAGACACTGCGCGGATACGAACCCGACCAGGCGCTTTTCCCGGACTATCACCTGCCGGCCAGGCGAGCGGCGGCAAAGACCCGGTTCGCTGCCGCCCTGGCTGACCTGGCCGATGCGTGACCTGCTAGCTGATGAAGGGTGATCCCAGGCATGACCGACACTTTATTTGACCTGACCGGCAAGGTCGCGCTGGTGACCGGCGGTTCTCGAGGGCTTGGCTTGCAGATCGTCCGCGCGTTCGCGGCACGCGGCGCGGATATCATCATCGCAAGTCGCAAGCTGGATGCGTGCGAGGCGGCCGCTGGGGAGGTGCGCGCGCTGGGGCGACGCGCGCTCGCCATCTCGGCCAATGCGAGCCACTGGGACGCGGTCGATCGGCTGGCGGACGACAGCTATGCCGCCTTCGGAAAAGTCGACATCCTCGTCAACAACGCCGGCATGTCGCCCGCAATCCCCTCGCACGACATCAGCGAAGCATTGTTCGACAAGATCGTGTCGCTCAATTTCAAGGGCCCATTCCGGCTGGCCGCCAATATCGGGAAGCGCATGTTCGATGCGGACGGCGGCGTCATCATCAACATGTCGTCCAGTGGCGCCCTGATGCCGCTTCCCACGGTCGTTCCCTATTCGGGGGCGAAGGCAGCGCTGAACGCGATGACTGTATCTCTTGCACGGGAATATGGCCCCAAAGTGCGGGTGAATGCGATTTCTGCCGGGCCTTTCCTGACGGATATCGCCAGGGCCTGGACTGACGAGGCAAGGGAAAACGCTGCCAATTCAATGCAGCGTCCGGGTCGACCCGAAGAGATCGTATCGACCGCGCTCTACCTCGCCAGTCCGGCGTCGAGCTTCGTAACGGGCGCGATCATGCGCTGTGATGGCGGACTGAATTGAAACAACCATAATCGAGGATGAGAGATGGGCAGGATCATGATGGGCGATCAGGTGGTCACGCAAGCCGTCATTCGCGATCGCATTGCCCGGGCGGCGACCGGACTTCAGTCGCTGGGCGTTCGCCCGGGTGATGGGATCGCCCTCATCCTGCGAAATGAGCCGGCATTTTTCGAAGCGGGCCAGGCCGCCAGCATGATCGGCGCGTTCCCCGTAGCGGTCAACTGGCACGGCACCGTGGATGAGGTCCGCTATATCCTGGAAGATTGTGGTGCCAGGGTCGTCATTGGTCATGCCGACTTGCTGCGGAAGCTGGGGGGGGCCATTGGTGAGGGGACCGTGGTGCTGAGTGTACCGACCCCTGTGGAGGTTGCCGCGGCGTATGGCCTGCGGCCCGCCGATGGCGAGGTGCCGGCAGGCGCGATGGACTGGAGCCTGTGGATCCAGCGCTTCGACCCCCTTGACGGCGATCCGGCGACCCCGCCAAACACCATCATCTACACATCGGGGACGACCGGCAGGCCCAAGGGCGTCCGTCGTCAGACCATGGAGGCGGGCCATTTGGCCGTCATCCGTCGGGTATTGGGGCAATGCTATGGCTTTACCGGGGAGGATCCGGCGTCGGTGACCACGGCGGTCATCGGCCCGATCTATCATTCGGCACCCAATGCGCATGGCAATTTTGCCTTCGGTTTTGGGGCCGACATCGTGATGGCGCCGCGCTTCGATGCCGAAGGGCTGCTGCGCGACATCGAGCGCCATCGGATAACCCATCTCAACATGGTGCCGATCATGTTCGCGCGCCTGCTGAAACTGCCCGAAGAGGTGCGATCGCGTTACGATCTTTCCTCGCTGCGTTTCGTCGCCCATGCGGCCGCGCCTTGCCCCGCGCCGATCAAGCGTGCGATGATCGATTGGTGGGGTCCCATCATCAACGAATATTACGGTTCTACCGAGATGGGCAACCTGACCTTCTGCACGTCCCGGGAATGGCTTGCCCATCCGGGCACGGTCGGACGGGTCATGCCGGATGTCGAGGTGCGCGTCATCGGGCCGGGTGGCGATCCGCTGCCGCCGCACGAGATCGGCGAAGTGCTTGGCCGCACGCACGGCATTCCCGAATTCACCTATCATGGTGACGATCAGAAACGGGCCGAAGCCGAAAAATTCGGCCTGATTGCGGGGGGTGATATCGGTTATTTCGATACGGACGGTTTTCTGTATCTTTGTGATCGCGCCAAGGACATGATCATTTCCGGCGGGGTCAACATCTATCCTGCCGAGATCGAAGCCGAACTGCACAAAATGCCCGAGGTGGCCGATTGTGCGGTGTTCGGCATTCCTGATGAGGAATTCGGCGAAGCGGTCTGCGCGGTCATTCAGCTTCAGCCCGATGCCAGGGCCGACATCGCCCATATAAAGGCATTTCTCCGCGAGGGATTGTCGGGGTTCAAGGTGCCCCGCAAGATCACGTTCGAACAAAGTCTGCCGCGCGAAGATTCAGGAAAAATCTTCAAGCGCAAGCTGCGTGAGCCCTATTGGGCGGGCGTCGGTCGGGCCATTTGATCCGGCGCATCGGATAGGGACAATCCCGGATTTGTAAGGCCGGATGGTCAAAAGGGGCATCATGAGCATATCTGGGCGTTCGACGGCGGGCAGCACGGTCTTCATCACCGGTGCGGGAAGCGGCATGGGGCGAGCGACGGCCGAGTTGTTCGCGGCCGATGGTGCGCATGTCGTGGTGACGGATATCGATGGCCAAGCCGCCGATGCCGTTGCGCAGTCAATATCGGCCGGCGGCGGCAGTGTGCTGGCGCTGGGTATGGACGTTGCGGATCAAGAGGAGATCGCGGCAGCAGTAGCAGCCGCGGTAGCGCGGTTCGGCGGCATCGATATTCTGATCAACAATGCGGGCGTTGGCGGATATTATGCCGTGGATGACGATGGCTATGAGGAATATTGGGACAGGATGATCTCTATAAACTTGACCGGCCAGCAGCGTATCGTCCGCGCCGTCCTGCCTCATATACGCAGGTCGAAGACAGGGCGCATCGTCATTATCGCGTCGACTGAGGCATTGGGCGTCGCCCGGTACGACACGGCGTACAGCGCGGCGAAGGGGGGCGTGGTATCTTTCACGCGAGCGCTCGCTGTCGATCTGGGGCGTGAGGGGAT
>JBFWMJ010000049.1:0-19739 GCA_050251675.1 Sphingobium sp.
TCTATCGCGGTTATGCGGTGCGCGCGCGTCTCGTCATGCCGTGACGGATGCGGCGCGGGGTCGGAACCGGATCAGGCGGCGTTCCGCAGTTCCGGCCGGTCCCATATCTCCACCAGCGCATCCACCAGTTCCCGCATCATCTCCTCGCTATGCGCGGGGCCGGGCGTGAAGCGCAAGCGCTCCGTCCCGCGTGGTACGGTGGGATAATTGATGGGCTGCACATAGACGCCATATTCGGCCAGCAGGACGTCGCTGATCCGCTTGGCCTTGACCGGGTCGCCGACCATCAGCGGCACGATATGCGTGACCGACGGCATGACCGGCAGTCCGGCCTCGCGCATCAGCCGCTTCAACGTTTCGGCGGCAGCCTGCTGCCCGTCGCGTGCGACGCTGGATTCCTTAAGATGCCGCACGCTCGCCAGCACGCCCGCGACCAGTACGGGGGACAGGGAGGTGGTGAAAATGAAGCCGGGCGCATAGCTGCGGATCACGTCGACGATCATCTGGTCGGCCGCGATATAGCCGCCCATCACGCCGAACGCTTTCCCCAGCGTGCCTTCGATGATGGTTATGCGGCGGGCAACGTCGTCGCGTTCAGAAATGCCGCCGCCGCGCGCGCCGTACATGCCCACGGCATGCACTTCGTCGAGATAGGTCAGCGCGTTGAATTCGTCCGCCAGGTCGCAGATCGCGGCGATCGGCGCCACGTCGCCATCCATCGAATAAACGCTCTCGAACGCGATCAGCTTGGGGCAGTCGGGGTCTTCGGCGGCCAGCAATTCGCGCAGATGGTCCACGTCATTATGCCGGAACACGCGCTTTTCGCAGCCCGAATTGCGGATGCCCGCGATCATGGAGGCATGGTTCAACTCGTCGGAAAAGACGATGCAGCCCGGCAGGATCTTGACCAGCGTGGACAGGGTCGCTTCGTTAGAGACATAGCCCGACGTGAACAGCAGCGCCGCTTCCTTGTCGTGCAGATCGGCGAGTTCCCCCTCCAGATCGACATGATAATGGGTGTTGCCGCCGATGTTGCGGGTGCCGCCCGATCCGGCGCCGACGTCGTGCAGCGCGTCTTCCATGGCGGAAATGACCTTGGGATGCTGCCCCATGGCGAGATAATCGTTGGAACACCATACAGTGATGGGTTTCGGCCCGTTATGCCCGTGAAAGCAGCGCGCATTGGGAAATGTGCCCTTGTTGCGCAGGATGTCGATGAAGACGCGATACCGGCCCTCGCTATGCAGACGGCCGATCGCCTGCTCGAAAACATGCTTGTAGTTCACCGCAACCTGTATCCCAAATTATGCAATCCTGGCGATCTCTCGCGCGTTTACAGCCAGACGTACGCCATTGCCAGCGAGAACGGTTCGCAACTACAGCCATGCGCCGAAGAGGGGGATCGGACATTTTGTCCAGTCCCGCTTTCAAATCCGGGTGGTGCTACAGCGTGTCGATATGGTTGAGGCCGTATCGGGCGAGGGCGGGCCTCAGCCGCTCGGCCCCGGCATCGAAACGGGTGAAGACCGCCGTTCCGGGCGCGGGACAGTCGGGCCATTCCTGCCCGGCGGTCAAAAAGGCGATCCGCCGCGCGATCCCCTCCCCGCCGTGGACGAACGTCAGCGGGCGGGGGGCGGCCGCCTCCAGTTCCGCCTGCACCAGCGGAAAATGCGTGCAGGCGAGCACCACCATGTCCATCGCCTCGCCCCCCGGCTGGTCCAGCAGCCCGGCAAGCGCGGTGCGCGGCACGGCGGGGTCGAGCGGGTCGCCGCGCAACTTGGCCTCGGCCAGTTGCACCAGCGCGGCCGATCCATGGCGCAGCACCGTGCAGTCGGCGCCATGTTCGGCGGCGAGCCGGTCGACATAGGGCTGACGAACGGTGGCGTCGGTGCCGAGCACGCCGAACACCCGGCTTTTGGACCGCAGCGCCGCCGGTTTGATCGCCGGGACCGTGCCGACCACCGGCACGTCGAGCGCGGCGCGCACCGCCGGCAGGGCGATGGTCGACGCGGTATTGCAGGCGATCACCGCCAGCCGCGGGCGATAGCGTTCGATCAGCCGGCCGAGCAGGGCCGGCACCCGTGCCGCGATTTCCGCCTCGCTCTTCGTCCCATAAGGGAAACCGGCGCTGTCGGCGGCATAGACAATCCGCGCGGTCGGCAGGAGCGCGCGGGCGGGTGCCAGGATGGACAGGCCGCCGACACCGGAATCGAAGAAAAGGACAGGGGCGTCGGGTGCGACCGTCATCGGCGCACATGTCGCGGCCCGGGCGGAGGCTGTCAACCGCCGATGCGCCGTCGCCGTCAGGACCGCGCATCCTTGCCTTATGCCCCATTGCTCCGCTCGCCTGTCGCGCTATGGTCGCGCGGCACTTCTATGGCGGCATCATGACACATCCCTGGCTTCTTCCCGCAATCGTCCTCATTCTGGGCTATCTGCTGGGCTCCATTCCGTTCGGCCTGCTGTTGACCCGCCTGACCGGCGCGGGGGACCTGCGCCAGATCGGGTCGGGCAATATCGGCGCGACCAACGTCCTGCGCACCGGGCGCAAGGGGCTGGCCGCCGCCACGCTGTTGCTCGACCTGCTGAAGGGGGCGGCGGCCGTACTGATCGGCGCCGCTCTGGTCGACGGCGGCGGGCCGATGGCGGGAGCGATGGCCTTCATCGGCCATTGCTACCCGCTTTGGCTGCGTTTTGCCGGCGGCAAGGGCGTGGCGACGATGATGGGCGTGGTGACGGCGCTGTACTGGCCGGCGGGTGTCGTCTTCGCACTGGTCTGGCTGGCCGCTCTGTTCGGTACGAAATGGTCGTCGGTCGGCGGCATGGCGGCGGCGGTCAGCGCGCCGGTGGCCCTGTGGTTCATGGACCGCATCGACATCGTGCCGGTGGCGATGGCGATGGCGCTGATCCTGTTGTGGCGCCATCGCGGCAATATCGCGCGTCTGATAAAGGGGAAAGAACCACGGATCGGTCAATCCCCTGACGGATCGGAAGCAGCCCGTCACGCAAAGGCACCGCAGGACTGATGGAAGGGGAGCGGTTCGACAGGCTGCGGCTGATCCGGTCGGCGCGTATCGGTCCCGTCACCTACCGTCAGCTTATGTCCCGTTTCGGGACAGCGGCGCAGGCGCTGCGCGCCATCCCCGATCTGGCCGCGCGGGGCGGGGGGCGGGCGACCATTGCCGACGCCACCGCGATCGCGCGGGAAATCGCGCGGGTGAAGACGCTGGGCGCCCGCTATCTGCTTATGGGTGATCCCGATTATCCCTACCTGCTGGCGCAGATGGACGGCGCGCCCGCGGCGCTGATCGTGCGCGGCGATATCGGCCTCGCCGCGCGGCCCTGCGTGGCGATTGTCGGCGCGCGCAACGCATCGGCGGCCGCCTGCCGCTTCGCGCGGACGCTGGCGCAGGACCTGTCACAGCGCGGCGCGGTGGTGGTATCCGGGCTGGCGCGCGGGATCGACACGGCCGCGCATCAGGGGGCGATCGACGGCGGCACGATTGGCGTCATCGCCAGCGGCATCGATATCGTCTTCCCGCCTGAAAACCGCGATCTTCAGGATCAGGTCGCGCGCGCAGGGCTGCTAGTCACCGAACATCCCCCCGGCGCGCAGCCGCTCGCCCGGCATTTTCCGGCGCGCAACCGTATCATTGCGGGGCTGGCGACGGGGACCGTGGTGGTGGAAGCGGCGCCGAAGTCCGGCTCCCTCATAACCGCGCGTCTCGCCAACGAGGCGGGGCGCGAGGTGATGGCCGTTCCCGGCTCCCCGCTCGATCCGCGCGCGCAGGGCTGCAACGCGCTTATCCGTCAGGGGGCGACCCTGATCCAGAATGCCGCCGACGTCATGGAGGCGATCGCCGTCCTCGACCCGCGCATGGTCCGGCAGGAGCGTTTCGATTTCATAAGCGAGCCGGTATCAGGGGATGTCGCGGCGGCGGAGCGGGCGGCGGTCGTGGCGCTTCTGGGCCATGCGCCGGTGCCGGTCGATGAACTGATTCGCCTGTCCGGGACCGGCCCGGCGGTGGTGCACACCGTTCTGCTCGAACTGGAACTGGCGGAACGGCTGGAGCGTCACGCCGGGGGAAGGGTCAGTTTGCGGTGACCGGCCGGGGAATGGCATCATGACCCGCTATGACGCGCGGATGCGGGCGCTGGCGATCTGCCTGGCCGTTCTGGCGGGGTATGTGGATGCGCTGGGTTTCATCGCCTCCTCCGGTTTTTTCGTGTCGTTCATGAGCGGCAATTCCACCCGTATGGCGGTCGGTCTGGCTAGCGGTCATCGCGATGCCCTTGTCGCCGGGACCCTGATTGTCGCTTTCGTCGCGGGGGTCAGCAGCGGGGCGATGGTGGGCGCGTGCGCGGGGCGGTGGAAAAGCGCCGCCGTGCTGCTGTTCGTCGCGGTGCTGCTGGCGGTCGCGGCGATCACCGGCACCATCGGCGGCAGGCCGGTCTGGGCGACGGGACTGCTGGCGGTGGCGATGGGGGCGGAAAATGCTGTCTTCGAACGGGAAGGGGAGGCGCCGCTCGGCCTGACGTATATGACAGGCAGCCTGGTCAGGATCGGCTACGGGCTCGCCGGGCTGGTCACGGGGCGCCGGCATCCGGGGTGGACCACCTATATCGCCCTGTGGGCCGGGCTGGTCGGCGGCGCCATCGCCGGCGCGGCGGTCTATCCGATACTGGGGCAGACCGCGATGGTGCCTGCGAGCGGGGTGGCCGTTGGCCTGGCGATCTGGTCTTTCCTGATGACCCGTGCGCGCAATGAGGCATGAAGGCAGGGAATGCACCGCGACGCTATCGACCCGTCGCGCGCTGTCGGTCCGTTGCTCGGAATGTGCGCCGACGCTTGACGACCTCTCCCATCACCCTCCAGTCTCGCGCGTGTACGTGAGACCAACCATTTCCGGGGCATAAATGCAGCTTGTCATTGTCGAATCGCCGGCCAAGGCGAAGACCATCGAGAAATATCTGGGCGGCGATTTCCATGTTCTGGCCAGCTATGGCCATATCCGCGACCTGCCGGCGAAGGACGGGTCGGTGGACCCGGACTCCGATTTTGCGATGTCCTGGGAAAATTACGGCGACAAGGGCAAGCAGATCAAGGCGATCGCCGACGCGTCGAAGGGGGCCACCCGCCTGATCCTGGCGACCGACCCTGATCGGGAGGGGGAGGCGATCAGCTGGCATGTGCAGGAAGTGCTGCGCGCCAGGAAAGCCTTGCCCAAGACGGTGGACCGGGTGACGTTCAATGCGATCACCAAGACGGCGGTGCTGGACGCCATGGCGCATCCGCGCGCGCTGGACGAGGATCTGATCGACGCGTATCGCGCCCGCCGCGCGCTCGACTATCTGGTCGGTTTCACACTTTCGCCGGTGCTTTGGCGCAAGCTGCCCGGCGCCAAGTCGGCGGGCCGGGTGCAATCGGTCGCGCTGCGGCTGGTGGTGCAGCGCGAGCGTGAGATCGAGACGTTCGTGCCTCAGGAATACTGGTCGATCGCCGCCGATATGGAACAGGGCGGGCAGGGCTTCACCGCGCGGCTGGTGCGCTGGCGCGGGGAAAAGATCGACCGGCTGACCATCGGCAGGGAAGGCGATGCCATGGCCGCCAAGGCCGACGTGGAGGCGGGTCGCTTCACCGTGGAGAAGGTGGAGACCAAGCCGGTGTCGCGGAACCCTCCGCCGCCCTTCACGACATCGACCTTGCAGCAGGAAGCGGCGCGCAAGCTGGGCTTTTCGGCCAGCCACACGATGCGGATCGCGCAGCAACTCTACGAGGACGGCGCGATCACCTATATGCGGACCGACGGTGTGCAGATGGATGGCAGCGCCATTTCCGCCGCGCGCCGTGCCATCGCCGACCGCTATGACGGCGGCTACCTCCCGGAAAAGCCGCGCCAGTACCAGACCAAGGCAAAGAATGCGCAGGAAGCGCATGAGGCGATCCGACCCACGGAATTTTCCCGGGACAAGGCGGGGTCGGGCGACCATGCGCGTCTCTACGACCTCATTTTCAAGCGCGCGCTGGCCAGCCAGATGGCGTCGGCCCGGCTGGAGCGCACGACAGTCGATCTGGTCGACGGCACCGGCCAGCACGCCCTGCGCGCCACGGGGCAGGTGGTGATCTTCCCCGGCTTTCTGGCCTTGTACGAGGAAGGCCGGGACGATCCTGATCGCGGCGCCGGCAAACCGGGTTCCGCCGATGCGGAGGAAGATGACAGCCGGCTGCTCCCGCGCATGAGCGAAGGCGACGTGCCGGCAAAGAAGAAGGTCACCGCAGATCAGCATTTCACCCAGCCGCCGCCCCGCTATTCGGAGGCGAGCCTGGTCAAGAAGCTGGAGGAACTGGGCATCGGGCGGCCGTCCACCTATGCCTCCACCTTGCAGGTGCTCAAGGACCGGGATTATGTGCGGGTCGAAAAGAACCGCTTCTTCGCGGAAGAGAGCGGCCGGCTGGTCACCGCATTCCTCGAACGCTTTTTCGAACGCTATGTGTCCTACGATTTCACGGCGGGGCTGGAGGAGGAACTGGACGATATTTCCGGCGGCCGTGCCCAGTGGCAGGCGGTGCTGGAGGCGTTCTGGCGTGATTTCAAGCCCAAGACGGCTGAGGTGATGGAACAAAAGCCGTCGGATATCACGGCGGAACTCGACAAGTTCCTGGAACCGATGCTGTTTCCTCCGAAGGATGACGGGTCCGACCCGCGCGCCTGCCCCATGTGCGGCGACGGCCGGCTGTCGCTGCGCGGCGGCCGCTTTGGCGCGTTCATCGCCTGCTCCGGCTATCCCGACTGCAAATATACCCGCAAATTCGGTCAGCCCGGCGGGAAGGACGGTGAGGATAGCGGCCCGGAAGTGTTGGGCCAGCATCCGCAAACGGGGCAGGATATTGTCCGCAAATCCGGCCGCTTTGGACCCTATATCGAAATGGGCGAGGGCAAGGAGGCGAAGCGCGGCTCCATTCCGCGCGACTTGCCGGACGGCGAACTGACGCTCGACTGGGCGATAAAGCTGCTTTCCCTGCCGCGTGAGGTCGGGCTGCATCCCGAAACGGGCAAACCCATCGTCGCGAATATCGGCCGCTTCGGACCTTATCTGCTGCATGACGGCAAATATGGTAAGCTGTCCAGCACGGCCGAGATTTTCGAGATCGGCATGAACAGCGCGGTCGTACGGCTGGCCGAGGCGGCGAACCGGGGTGGCCGCGGCGCCGCGCGCGAACCGCTCAGGGTGCTTGGCAAGCATCCGCGCACCGACGCGGAGATCAAGCTGATGGAGGGGCGTTACGGTCCCTATGTCACCGACGGCACGACCAATGCGACCTTGCCCAAGACGATCGCGCAGGAAGCGTTGACGCTGGAGGAGGCGGCGCAGCTGATCGACACCCGCGCCGCCGCCGCGCCCGCGAAGAAGGGCAGGAAGGCCGCGCCGAAGAAAGCGGTGAAGAAGACCGCGACCAAGGAAAGCGGCGCGAAAAAGGCACCCGCCAGGAAGCCGGCGAAGAAAAAGGCGGATGCGGCCGACGCCTAGCGCGGATTGGCACATGGCGGTTTCGTTTCCGCCGCCGGGCCGGTCGGATACCGGCCTTGTCGATTGGCGGAGACGGCAATGTCCTGGCGTTGCCGTCTGCGCGCGGCATCGCCGTGCGGCTGATGATGCGTTAGCATGCCGCGCATACGGATGATGTCGCGGACATCCATGTCGCGCGATCAGGATGGGGAGGGACGGGGTTATGACGTCGCAAGCGATGGTACAGGGACTGATCGATGAAAATGAGATCAAAAAGCTGATCACCCGCCTTTCCTACGCGTTTGATGAGCGCGATGCCGTAAAATGCCGCTCCGTATTCGCCGATCAGGTGGAATGTGACATCGACAGGCTTGGCGGCGCGCCGCCTGCGGGCCTTTTCCCGGCGGACGAACTCGCAAGGCAGACCATCGCAAGGTTAAGCCAGTTTCGCATGACCCAGCATCTCAACACCATGCATCATGTCGAACTGGATGGCGACGATGCTACATTGACCGCCTATGTGCTTGGAAGCCATTATCTCGAACCGGGCGATGCGATCGGTGCGACTGCTGCGCAGGAGCCATGGAACACCATTGGCGCGCGCTACGATATGCACGCCCGCCGCTTGCCCGAAGGCTGGCGCTTTACCCGGTGGAAATGGCGGATGATGTGGTCGCGGGACAATCATGACGTCTGGCGGGAAATCGGTCGTCGCATGAAAAATATCGGCGGTTGATCCGGTATAACGCACGCCTGTCGTGATGGCGCGGTGCCGTCGGTGGCCGTCGACCTATGCCGACGCCCCGCGATCCGTCCCGCACTGTGGCGCGCTTCTGGTGACATGTGCCGGAACGCAGGCCGTCCGTTTTTCTGCGCAGCGCCGTTTGCTCCAGTTGGCTATATGAGCGCTCGCCAGCAGAATGCTCCCCGCCACCGTGATGATTGTTTCGGTCCATTCATCGTTTGTGAGAGCGATGGCCGAAGCCATGAGCGCCAATCCGGTCAGGCCGCACAGCAGCGGCGTCGGCGCATGATGCCGGCGCCACCCGCTGATCAGTGCGAAGGCGCTGGTGGGCACGGCAAGGACGAGGACGATCACATGAAACGATTCCCCCAGGTCGATCAGGCCTGACAAAGCCGGCGTTGCCGCCAGCAACAGCGGCAGACCAAGGCAATGGATCATACACCCCGCCGACGCGCATAATGCGAAGCCGTCCATCCATCCGGTCAGCTTTTCGGAAGGGCGCGCGGCGCTTGGCCTTTGATCGTCTTTCATAATCATGTTATGTTACATCATAACATGATTCGCAAGGGTGACTGATGACCAGGTCTTTTTCTCTCGCCGGCGCCATGCCGGCGGCTTTACCCGTGACGGTTCTCTCCGGTTTTCTGGGCGCTGGCAAAACAACCTTGCTCAATCACATTCTCGCCAATCGCGAAGGGCGGCGGGTCGCGGTGATCGTCAACGATATGTCGGACGTGAATATCGATGCCGATCTGGTGCGGGGCGGGGATGCGGCTTTATCGCGCAGCGAGGAAACGCTTGTCGAAATGACCAACGGGTGCATCTGCTGCACGCTGCGCGATGACCTGTTGCGGGAGGTGCGGACGCTCGCCGAAGCGGGGCGGTTCGATTATCTGGTGATTGAAAGCACCGGTATTTCCGAACCGCTCCCGGTGGCTTCCACATTTTCATTCCGGGATGAGGCCGGGCTGTCCCTGGCGGATGTGGCACGGCTCGACACGATGGTGACGGTGGTCGATGCCATCAATCTGCTGAACGATTATTCCAGCCAGGACTTCCTCGCCGATCGCGGAGAATCCATGGGCGAAGGCGATGATCGCAGTCTCGTCGGCCTGCTGGTTGAACAGATCGAATTCGCCGATGTCGTGATCATCAACAAGGCATCATCGGTGTCGGCCGAACGGTTGGCAATCGTGAAGAAGCTGGTCGCAAGCCTGAACGCAGACGCCCGCATTATCGCCTGCGACCATGCGCGGGTCCCGCTCGATGCCATTCTCGACACCGGCCTGTTCGATGAGGAAAAGGCCGCCCGGCATCCGCTCTGGGCAAAGGAACTTTATGGCTATGCTGACCATGTTCCCGAAACGGAGGAATATGGGATCGAGAGCTTCGTCTATCGCGCGCGGCGACCGTTCGACCCGGTAAAATTCCATGCGTTTCTGACGAGCGACGGACTCGACAATGTGGTGCGGGCCAAGGGGCATTTCTGGCTCGCGACGCGGCCCGACTGGGTCGGTGAACTGGCGGTGGCCGGTAGTCAGGTCATGACATCGCGCATGGGGCGCTGGTGGGCGGGCATTCCCAGGAACCAATGGCCCGACGATGACCGGTTCGAGCGTTTCGTCGCCGGACACTGGGACCCGATATGGGGTGACCGGCGGCAGGAACTGGTTTTCATCGGCATCGACATGGATGAAGCCCGCATCCGCGAGAGGCTCGATGCATCCCTGTTGCCGGCGGACGATTTTACGCCTGAAATGTGGGTCGTGTTGCGCGATCCGTTTCCGTCGTGGGCCGTGTTGCGCGATCCGTTTCCGTTGTGGGGCGAACCTGCGCTGGAAATGGCGCAATGAGCGCGGCGCTGCTCGCGCGCCCATTGCCGGTGGACGGGGCCGCGGTCATTGGCGACACGCCCGATATACTCGGTTCCATTGCCGATCCTGCCGTCCAACTCGCGGTGTGGGCGCGTGGCCGACCGTCCGCGCTCGACTGGATCGACCGGCTGGAATGGGTCGGCATTGACGATATCGATACCAGCATCGCAGGGCCGGATTACGCGACGGCTGTCCACGCTTTGCTTGGCGAGGCGGGGTATCCGCAGACGGTGCAGGGAGAGGCCCTGTGCGCTGAGATCAGTGACCTGTCGGAACGTTTTGCACGACTTATGAGCAGCAAGCATCTGCGCCTACGGCTGGAAGTGATTGACACGGATGCCTGCTGCAAATGGCATATGGATTATGTGACAGCGCGGCTGCTCATGTCGTTTTCGGGGCAGGGAACGCAGTGGACGCAGAGCCATTCAACGGGGGATGTCCGCGTCAACCAGCTTGGTTGCGGCGATGTCGGCATTTTCAAAGGGCGTTTATCGGTCGAAGAGCCTGTCATTCTGCACCGCTCTCCTCCCGTCGCGGCGTTGGGCGAAATCCGGCTGCTATGTGTTCTCGACCCGTTGACCGGCGCGCAGGACAGGAAAGGGCGGGCATGATCAGGCCTGCCGATGGCGGCGTCCGTCATGTTGTGGATCGGCTCGCGGACCAGGATGCGATTGGGGATCATGCGGCCGGGCCGCGGCTCCATCAGCCCGGATTCGATGCAATGCGCCGGATGGGCGGCGTTCTGTCGGGCGAGAATATACCGGCCGATGGGCGCGTCCCTATATGCGCTGCGCGTGGCGGACTCGAACCCGCTTTCGCCGGCGCATCAGGCACACTGGTCGAGCAGGTGGGCAGCGCGATGGCGACTGGCAACAGCCTGTACACGCCGGCACAGGACGAGGCGATGACCCGCCAAGCCGCAGTCCGCGCTGTCGCGCCGTTTTTTCCCGCCTTCATCCGGCGGGGACGGATCGCGCATGGCTGACCGCAGGGAAAGGTTCCTCGCCGGGCCGGAAGCACGGATTCCCGTCTCGGTCCTGACGGGATTTCTGGGCAGCGGCAAAACGACGCTGCTCAATCATCTGGTACGCTCACCAGGCATGGAACGGGCGCTTGTGATCATCAACGAATTCGGGTCCGTCAGCCTCGATCATGACCTGATCGCGCGCTCCAGCGAAGACCTGGTGGTCGAGATGATGGGCGGCTGTCTATGCTGCACGATCCGGGGCGATTTGCTGGCGACATTGCGCGATGCGCCGTGGCGGTTCGCGCGTGAGGGGACATGCTGGTTCGACCGCGTGGTGATCGAGACCACGGGCCTCGCCGATCCCGCGCCGATCCTTCACACGCTGATGACCGATCCTGATCTGCAAACGCTCTACCGGCTGGATGGGGTGATAGCGACAGTCGATGCGGTCACCGGCATGGCGACGCTGGATGCACAGCAAGAAGCGTTGCGGCAGGCGGCGGTGGCGGATCGTATTTTGCTGACAAAGACTGATCTCGCGGCGGATGACACGCGCCGGGCGATCGAAGCGCGGCTGCACGCGCTTAATCCGTCCTCCCCGATCATCACCGCTCAGCATGGCGTCGTCGACCCGGCCGCCCTGTTCGACGCCGGGCTGTATAATCCCTCGACCAAAAGCCATGACGTGCAGCGCTGGCTCGGGACGGAGGCCTTTGAGGACCATCATCACGGGCATCACGACCATGCCCACCGGCATGACGTGAACCGCCACGACGACAGCATCCGTTCCACCTGCCTCACCTTCGATGAACCTTTGCAACCTGACGCTTTTGAACGCTGGCTGGATGTGCTGACGATGTTCAAGGGCCCCGATATTTTGCGGATAAAGGGTATCGTCAATCTCTTCGGGGAAAAGAAACCCGTCGTCATCCACGGCGTGCAGCATATCTTCCATCCGCCGGTGCTGCTCGATGCGTGGCCGTCGGACGACCGGCGGACACGGCTCGTGTTCATCACCCGCGATATCAGCGCGGACGACCTGCGTGGTACATTGGCGCTGATGACCACCGGTCTCGCTCAATTCGGTGTCGAAGGCTTCGTCGGCACGGTGCCGCCCGGCGACATCCTGCCCGGCATCGGGCACGGGGGCTGATCATGAAAGCGGCCAGCCGGGCATCGGCCTCTGGTCGCCGACGCAGCAGGTATGAAAATGATACGCTCATCCTCGATATCCTGGCGCGGACGAATCGCCCGCTCAGCGCGTATGACATTGCCGACAGACTTGGCAGTCGGGGCACGCGGATGGTCGCCAATCAGGTGTATCGCACGCTGACGCGCCTGATCGGACAGCGCACCGTCGTGCGGATCGAAACCCTCAACGCGTATAGTTTACGGCGTTCAGAGGCGGAGTTCTGCCTTATTTGCAGAGACTGTCATGCTGTCGCCTTTGTCGACCTTCCGGGCATTGGTCAGGCCATCGGCAGGGCCGCGCACCGACGGCGTTTTGATCTGGGCGATGCGCTGATCGAGGCGCAGGGCGAATGCGATGACTGTCGCGGGCCGGTTCATATTCATCCTCGATGAAGGGTCATGATCCACTCCAGCGGGGTTTTTTCTGCCTGATCGCAGTCTGAGAGTATGAGAGACGACGCGCAATCGTCATCTATCTATTTGAAAAGATGGTATGAATTCTTAAAATGGCGCATCACTTGGTGGTTGCGAGATTTCGCGTTCCAGTCCAATGGATTGTTGATGCGAATCGTTCGCAAATATGCGATGGCAAGCTATCCAGAAAGGATAGACGATGACAGGCCGATTCCACCCACCA
Organism: Sphingobium sp.; assembly: GCA_050251675.1. Classification (GTDB taxonomy): domain Bacteria; phylum Pseudomonadota; class Alphaproteobacteria; order Sphingomonadales; family Sphingomonadaceae; genus Sphingobium. Next base: position 12,924 of record JBFWMJ010000049.1, read on the forward strand.
TTGCCTGAATCAGGCGCCATGCGGGCATTGTTGATCGAGGCTGCCCGGTGCTGGCGGGAAGCACGGGATAAGCGTCAGCCCGTCCAGCCCAACCTTTTCGCATTGTTGTCGCGCTATGGTTACGGGATGCTGGCGCCCGTGTTCGACAGCCTGATGACATTGACCGAGGGCGTGTCTGGCAGGCGGATCGCTACCGGCATTGGTCCGGTGTTATCCGAAGACGAATGCCGGCTTGTCGATCTGTTCGAGAGAGACGGTGATTGCCAACATGCCGAGGGACTTGTCGCGTCGCTTGATTGCGCGGTGGCATCGCTGCGGCTCATGCTGATGCGCGGCTGTAAACCGGCGCACTCTCCGGCAGTCTGACGTTTCTGCCGGGTGCATATGCCCCGGCGGGCGTCCATCGCTCACCGCGCCGGAACAACGGTGGAGGAACCCGATGCAAGGCGGGAGAGTGACGTCGGCTGGCAGCCATCCGGTCTCGCGCAGAGTTGAACGGCCCGCCGAAAATGGGGTCAGATCATCAAGCGACACAGACAGGCGAATGATCCGTTCGATCTTTGCAGCATCGATGTCGAGCGCTTCCGCTACCTTGATCGCATCATCTTCCCCCCGGCCGGCCGCGAGCAGGATGTTTCGCAGGCGTGAAGACTGAATCGCCGGCCCGATCAGCAAATCGTCAACATGCCGGCGCATCGACTTGCTGCCGCCACGCATCGCCACATCGCTCAGCACGCCGGATTTTGCCTCGACGAGCAGAACCATACGATCGACAACCACGATCAGATCGGACTCATACTCACTGCCTTGCCATGACCATTTGGCGCCGGGGATCATGCGCGCCATTGGCAGCACCCTGCCGATGACCTCTGCAACTTCGCTCTCGAGATATTTGCCGCGGCGCTTCTCAAGGCGCTCCTGAAGGTCGGCCTTCTCCGAGAGGGACCGCAGGACCGGCATCAGATAGCTTGCCAATGTCGGCGGCACGAAAAACAGGAACTGGTCCTGCTCACGAATGCCCGGCCGCGCCCAGACGGGATTGGCAAGGAAGAGATGCTCGGGATCATGCGTCGACAGCGCATCAGGCTCCAGACTCAGAGCCTCCAAGATGGCCTGCACCAGATCGGCCGGCCTGTTGATCTCCACAGCGATGGTCAAAGCGTCAAAGAGCAGGTCCACGACGAGGAACCTGTCGGCCAGCACCCAAAGATTGTTGCGTATCTGCTTGCGGGTCGCGCGCTTTGGCACGCTCGCCCAGAACTCATCGGCCGTCCCCTTCGCGTTGGGATAGTTGGCATAGAAATATGCCACCATGTCATAGCGCTTCCGGATCGACGATATCCGCCGGAGGACTGCAAAGCGCTTGTTGAGCCGGCGCCTATGCAGAGCAAGGATTGCGTCGACCACATCGACCAGATAAGTCGCGCGAAAACCATGCGCCGCCGCGAAGGCCTCGTCCAAGGGGGCATAGAGGCCCCGCGCGATCCTGATCATGTCGTCATAATAGCCCCAGTTCCGAACCATCTGGGTATGATCGCGCACTAGTTCCTGCAGCGTGATGATCGCCTTTGCTGCTGTGTCCCCTGGCTTGTCTATCTGTGAGAGGCGCCGCCGGTAGAAGGCCGTGGCGAGCTTCCTGACGGTTTCGACCGCGAACTCGAAGTCTTCAGATTCAGCGGGTGGTTGACCCCAGTCATCATCTGGCAGGGTCAGCAGCAGGGCCTGAAGCAGTTCAATGTGGTGCTGCTCGATGCCTGCAAGCATGCCGGTACTAGAAATGCCTTCTGGTCCGCTGCTGCGAGCCAGGCCCCAACCTGCGATTACCCCAATAAGATGAGGAGGATAGACCCGGCGAAACAAAGCCATGAGTTGTTCGACGAGACCCGGAAAGGCCTGTTCCTGACGCGCCGCCTCCTCTCGAGACCAATCGATATGCGCCCGTCGCTCCTGCTCAGAGAGGCGAACCTCTCGAAAATGGGGACCGTCGTCCCCACTCCTTTCTTCGCTGTGGGAAACGCTTCCTACTCCACCAACTGTCCGCACGCGATTACTGGCGAGTCAGCTCTCTATAGAGTCATCCCTAACGGCAATACTAGTCGGTCAGATGGAGTGCTGGTGTTGCAGGCCAGCAGATTGGCTTTGCTCAGGCATAAGCGGGCGGCGATTGCCCCATGGTTGAATAACTTCCGCTTTTCGTGCTGACGTTACCAGAAGCGGACTGTTCGGAACGTCCATTTCGGGCACCTTCTTCCGCGTTAGCGCGAGTCGGGACGGAAGCGGATCCGTCGATCGGTGTCACAGATCGCCCAGCCCCGGATCGGGGGGACGCAATGGCGGCAGGGTAAGATCATGCTGGGCCATACGAAGATTAGCGTCAGCGACATTTTCGTGCTGTTCGGCCCGGCCAATCTGGGGCGCTTTGACGGTCGCAGAGGGGATTATCGGGGAGATCGAAACCCTGTGTCCAGGGGGCTTCGCGTTGTCCAGACACCGGAGAATACCGGAGACAACCTCATCTCAAATGCCAAGTATCGCACCTAAGCGATTGAAAATGTTGGTCGGGGAAAGAGGATTCGAACCTCCGGCCCCTGCCTCCCGAAGACAGTGCTCTACCAGGCTGAGCTATTCCCCGACCGATGCCGGAATCGCCAGGAGCGATCCCGTAAGGCAGGCCGCGGTCTATAAGCGTGGCTTTCATGGCTGGCAAGCACCTGTTCAATGCTTTTTTTCTTCCGGTCAAAGCAGGCCGGCGGCGCGAAAACTGAACTGCCCCGCGGATGTGTGAATGATATGGTCGACCAGACCGATCTCCATCGCCCGCAGCCGGCGGGCGAGCGTGCGGCTGAGCGCGATATCGGACGAAGCGGGTAAGGCCGGCAGTGCATCGGGGCGATGTTGTTCGATGGCCAGCCAGCGGCATTGCAGCGCCATCGACCGGCTGACCATCGTCCGCCAGTCGGGGTTGTCGGACAGCAGCCCGATCGGGCGCCAGCTGTCGTCGAGCAGAATGACGGTCAGGGCGGCGCTGGAAATCATTGTTAACAGATGATGCACAGTGCGTCCGCCGACCAGCGGGGAACGATCCGATAAGATTTCGATATGGATGAAATTGCGCGGGAAGTCCCAATAGCGGACGGTGAGATTGGCGCTATCGCGCCACTATTGTAGACGGGCGGATGTCCCAAACCGGAGTCGTCCGTTCATGCGCCTTGTCCCCAGCCAGACCGCCCCATCGGCTGCCCCGCATTATGAAGATCAATATCTGGACTTGATGCGCCGTATATGGACCCAGGGTGACGAGCGGATCGACCGGACCGGCGTGGGCACGCGGTCGCTGCTGGGCGCGACGATGCGCTTTTCGCTGCGGGACGATGCGATCCCCCTGCTCACGACCAAGCGGGTGTTCTGGAAGGTCGCGGCGCGTGAGATGCTGTGGTTTCTGACCGGGGACACCAATATCCGCGACCTTGTGCGCCAGGGCGTGCATATCTGGACCGATTGGCCGCTCGACACCTATCGCCGGGCGACGGGGAAGGATATCGATCGCGACGAGTTTGAGGCGCGGATCATCGCGGACGATGATTTTGCCGCACGTTGGGGTGATCTCGGTCCCGTTTACGGGACGCAATGGGTGAACTGGCCACGCTACGAACCGGCGGGCGAGGGGCTGTATCGGCGGGCGGAAAAGGGGCATAATCAAATCGCCGATCTGGTCGATGCGATCCGCGCCACCCCCGGCAGCCGGCGCCTGCTGTTCACGGGATGGAATGTGGCGGAGGTTGGCCGCATGGCGTTGCCGCCCTGTCACATGACCTATCAGTTCCAGGTGGCCGACGGGCGGCTCAACGGCTTGCTGTTCCAGCGAAGCTGCGATCTGGGGCTGGGCTTTGCGTTCAACATCTTCGGCCTGTCCATGATCACGCGGATGCTGGCGCAGCAGACCGACCTTCAGCCCGGTGAAGTGGTATGGCAGGGGGGTGACGTCCACCTGTACCTGAACCACGCCCCGCTGGTGGAGGAACAGTTGCGCAGAATTCCATCGGGGACGCCCAGGTTGCGGATCAAACGGCGCCCTTCGAGTATTTTCGATTACAGGATCGAGGATTTCGAGGTGGTCGATTATGCGCCCCAGTCCCATATACCGGCGCCCGTCGCCATATAGGACCCGGTCCGATACAAGGGGCCCGCTTTACGGGGAAAGGGTAGACCGCACGCCTGCGCCTGTGGTTTTGGCGGAGGGCTTGCTTTCGCGCGGGTTGAAACATAATATCGTTTTGATAGAATATTGTTACCACGCATGGGAGGATGCGGGATGTCGGATCGGATGATGTCCGATGCTGTGCCGGGACCGGCGGGACGCAATCTTCCGCCGCTTCGCCTGCATGTCCCGGAACCCAGATTCCGTCCCGGCGACAGCGCGGATTTTTCCCATTTCGATATTCCCCAGGCGGGCAGCGCCCCGCGCCCGGACGAAACGACCGCGGCGTCCGGCATCCGCGACATGGCCTATGGGTTGATCCGCGTGCTGGACGATGACGGGCGCGCGGTCGGCCCCTGGAATCCGCAGTTGCCGGCTGACACGCTGTTGCGGATGCTGCGGCTGATGGCGCTGACACGCGCATTTGATGAGCGTATGTTCCGCGCCCAGCGGCAGGGCAAGACCAGCTTCTACATGAAGTCGAGAGGTGAGGAGGCGGTGTCGATCGCGGCGGCAATGGCTCTGGCGCGAGATGACATGTGTTTTCCAAGCTATCGTCAGCAGGGACTGCTGATCGCGCGCGACTGGCCGATCGTCGACATGATGAACCAGATATTCTCCAACAGGGCCGACCGGCTGCGGGGACGGCAGATGCCGATCATGTATTCGGCGCGCGCCGCGAATTTCTTTTCCATATCCGGCAACCTTACGACCCAATATCCGCAGGCGGTCGGCTGGGCGATGGCCAGCGCCGCACGGGGCGACAGCCGTATCGCCGCCACCTGGTGCGGCGAAGGCGCGGCGGCGGAGGGCGACTTTCATTCCGCCTGCACCTTCGCCAGTGTCTATCGCGCGCCGGTGATCATGAATATTGTCAATAATCAATGGGCTATAAGCAGTTTTTCAGGATTTGCAGGAGGGGAGGCGACAACCTTCGCCGCACGCGCCATCGGCTATGGCATTGCCGGGCTGCGGGTTGACGGCAACGATGCTCTGGCTGTTCATGCCGCGACCCGGTGGGCCGCGGACCGGGCGCGGTCAAACGCAGGTCCGACATTGATCGAACATTTCACCTATCGCGCGGAAGGGCACAGCACGTCGGATGATCCGGCCGCCTACCGATCGGCCGAAGAGGCGAGCAAATGGCCGCTGGGCGACCCCATCGCCCGCCTGAAGCAGCATTGCATCGCCCTGGGCATATGGGACGAGGAACGTCAGTCGGCGATGGACCGGGATGTGGCCGAACAGGTGCGCGACGCCGTGCGCGAGGCGGAAAAGAACGGCATATTGGGGCACGGCCTGCATCATCCGATGGATTCACTGTTCGAGGATGTGTTCGAGGAAATGCCCTGGCATCTGCGTGAGCAACAGCGGCAGATGCTGGACGAATGGCGCGCCGTGGGCATGACGGACGCGGAACGGGCCGGGCGCAATGGCTGATGGCGCCGGGGATGGGGTGGTCGACACTCGGCAGATGTCGATGATCCAGGCGATCAACAGCGCCCTCGACATCATGATGGCGCGCGATCCCGATGTCGTGGTGATGGGGGAGGATGTCGGCTTTTTCGGAGGGGTGTTTCGCGCAACCGCCGGTTTGCAGAAGAAATATGGCAAGAACCGGGTGTTCGACACGCCGATCACGGAATGCGGCATCATCGGCGTCGCGGTGGGCATGGGGGCTTATGGCCTGCGCCCGGTGCCGGAAATCCAGTTCGCTGATTATATCTACCCGGCGCTCGATCAGCTTGTGTCCGAAGCGGCGCGGCTGCGTTACCGGTCGGCGGGTGAGTTCATCGCGCCGATGACGGTGCGTTCGCCTTTCGGCGGCGGGATCTTCGGCGGACAGACGCACAGCCAGAGCCCGGAGGGCATATTCACCCATTGTTCGGGCATCAAGACGGTGATCCCGTCCACACCCTATGATGCCAAGGGGCTGTTGATCGCCGCGATAGAGGATAATGATCCCACGCTCTTCTTCGAGCCCAAGCGTATCTATAACGGCCCCTTCGACGGCCGGTATGACACCGCTGCCACCAGCTGGGCTGGCCATCCGCAGGCGCAGGTGCCCGCAGGCTATTACCGCATCCCGCTGGGCACCGCGCGGACCGTGCGCGCGGGCGAGGCGCTGACGATTTTATGTTATGGCACGATGGTCCATGTGGTCGATCATGTGGTCGCTGACATGGGCATCGATGCGGACATTGTGGATCTGCGCACGCTCATTCCGCTCGACATCGCCATGATCCAGGCGTCGGTGCAAAAGACCGGACGCTGCCTGATTGTGCATGAAGCCACGCGGACCAGCGGGTTCGGCGCGGAACTGGCCGCGCAGGTGCAGGAAAGATGCTTCTATCACCTTGAAGGGCCGGTCATGCGAGTCACCGGCTTCGACACGCCCTATCCGCATAGCCTGGAATGGGCCTATTTCCCTGGCCCCGTTCGTATCGGCGAAGCCATCAGGGCGATCATGAAGGATTGACGATCACACTTTATCCCTTCCGTTCGGTTCGGACGAAATCGAGAGACGGAAGCGCGAACGGTCATAATCTCGATTTCGTCCGAACGGAGTTTTCATGGCGCTTTTCACATTCAGGCTGCCGGATATCGGCGAAGGCGTC
>JBFWMJ010000050.1:0-19721 GCA_050251675.1 Sphingobium sp.
GGTCCGACCGGTTCGACCTGCTGCTGACCGACATCGTCATGCCCGGCATGGACGGCATCGAACTGGCCCAGCAGGCGGCGGCGATCGCACCTGACCTGCGCATCATGTTCATCACCGGCTTTGCCGCCGTCACGCTGAAAGCCGGCAAGGCGATCCCGCAGGCCAAGCTGCTGTCGAAACCGTTTCACCTGCGCGACCTGGTGCTGGAAATCGAACGGATGTTCAGCGCTGAAAATCTCAGCGGATCGGGCAACTGACCCGGCGGACCGACATTATTCACTGCCGGAACGACCGCCATGACGGATTAGGCGCCGGATCATGCGATTCCCGCTTGCGCGGACAGACCACCCCCGCTATGCGCTGCCTTCCCGTGGGCGTGTAGCTCAGTGGTAGAGCACTGTGTTGACATCGCAGGGGTCGCAAGTTCAATCCTTGCCACGCCCACCATGAAAAGGCCCGGACCAAGCAATTGGCTTTCCGGGCCTTTTTTTGTCTGATCGGCCCGGCACCGTCCCGCCTTTCGTCACTGCCCCCTCCCCTATCCGCCACGCCGCTCATGCCTCCGACAGCGCGCCCCGCACTTGCGGGTGCCCCCGCAAGTGCGCGACCGGGACGGGGATGGACAGGGCTTGGGCGCGATACGCCGCATCGTTCATTTTTAGGCGGACTGTAGCCAAAGCGTCATCAACGGGTGAAATAGGCTCGCCCCCGACGGAATGTCACGCTGCGGACAAAGATCCTGCGGCGATTCAAACAGGGGGAAATACGTGCTCAACAAATCGGTATCCGCGTTTGCGGTTGCGACCTGTCTCGTCTTTGCGACTCACGCAAGGGCCGAAGACGCGCCGGCTGACAATGCGACCACCAGCGTAAACGAGATCGTCGTTGTCGGCAGCGGGCAGGCCCGGTCGGTTTCGACCCTGGTGCCGGAAAATCTCGACACCCTGCCGCCCGGCACCAGCGTGCAGAAAGCGCTGAACTTCCTGCCCGGTGTCAGCGCGCAGTCGATCGACGCGCTGGGCGTCAACGAACAGTCGCTGACATTGCAGGTTCGCGGATTCAGCACCACGCATCTGGGCTACACCCTTGACGGCATCCCGCTCGGCGACGGCGCCTACAATAATTATAACGGCCTCACCATCAGCCGTGCACTGATCTCCGAAAATCTGGGCCGCGCCGATCTGGCGACCGGCATCGCGGGCCTTGGCATCGCGTCCACCAGCAATCTGGGCGGCGCGCTGACCTACATGACCAGCGATCCGCGCAAGGATATGGGCGCCCAGATCAGCCAGAGCGTCGGCAGCGAAGACGCGCTGCGTACCTTCGTGCGGTTCGACACCGGCGAACATGGCGGCTTTTCCGCCTATCTTTCCGGCCAGTATACCGAGCAGGACCTGTTCGTGAAGCAGGGCGCCGACAAGAAATCCACCGGCAAGCAGTTCAACGGCAAACTCAAATATCGGTTCAACGGAGGCACCATTTCGGCCTTCGCCAATATTTCGCGCACGAATCAGGCCGACAACGCCTATATCTCCAAAGACATGCTTTCCCGGCTCGGCTGGGACTGGGGCGGCTACTCCCCGAACTGGGACGCCTATGTCGACCTGGCTTATTGCACCGTGACCGGTCCGGCCGCGAAGGATCGCTGCGTTCCCGCGGATGCGCCCGCCAAGAATTCGGACGTCACCTATACCAACGGCCAGATCCTGCGGAATGACGAACTCTATTATCTGACTGGCGATTTCGACCTCACCAGCGCGCTCAGCGCGAACCTGTCGGTCTATCATCACAAGAACAAGGGCGCCGGGAACAACTGGATCGTCGGCTGGTCCAAGCAGGGCACGGCCGATACCGCCGATGACGTGCCCGTGCGCATCCGCGACACGCGCTACACCATCGACCGCAGCGGCGTGCTGGGCAGTGTGAGCTGGGACGTCGGCTTCAACCATCTGAAGGCCGGTTTCTGGCTGGAGGACAACACGAGCAGCGCCGTGCGCTATATCTGGCAGAACGTCACCGGGCCGTTCAGCCTTGCCAAATATCTGAAGGGCCAGCCCGATTCCACGACATGGGCCCAGGAAACCGAATGGAAGACGCGGCAATTCTATATCCAGAACACGGTCAAGCTGCTGGATGAAACGTTGAGCATCGATTTCGGCTTCAAGGGCACCTATGCCCGCTCCGACGCGCGCGCCATCGACGGCATCGCCAAGGCGCCTCCGGGCGCGCAGCAATTCGCGACGGGATCGCTGACGGCGAAGGATTATTTCCTGCCGCAAGTGAGCGCGCACTGGTACGTCGCCCCCGATCACGAACTCTTCGCCAGCTATGCCGAAAATATGGCGATGTTCCAGGGCGGCTTCAAACTGGGGCCGCAATCGGTGACGCAGGACGTGTGGGACGCACAGGGCAAGACCCTGAAGCCGCAGACGTCGAAGAGCTTCGAGGCCGGTTATCGGTATGTGAGCGGCCCGCTTCAGGTTTCGCTTGCCGGCTACTGGGTCGATTTCAACAACCGGCTGCTCCAGTACAATCCCTGCCCCACGAACCGCCAGCAGGAACCGGGTTGCGGCAATTCCTTCCACAATGTGGGCAGCGTGACCAGCAAGGGCGTCGAACTCGCCGTGCTGTGGAAACCGCTGCCGTGGCTCAGCTGGTACAATTCGGCATCCTACAACAAGTCCACCTATAATGAGGATCTCGACTGGTGTGAGGATGATGTCTGCGTGGTCAAGGCCACGGCCGGCAAGCAACAGGTCGATACGCCCAAGGAAATGTTCGCCAGCGTGCTGAGCGTCAACCATTCCGGGTTCTTCGCTTCGTTGCAGGGCAAATATACCGGCCGCCGTTATTACACCTTCACCAACGATCAGAGCTTTGGCGGATACACCACCTTCGACCTCGGCTTCGGCTATGATTTCGGGCATGTCGGGCCGCTCAAGGGCGCGAAGCTGTCGGTCAATATCACCAACCTGACCGACAAACGCTACGCGTCGAATTTCGACGGCAGCGTGTTCGCCCCCGATGACGCGGCCGGCACCATCAAGGTGTTCCACGCGTCGGCCCCGCGGCAGGTGTTCGCGACGCTCGGGTTCAGCTTCTGACCCGATGCGTTCCGTATCGATCCTGCTGTCGCTCTTCCTCGCCGGCCCGGTCTGGGCCGGCGAGGAATCGCACTTCTCCCGCCCGCACATCGAACGGACGGAGGGCGCGCGCAGCATCACCGTGAATGGCGAGGTTTTCGTCAATCACGGGCTGGTCGGCACCGGCGGACTTCCCGCCGGCACGGTCGATTTCCTGGGCGACACGCTGGGTTCCTTCTCATCGCTTCAGATCGCCCCGGGAAGCTGGAAACGCGTGGGCGATCATTATGAAGGGGTGCTCTGGACCTTGCCCGACCGGGGCCGGAACGATCCCGCGGCGAACCTCTTTTTCGACTATCCGGCGCGGCTGCACCGCTTTCGCATCCGCTTTTCGCAAACGGACGGACGGCTCACCCTCAGCCCCGATGGCGGGCTGACGCTGCGCGACTTTACCGGCGCGCCCTTCACCGGTGTCGATCCCGGCGCGGGCACGCTGACCCGGCGTGGCTTCCTGCTGCCGGCACCGGCGGACGGCACCGGCAGGGGCAAGATATCGATCGACGCGGAATCCCTGCAATTCAGGCAGGATGGCAGCTTCTATATCGGCGATGAATATACGGCGAACATCTATTATTTTGACAGGCTGGGGCAATTGCGCGGCATCATCCGGCCGCCTGCCGCGATCGTGCCGCGCCGTCACGGCAAAACCTTCTTCGGATCGCTCAAGGCCCCGGACAGCGGCCGGCGCAACAATCAGGGCGCCGAAGGCATGGCGCTGTCGCCCGATGGCCGGACCCTTTTCGTCGTCCTGCAAAGCGCGCTGGTTCAGGACAGCGCCACCGGCAATGCAGCGGGCCGTGTCAACACGCGTGTCCTTGTCTATGATGTCAGCGAGACCCCGACCCCGAACCATCCCGTCGCGCATCATGTGGTGCGGCTGCCCGCCTATAATGACGACGGGGACGGCAGCGCGCCCAACCGCACGGCCGCGCAAAGCGAAATTCGCGCACTCGACGATCACCGTTTCCTGATGCTGGCGCGCGACGGCGCGGGCCGGGGCGCGGACAATGGGAAGCCGGTCGTCTACAAGACGATCCTGCTGGTCGACGTGACCGGCGCGACCAACCTTGCCGGCACGGACCATGAAAACGGCGGCGCATCGGTGCTGCGAAATCCGACGGAAACGGCGCTGCGATCCGATATCTCGCCCGCGCGGTGGACCGAACTGGTCAATATGCTCAATCCGCCACAACTGGCGCGCTTCGGCCTTGATATAGAGACGCTATCGGAAAAATGGGAAGCGATGGATCTCGTGCCGGCCGATGATGCCGGCCACCCCCATGAGTATTTCCTGCTCGTCGGCAACGACAATGACTTCACGGCGCGCCGCTGCCGCATGTCCGGCGAGATGTGCGATGGGACACTGGATAACGACAACCGGATATTGGTTTATCGCCTCACCTTGCCGAAACCGTTGCGATGAGCCGCTGGGGCAAGCAGGCCCCGTGGCAGGCGAGCGACGGTGATCGAGGGCTGAACCGCTGCTGGAAGGCCTGACCTGTCACCGGCGCGGTGGGGGCATCGCAATCACGCCAGCACACATCTGTCGCGGCCCGCGTCCTTTGCCCGATACAGCGCGGCGTCGGCATGAGCGAGCAAGTCCGCCAGGGTCATGGCCTGCGTCTTTATGTTGAGGCCGATGCTGACCGTAACCCGTATCAACCGGCCATCTTCCAGGACGATATTCGTTGACCGCAGGACATCGCCAATGCGCTGTGCCACCGACATGGCTTCGGCCAGCCGGCATTCAGGCAGGACGATCGCGAATTCCTCCCCCCCTATCCGGCCAACGATATCGCCGTCGCGAACGTTGTTTTCGAGTATTCTGGCAAAGTCGGAAAGCACCTTGTCTCCCGCATCATGGCCATAGGTGTCGTTGATCGACTTGAAGTGATCGATGTCGAGCATCATCACGGCAACCGATCGCAGACCGTCCGTTATCGACGTCAGGGCAGCGGTGCCATCCTCGAAAAAGGCGCGGCGGTTCCTCAATTCGGTCAGGGCGTCGCGGTCGGCCAGAAAACGCAATCGCGCGACCAGTTCGTTCCTGGCCGTCATGACACTGCCCACCACCAGCGGCGCCAGGGCGATCAACGTAACGCCGACCCGGGTCGAGATCAGCAATTCCCGCGACGCCAGGTCGCTGCCGACCGCGATAAATCCGAGATGAATGGCCTGGAACGTCCATGCGCCGAAAGCGAAGGCCAGACATGACACGGTAAAGAGCCTGTAGGTCAGCGCGCACCACAGCAGCGCGGGGACGGGGAACGCGACGGCGCCGGGACCGCCGATCAGGACGCTTGCCAATGCCGATGCCAGGAACGCCAGCAAAGGCAGGAACTTCAGCGGGTCCATATCCCGCAGCGCCTGCCTTATTCCCCGCCAGCGGAACTCTCCGGCAGCCGGCCATGTCAGCAATACGGGCAGGAACGCCATATAGTTTGCCAGTTCCGTTGCCGACCAGAAAAAGAACCCTTCCTTCCAGGAGCCGCCAAAGACGAGAGGGTTGGTCATCATGCCGGCCAGTCCCGCCACCAGCGATGCGACGAAAATGGCGCGCAGGAAAAAGAGGATCGACCTGGGCCGCTCAAGTCGCCGGTCTTCCGGTTCCAGAGCGCGGAGGAGGGAATAGCCGGCTGCGATCGCGGCGAGGTTGCCGCCATTCAAAGCGAGGTTTTTGACCAGTTCGGAATCCGTCACCATGTCGGCCATGAAAAAACCGACGGCGCCCCTGATCCATCCCCACCCCCCGGCCAGTTTCGGGAAGCGGATCATCATGCCCAGCAGGAACGCGTTCGCCGGCCAGAATGTCGCGAGGTCGAAATGAGGCCGGCTCACAATGCCCAGCATGCAGAGGGAGAAAACCCCGAACCCCAAAGACACATGCCCCAGGGAAAGCGCGCCGGCGCGCTTCATATGGCCCGGTTCATGTGCAATGCGATCGACATGGCCGCCTCCAATGTCGCTCCACCATAACCGCTTTCATTATCGCCGGGTGTAATTAACTAACCGTTATGAATTCCCACGACAGGCCGTTGTCATGACGGCCCGGCACCCTTTACCAGTCAATCGCGAAAAACAACGTCCTGAACAATTGTTCGATGCGCGGATTCCGGGCCAGCGCTGTTAGAGCCGTTTCTTTCGTGGAACCGTCGCTCTGATGACGGGGGAAGCGACGGTAGGCGATTCCGTCAACCGCCCTGTACTCGTCATCGGACAGGTTCGCGCCGGGGATGAAGCCCAATATCCGGCGAACGTGCAGCGTGTAGTCGAACTTCTGTTTGAGATCGAGAATGTCCAGCAGATAGTCGGGCCATTCGTCCGAAGCGCCGATCACATGGTACAGCCAGTCCCTGAACTCATCGAAACTGACAGCCGAGAGTGTGAGGCACGTCGTCGCGAACCCGATGTCCGTGCTGTCTTCTCTGGTGAGCCTGAAAACACCCATATCCTTTTCGTCCATGCCGCCGCCGCCCTGCGTCACCGATGGAAGATTGCTGAAATCATCGACCATTGCCAGCCTGTCGCCACGGCAGTCATCAGCAGGACCATCAAACCGGGCCGCCGCGTTCCGGCTTCAACGACCGGCCGCAGGGCATAGCGGGACAGAAAGAAACAAAGAAACGGCGCAATGTACAGCGCCCACAGTCCCACTTCAAACTGTCGGCGGCCGGTACGATTCTGCATCGTGACGCTCGCCCCTTCCGGTGCCAGAAAAATGGTGCATGTCGCTGCACCGGTCAGGACAAGGCCGATGACCAAAGCCGCAAGACCCGCATATCGCCTGCCATCGAAGGTCAGCTTCGCCATATCTTCAGGGCTTTGTTGTGTGAGATCGGCCGACCCGTCCGCCGCTGTCGGCCTGTCGAACGGGTCCATGTCGCAAGGCGCCGCCGCGTGCGCGCTGTTCGATGGCACGACGCCTGTCAATCCGGTACATATTGAATGACGGCAAGGCTGCTGTAATCGCGCGACACGGGCACGGAAAACCCGGCGCCATAAGCATCGCCGAAAGAGGCATGGCTTTTCCCGTCAACGGTGCGGATCGTGACATGCCTGTTGCGATTGAGCGCAATGATCGCGTCCCCGCCATGCTGCCTGGCGAGTTTGGCCACCTCGGTCGGACCCAATGCCTTGCCGGTAGGGGGAGGTGCGTTGCGGGGGATATTGATGACCCCCAGCACGCGAAACCTGCCCAGCGGCGTGCCGTTCGTCCAGTAATCGAAGTTTTCCTCGGTCAGCTTCGTCCCGCCATGCCCCACGCCGATTTGCTGGTCATCGCCATAGGGCTGGTAGAGCGGCATGGCGTAGGCCGTGGCGGTCATCACCAGCGGGGCAAGGGTGGCGATGCATATGCGGATCATGACAGACTTCTCCTGACCTCCGGGCGGTGGAGATAATCGCGGACCATCCCGATGGACGCCTGATGCCATCGCGCTTCCCGTTGCTCTCCCTGACGACCGGCGCTCCGTTTCCCGCATGCCCCGGCCTTACGAAAAAGAAAAGCTGTCTGTAGGGAGGGAAAGCTCTGTGCGTATAGGGGACCATGACGCCGTGAAGAAGTCTGTCATAGCGGGCATTGTCGTTGCCATCCTTGGGCTGCTGAGCATGGGCGCCCTTGGCGGGGTGCTGGCATATTGCGTCTGGCCGGTCGTCTACCCGCTGGCAGGCAATCCCGATGACTGGCGGGGCGATGACGTGTGGCCCGCCATGATCGCATCGGGGCTATTGTGGGGCGCGAGCTTTCCGGCAGCAGGCCTGGTGAACAGGCGTTTGGAGCGGCGGGGTTGGACAGGCGCGGTCCGGCGTCTCATCTATCTGCTCATCCTGTGGTGCGGCGCGGCGCTCATCTGGACGTTCATGCTTTCCACCATGACGCTGGCGGCTCCCGTCCCCGCCTGATACGGTCGGGCCGGAATGTCGACAACAGGTCTTATGCGTGGCGTTCAGACCGGTGCGCCTCATGGCCTTTCAAGTGCCCGGCGACATGTTCCGGCGCGGCCCCCTTTCTGAAGGGACGGCAGTGGGTTGTCGATAATGCCCGCCGGCCAGCCTGGCGGCCCATCCGCAACAGTTCATCAAGGCCGGATCTCGGCACGGCGCATGTCATGCCGGGCGCACCATCCGCGCGCCGCAGATCATGATCATCGGCGTGACGGCGCGTTTGCAACCGCGGCCGTTGCGGCTACATAGGCTGGACGCATGTCTCGCCATTCTCTCTCGCTCACTTTCGCCAGCGCCATAGCGCTGGGTTTTAGCGCCCCTGTTCACGCACAGGCCGCCGAACAAGCGACGTCGGAAGAGACGCGCGCGCAGCCCCCGCTCAACCCCGCCACTTTGGGTGACGCGCTTTCGTGCCGGTCCCATGATGCGGCGATCGCCTTTGCCTATGCCCTCTTTCTGGACGGACATAAGCCCGGATGGATGCGCAAGATCACCGACCGGGATGAGAATGTGGGGAAGATGCCCGGCCTCTATGGATACCGGTTGCGCAAACCTGTGTCCTTCTTTGGACAGACCGTCGATCGGGTATATTTCCTGAAGGACTGGGTGGTCACCCTATGGCCACGGACACGCGCCGAAGCGTTCATCACGCAACAGAAGATGGAACGTGCGCCGATCAGGATGACGGAGCAATATTATCGCTTCATCGACCCTGAAGCCGGCCCCATGCTTGGCGTGTTCGAGCCTACGGATGGGACGATGGCCAGCCTGTTCGCGCGGGCGCTTGGCGCCGGGACGGAGGCGCCGCCGCCGAGCGACGTGCTGTTCGTCGGCTGCAATTATGCCGCGGCGACCCAGGGGGAGTTTCTGGAAGCCGCCAATCAGGCGGACGCCATGGCAGCGGAAGCGGCCAGCGACATCGGCGAAATGCTGCGGTCGCGCAACGAACCGCCGGAATAGCAGAAGAAGGGCGGGGCGCTGGCCACGGACGCCTGCCCCTTCCCGCGCTATAATCCGGGGCGCAGCAGGGCGGCCAGCTTTCCCCACAAGCCACGGCGGGGGGACGCGGCGCCCTGCCTGAACCGCGCGCCCTCCGGCCCGTCGAGCCAGCGGTCCAGATAATCCTCGAACCTTTTGTCGATCAGCTTCCCGCCAAGGCGCCAGGGCAGGTCATAGCTGAACACGAAAGCATAGCGGCCGTCACCTTCGACGCGCAGTTGCGCGCTCGACCAGCGATCCTCACCGGGCCGGCGCATCGCTTCGGCCAGTTCGCCGAACAGTCGCTTCGCTTCGCGCGGCAGGCGGAAGGCGACATCCTCCAGCGGCTGCCCGGCCTTATGGGCGAGCGCGAAGGTTATGCTGCTGCTGCGTCCACCATCGCGGTCGATCTCTATATCGACGAACAGATGCACCCATTGGCGATCCTCCCATTCGCCATCCATGACGTCCGTCACATTGCCGGCGACGGCACGGACGATGTCCCGCTCGATCCGCTCGATATGCCGCGCGTCCATCGGGCCTTCTCCTAATCCGAAAAACCCTGGGCGGTGACGTTGGTCACGCGCATGTCGTTGTTCGTCATTTTCCGCATGTCGCGATGGACGGCATCGGACAATTCGCGCATCTGATCGGGATAGGGCTCGCGCAGATAGGCCTCCTCCAGCCACAGTCCCGCCGTTATCAGGCGGAGGTCGGCCTGGATCTGACGCTGTTCGTCATTCTGGCGTTCCAGCGGGTCGCCGCGCAACCTGGTGGTGACCTGGCGCAGGATCGCGGCATTGTCGGCGGCGGACAATGTACGTCCGTTCGCCAGTTCCCATGCGACACCGAACATCAGCGCTGTCGCACCGGCCAGCGTGTCGCCCGAATAGCCGCGTGCGGACAGTGCGCGTTCCCACACGCCACGCACCTTGCCGGACGTCAGGAAATCGGCCGGATCGGCAAGTGCGAAGCGCAGGGACAAAAGCTTGCCGATATCCCTGGCGGTCGCCTGCTCGACCCGCCCGGTCAGGCTGCGGGACCTCTCGAACGGAATGCCCGCGCGCGGATCCTGATCATCGCCCGCGGCGTCGGCGCGTTCCTCCGGCCTGACCGTGCCCTCCGCCGATCCGCCGCCAAATCCTTCGGCGAACAGGCCGGTGACGATGGCCGGGTCAGCCTCCGCCGCATTATCCCGCTCATCGAATTTCGAGCAGCCTGTCGCGGCCAACAGGAGCAGCAGCACCGGCAGGCCAGCATAATTTGCCCCGCTATAACGCCTCAAGCCCGATCCTTTCCGATACTGACGGTTCGCGTCCATCATCGACACAGCGCGACCGGAAAACGAACACGCTCTCGGCCAGATGACGGATTTTCTGGACGAAGCGGTTCCCTCCCTTCCGCATGCAAGCGTTCATTCAGCTAAGAAACGATCAAATCGCGGTCATGAAGGAGATCATCATGCGCCTCATTCTTCCCGTCGCGCTCGGCGCCATGACATGGGCGTCGCCCGCCATGGCGCAGATGGTCGATGTACCCATCTGGGGCAACGGCATATTGGGCCAGCAGGCGCTGCGCAGCACGTTCGACCATTATGATGAGACCCACGGCATCGACAAGGAGGACAGGAAGTCCAAGGCGCGGTCGGGCGCTTGCTCGGCTGACGCTCTGCCCGCGGCGGATCGCCGCCAGATGGAAACCGAATATGTCCGCCGCGCGCGGACCGACGGCAAGGCCAGCGCGGATGCCTGGGTGCGTGAACAGGGCATGCGCTTCCGCCAGAAACTGGTGGCGGAAGGTATCTGTCCCGCCCCGGCAGGCCGCACGACCGCACGCCGGTAAGAAGAGGAGATGTGCCATGCGGTATATGAAATACGCTGCGACGGGCGCCAGTGCGGCGCTTGCGCTGACGGTTGCGGGCGTCGGTCATGCGCAGGAGGTATCCGTTCCCTCCGTGACGGTGGCCAATCCGGGCGGCTATGCCAATCCGCTCAAGCTCGACACGGATCGTTATGATCGGGAGCAGCGGGCAAAAGCGAAAGACCGAAAAAAAACGCCGACGCGTACCTCCGCCACCTGCTCGGCTGACGCCCTGCCCGCCGCGGATCGCCGCCGCATGGAGGCCGAATATGTCCAGCGGACGAAGACCGATGGGAAGGCCAGCGCGGATGCGTGGGTCCGTGAACAGGGCATGCGCTTTCGGAAACAGCTGATCGCCCAGGATGTGTGTTGATGCGTGCGTCCCGCGCCCTGCTCGTCATCGGGACGCTGGCCGCGCCCCTTCTCTTCACCACCGGCCTGCGCGGGCAGGATAGCAACACGCTTAACCGCCATCTGGAACATCAGCAGTGGCAGCGCGTGCAGGATCATCAAAATCGGTCCCGCACGATGAAAGCACGCGATCGCGACGCCGCGCGGGACGCCCGGCAGGCCCCATCCCGGGCCTGCTCGGCCGATGCCCTGCCCGCCGCGGACCGGCGCCGGATGGAGGCGGAATATGTTCGCCGTGCACGGGCCGACGGAAAAGCCAGCGCCGATGCCTGGGTTCGCGAGCAGGGAAAACAGTTTCGCCTGAAGCTGGCGGCGCAGGGCGTTTGCCCGGACCCAGCAGGGCGCACCCGGACCGCGCGTGGCGCCAAATCCGATACGAATGACCAGGGGTGCCAGATGGTCATGCGGCCGGTCGCCGGCCTGGGCGGTGCGCCCATGACCATGGCGATGGTCCCCGATTGCGGGGATGACTGAACCGCGCCGCTCCGTTCAGCGGCCCGGCAACACCGGTAAATCCACCGATCCGCGCGTGCCGCCAATATCGCGGATCACCGCCAGTTCCGACGCCTCTTCGCGGGCAAGATCGTACCGTATCCGCACGGCAACGTCGGTTCGGCACGGGCCCTTGCCGGGAATGTGCGTGCCGCACGCCAGCACATAGGTGCGGATCACGTCCAGCCGACGGGGATCGAGCTTCAACTGCCAGTTGAGCGCATGGTTCGGCACATGCCCGCCCAACGGATCGTTCGCCAATGTGCGCCGCGCAACATCGGCCAGCTTTTCGTCGAGGCCGCTGCCGCTGACATAATGGACATAGAGGCGCAGGTTCGCTGCCCGCGCCCGATCCTGCCCCGCGCCGATGGTGATCTGATAGGCCGGCTCGTCAGCCCGGCTGGCCGGGAGCCGGCTGTCATGGGTCAGCGGCGCGGGCGCGGCGGCGCGTCCCGGCGCGGGGCGCAGGATCTGCAACGAAAGCGTCCGCAGCCTTCGTCCGCCCCGGCAGGCAGCGCCCGGCGAAAGGCCGCGACACAGGGTGTCAGCCGGTCGAGCGCCGGCTGCTGGTCGGCCGTATCGAGATCGAGTTCGACGATCGTGCGGAAGGCGGCGGTGATCCGCCCGTCATGGATACCCAGCATCGGCACGCCGCAGGCGCCAAAGCCGGCATTGAGCGCCCCGAGCTTGATGCCGGTCGCGACGGCGTCGGCATGGGCGCGGCGCAGGCGCTGCTCACAGGCGGTGCCGACACCGCATCGGGCCGGGTCGGCGTCGATCGCGAAGCGCAGCCGCGTCAGCGGGTCGTCCTTCTTCGCAAGGGCAACGTCATAATGTCCCTTTTGAAGGTAGCTGTCGTGAAACGCGAATTCACCGGGATAGATCGCTTCCGACAGCGCCAGCGCGGCCCGTTCCGCCCCCTCCCTATCGCCGCAGCCGCCAAGCGTAAGGGCGGCCAGTCCCGCCGCCCACGCTCTGCCCCATGCTGTCGCCCGTACGCCGGTCATTGCCGGTCACATGGCCCCACGATCCGGTCCACGCGCAACACGGGCCGATCCTCTTCGCCCGGGATCAGACGCCCGTCGATGGCCAGGCAGTGCCGTTCCTCCCACGCCGTGCCGATCGCGGCGATATCGGCCGGATCGCCGATCATGGGCGGTGGCGGCTTGCGGCCGTCGACATCGACATAGAGCATGGTGTCGCGCATGGCCTGACCTCCCGGTGAGCGCGGCACGAACAGCGCGCGGCCGGGGCATGGCAGGCGGACGCAACGAATGCGCGTATCGCCGATATGCAGGCGGGCCGCCTGCGCTTCGCCGTCATTGGCCACCAGAGGCGGCGGCGCGGCCTCAACGGCGGAAAGGGTCAGCAAGGCGATGAGGGGAGCGATCATTTGCGTCTCCTGTCCGGCTTTTCCTCCGCGCCGTCGGTGCCGCTTTCCTGCACAGCGACCGATCCGGCGAACAGGACCATGGGCGCGCGGTGGTGGCCGGTATGCGCGCCGACCGCCCTGCCCGCCACGGTCACCTGACGCCCGACGGCGTCCTGAAGCGTTCGGACCAGATGCGGTTCCATGGCGTGGACATGCACGCGATCGAACCGCTCGCTGCCATCGGCGAATTCGCCATCGTCGAGGCAAATCCGGCGTGGCAGTTCGAGGATGAACGCATGCTCCAGCGCATCGCCCGCTTCGACGCTTTCATAATCGGGCGGCCCGGCGAAGCTGTGCAGCGTGAGTCTGCCGGCGAGGGTGACGAGCGTATCGGGACGGGACGCCGCCACACAGCGTGGCGCGGGTTCCCCTGCCAATGCCGCGACAGGGCAAAGGAGTGCGACAAAGAGCAGTGCGCCCGTCGCCCGCAAGGCCGCAATCACCTGCGCACCGCTATCTGTTTTCCAGGCCATTGCGGGTCCTCGTCTCCCGTATCTCCTCCTTGCGGACGACCATATCGTCGCGCAGCTTCTGCAGCCCCCCGCGCACTTCGGCCAGTTCACCGGCATAGCGTTCCTTGGACGTGAAACCGTTGGGGTGCGCCGCGTCCCAGGCCAGCGCGGCATCGATCTGGGCGACGGCGGCATCGACATCGCCGAACGCATATTCGTTGATCGGACGGCCCACCGATTCGCTCAGCGCCGAAAACAGCGGCTGGTCGTTGGCGATGGTGGCGGGCCTGGACGCAAGGTGGAAACGATAGCGGATCTGGCCGATATAGAACCAGCGCACCGCCTCATCCATCCGGCCTTCCTTCATCAATTTGGTGGCAAGGATGTACAGCGACGCGGGATGCACATTTTCCGCCTCCGCCATGATCTGCGCGGGGGTCTGGGTCGCGGGGTCGGCGGGCATAGATGGCTTCTCCTCCGCGGCGCAGGCCGTCGGCGCTGTCAGCGTCAGGGCAGACAGCATGATGATCAGGCTTTTGTGGGACATGATGGTTGCGTTCCTGTTCAGTCACTGAGGATAAACCTGACCGGGATGACGACGCGGATGCGCGCAGCCGGCAGGCAGGGAAGCGCAGCGAACCGGCCGGTCGCGCGGGCGGCGTCGAGCGCCGCCTGATCGAGCATCGGCACGCCTGATGAGGTCGCGACGGATATACTGTGCATCCGCCCCTCCCGATCGACGTCTATCCGCAGCAGGGCGGTGCCGGTGATCCCTTCGCTCGCGGCGCGGGGCGGATAGCGGGCATGTCTGGCCAGTGCGTCGCGGCTCTGAACGCTCCACGCCGCTGACGGGACGGAGCCATGGTCAGGGCAGCCCGGCTGCCCGGCAGCGGCGGGCGAAGCAGTCCCGCCGGCCATCAGCAGCAGCGCCGCGACACCGGCATTCATGGCGTGCCGCTCCTGACATAATAGCCCTTCAGCCCGCTGAGCGGGCGCAGTCGCCCATCCTCCTCGACCTTGAGCTGCAACCGCTCGAACGGCATCTCGGTGCGGGGAAGGTCGGCATGGATGAGCTGAACGACCGGCTCGCCTATCGTGACGGGGAAACGGTGCCCGCCCTTGCCGACGGCACCGTCCGAAGACATGACGGACAGCGCGACGATACGCTGTCCGGGGGGGAGCGGAAAAAAGGCCGCGCCGCGTGCGCCCAGCGCCTCCCGAACGGGCGGACCACGATCGTAGACGACCTCGACAAAAAAGCCCCGCGCCGCGCGATTGCGCTGCGGATCGAACACCGCCACCAGCATGGCGCGCGGCGGAACCGGCGCGGCGTCCGGTTCGTCCGCCTCGCACTCGGGCGGCAAGGCCAGAGGCGCGGGTGCGGGAGGAACGGCCATGCCCGCCGCCCGGGCGCTGTCGCTTTGATACACCCGGCGTATTTCAGCTTCAGCATGGACGCCAAGCGCGCGGTCGATTTCCGCGACCAGCGCCGGATCGCGCTGCCACCCCGGCCGGGCGGTCAGCCGATCCAGAACCGCCTGCGCCCGGTCGCGTGCGCGGTCGGCGGCTTCCTTGCTCCGAACCAGTTCATCCTCGGTCGTCGGCGCGGCGAACACCGCGTCGGACACGGCATGATCCTGTCCATCCTGCAAAACCGCGATGGGACAGCTCCGCCGGAACGCCTCCCGTGCCTTTTCCTTCACCCGGTCTGCAAGCATCCCGTCCGCCTGATCGTTCCAGGGCAGGATATCGGCCGCCCTGAAACTGACCGGGGCGACTGCGCTGCGCGGCCCCAGCGTGACGACGCCGCCGTCGAGAGACCATTCCCCTTCCGCTTCCTGGTCCATCGATCCATAGGCGATGGCCCATCGGAAGCCCCCATCCTCCCGCAGAAGCAGTTCCGACCCCACCTCCATCATGCCGCGCAGATAATAATGGCCGGGAAGCGTATCCTGCGCCTTTTCCGCCGGATTGGCATGGGACACAGCTGCCGCACAAAGAACGAACAACACGGGGAGAATGCTGGCACGACCGATCATGGCGCCTCTTCTTGCGGGTTTGGCCCGGACCTGCAACCCTGACCGGCCCATGACCCCGATGGCCGGCGAGACCTGCTCAGGCCGTTCAGGCGCATCCCTCCACATAGCCAAGGGCCGGCATCAGCCCGACATGGATCATCTTCACCTTCCCGTCCCGGCCGATCTCAAAGCGAAGCGCGGACGCGCCGCTTCGCGCATCGGGCGCTGTCAGATATTTGGCGGGGGCGTCTTCATATTCATGGGGATCTTCGCGCAGGCCGACGAACGACATGGTGATGTCCGCCTCCCGCGCGCCCACGCCCGCGCCCCCCTCCAGCCTGATGCCGGACCGTTGGCCAAGCGTGATCCGCTGCACCCTGCCGTCGATGACGATCGCATAGGCGCCGGGATGATCCGGCGAACTCACCGTGCGGCAATGGTCGCTGGTCTGTCCGCCACGTTCCGCCCAGGAACCGCCGCGCGGAACGGGTTCGCCGATGCGAAGGTCGTCGAGCCCCCCGACTGTCAGGACATTCGTACCTGCATGTGCGCCAGGCGCCGCGGCAATGGGGATAGTGGCCGCCGGCGCGCCCGGAGAAGCGGCGGCCGTACCAAGGTCCGAGGTTTCAACAGCATTTGTCGCGATGTGACCCGCATTGTCAGCCGCCGCCATTTCGTTGGCCGGCCGGGGGTCGGGAGAGCATGCCCCCGCCAGCAGCAGGACACCACAAAAACAGGGTGTGAGAGAAACGATCCTGGTCATGGCGTTCCAACGGCCCGGACGCCCGATCGTTTCAACCGCCACGGCGCGAACGGATGGACTGTGCCCGGATGGCGTGGAAATCATCCCGCTCGGGCGCCGCGTGCCTGCGGTCGTTCCCGATTATTGTCAGGCGGTTGAGGATGGAGCAGGAAGGGGCGCCATCACCCCCTCGTCGGCATCATCGGCCGTTCATGGCCACCAGCGGCAGAAATCATCCTTCAGCGTCTGATCGAGGATCGCGCGGCATTGCGCGAACACAGGGTTGCCATTCGCGATCACGCCCATCGGCATGTCGGGCAACTGGTCCTGCGGCACGAAGGCGATGGGGCAGGCCACCGGCACCAGCTGCGACCCCGTGCCCACCTGAAGCGTGGTGAGCAGGCCGAACATGCGTGTCTCCCTTGTCGGGCGGCCAAGGATGATAAGCCGGTGCTGCCCCGCCTCGTTCGTCGCGAGATAGATGTGCCCCGACAGGTTGGGCATCGACACATGACCCGACTGGGCAAAGGCGCCATCGGCCCTGTCCGTTTCCGCGAACCGCAAATGCCCCGCCGCATCGTCCCATCCGATCCGGGTGCGATAGGCGATCACACCGCCGGGCGCGCTGAAACTGGCGCGCAGCGTTACATAATCCTGTTCGATCCAGCCGATCGCCGCCCGGCTGTAGGCGCCCATATGGTCCGGCGCCAGATCGCGCCCGTCATCGCGCGTCTCGCCGCGCAGCGCCGCGCCCAACGCCTGTTCGATCCGCACCATCGTCGCCAGCGTGAACGGGCGGCTGCCGGAAAGCGCCTTTTCCAGCGTCGACAGGCTGATCCGCGCCATATCGGCCAGCGCCTGACGCGACATACGCCGGCGGGCCAGTTCCTCGCGCAAACGCTCCGCAAACCGATCGTCAATATGCTGCATATGCCCCGCCTAAAAAAACACCGGACAATTCCGCACAAAACCGGACAATCCGTCAAGCTTCTTCGCGCCCGCCGTACATTTCCGCTGCCGCCGGCAGGAAATGGCGCCGTTTGCCGATGGCTGTCCGGGATCACGCTTGCCTAGCGAACAGGCTCCACTCTCATGGGAGTTCGCCATGTTCCCCTTTCTGTTTCCCCACCGGCAACGCGGCCGGTTCCTGCTCGGCCTGACATTGCTGCTGGGCATTACCGCCATCATCTTCGCCACCAGCCGGCTCTCCGCGTCGGCACCGGCCGAAGAGGACGGCATCGGCAGCGGCACGCTCATGCTGCGGGAAAAGGGGGTCGCCACCGCCTTGCCTGCCGTGCGGCTGGGCACGGACATGGACGTCACGGTCAGCGGCCAGGTCGCCCGCGTCCGCGTCACCCAGGCTTTCCGCAACAGCAGCGACCGGTGGATGGAGGCGACCTATCTCTATCCGCTGCCGGATGACGGCGCGGTCGATACGCTGAAGATGGTCGTCGGCCAGCGCGTCATCGTCGGCCGCATCAAGCACCGGGAGGAAGCGCGCGCCATCTATGAGAAGGCGCGGGAGGAAGGAAAGAAGGCCGGTCTCGTCGAGGCCGAACGTCCCAATATGTTCCGCAACAGCGTCGCCAATGTCGGGCCGGGCGAAACCGTGCTGATCGTCATCGAATATCAGGCGCCCGTCCGCCAGCTTGCCGGCGAGTTCGCGCTGCGCCTGCCGCTTGTCGTCGGTCCGCGCTACACACCGCCCCGCACTGCGCTGGCCGAGGCGCGCCGGGTCGCCGCTCCGCTCGCGCATCCCGCGCTGGGCAGGGATATGAACCCTGTATCGGTCACCGTCCGTCTCGCGCCCGGATTTGAACCCGCCAATCTCATCAGCCCCTATCATCGCATCGCGATCGAACAGGCGGGCGATCAGGTCCGCACCATCCGCCTCGCCGATGGCGAAGTGCCCGCCGACCGCGATTTCGAACTGCGCTGGCGTTCGGCCAGTGCCGATCCCGCCATCGGCCTGTTCCGCCAGCAACTGGAAGGCGAAAGCTATGTCATGGCGTCGATCATGCCGCCCGCCGACGATCGCAAGCGCCAGCCCGCGCCGCGCGAAATGATATTCGTCATCGACAATAGCGGTTCGATGGGCGGCCGCTCCATGGCCGCGGCGAAGGACAGCCTGCTCTATGCGCTCGATACGCTGCGCCCGCAGGACAGCTTCAACATCATCCGGTTCGACGACAGCCTGACGCGCCTGTTCGAAACGAGCGTGCCTGCGACGGTCGAACAGATCGCCCTGGCAAAACGCTTTACCGAAGGGCTCGAAGCGGGCGGCGGCACCGAAATGCTGCCTGCACTGGAATCCGCGCTGATCGATGCGCGCCCCGACGACGGGGCCACGGTCCGGCAGGTCATCTTCCTGACCGACGGCAGCATCTCCAACGAAAAGGACATGATGGCCGCGATCGCGGCAAAGGCGGGCCGCAGCCGCATCTTTATGATCGGCATCGGGTCGGCGCCCAACCAGTATCTGATGCGCCGGATGGCGGAAGCGGGCCGTGGCAGCTTCACCAATGTCGGCGCGGGCGATGAGGTGGCCGCGAAGATGACCGGCTTGCTGGACCGCCTGACCGCCCCGGTCGTGCGCGATCTCACCGTCAGCGTGGCGGGCGCGTCCCTCGACCTTACCCCGCGCAAACTGCCCGACCTCTATGCCGGGGAACCGCTCGTCCTGCTGGGCAAGGGACGCGCCCTGTCCGGCGCGCTCACAGTGACCGGCATGATCGGGGACAGGCGCTGGAGCCGGACCATCGACCTGTCGGCGGCCGCCGAAAGCCCCGCCGTCGCCCGGCTCTGGGCCAACCGCCGCATCGCGGACGTAGAGGCGGCGCGCTGGGAGAGGGAGACCGACTCCTCCACGGCGGACGCAGCGATCGCCCGGCTCGGGCTCGCTTACGGCATCGTCACCAGCCAGACGAGCCTTGTGGCGGTCGACGAAACGCCCGCCCGGCCGCAAGGGGCCACGCTGACGCGGGAAGAACTGCCGCTGCTGCTGCCGGCGGGCTGGGACTTCGACACGCTGTTCGGCGGCCAGCGGGCAGGCGCCGCAGCGGATGGCGCCGTAGAACCCGCCGATCCGGTCGAAGCGATGGACCTGCCCGAAACGGCGACGGGATATGCGTTCATGATGGCGCAGGGTCTGTCGCTGCTGGTTCTGGGGCTGGCCGGCCTCGCGTTCCAGCGCCGCGCCCTGCGCAGGGCGGCGCGGGCATGATCGCCGCCATTACCCATAGGGAGGGG
>JBFWMJ010000051.1:0-19714 GCA_050251675.1 Sphingobium sp.
CCTTCATTTGCCATGTCGACCGCGATCTTGAGCGCGGCTTTCGCGGTCCGCTTGCCAGACCGGGTCTGGAGCATCCAGAGCTTGCCCTGCTGCACCGTGAATTCGATGTCCTGCATGTCGCGATAATGCGTCTCCAGGATCTGGAACACCCGCGCCAGTTCGGCATAGGTTTCCGGCATCGCTTCTTCCATCGACAGCGGCTTGGCCCCTGCCCGCTCGCGCGCGCCGCGGGTCAGATATTGCGGCGTGCGGATACCCGCCACCACATCTTCGCCCTGCGCGTTGATCAGATATTCGCCATAATAGGCGTTCTCGCCCGTGGCCGGGTCACGGGTGAAGGCGACGCCGGTGGCCGATGTGTCACCCATATTGCCGAACACCATCGCCTGGACGTTGACCGCGGTGCCCCAGTCATGGGGAATGGCGTTCAGGCGGCGATACACCTTCGCGCGGTCGGCCTGCCAGCTGCCGAACACGGCGCTGATCGCGCCCCACAGCTGGTCGCTGACGTCCTGCGGGAAGGGTTTGCCCCACAATTTCGTCACCAGCCCCTTATATTCGACGACCAGTGCTTTCCAGTCGTCGGCCGTCATGTCCGTATCGAGAAGATAGCCGCGGCCTTCCTTCGCGATTTCCAGCGCTTCCTCGAACGCGCCATGGTCCAGTTCCAGCACCACGTCCGAATACATCTGGATGAACCGGCGATAGCTGTCCCAGGCGAAACGCTGGTCGCCTGACACCGCCGCCAGCCCCTCGACCGTCGCGTCGTTGAGGCCCAGGTTCAGGACCGTGTCCATCATGCCGGGCATGGAAATGCGCGCGCCCGATCGCACCGACACCAGCAGGGGATCGGCGGCGTCGCCAAAACGCTTTCCGGTAACCCCTTCGATATGGGCGATGCCGGCGGCGACCTGTTCCGTGAGGCTGGCCGGGAAAACGCCGCCATCCTCATAATAACGCGTGCACATGTCCGTCGTGATGGTGAAGCCGGGCGGCACCGGCAGGCCAATCGACGCCATACCGTCAAGGTTCGCGCCCTTGCCGCCAAGCAGGTTCTTGTCCCCCTTGCCGCCATCGTCGACCCCGCCGCCGAAGCGATAGACATAACGGGTATCGGTATTCGTCATACTGGCCTCTTCCATCATGGTCACCGGCGGCGTCCGCCCGCACGGGCGAAACGCCTAAAGCATTTGTGCGCTGCAATAAACAGCCTGTATTCGCAACGGGCCGGGAAAGATCACATTTCGTCCCGCCAGATATCGTCAGTCCCGACGCCCTGTTCGTTATCCCGCGATTTTCGAGAAATCCGCGACGGCATGGACCGCTTCGCGCACCCGCACGAGCAGCGCAAGCCGGGCTGCGCGTTTATCGGGGTCGGCGTCGTTGACGGTAACGCTGTCGAAAAATGCGTCGATGGGCGCGCGCAATGACGCAAGCGCAGCCATGGCGCCTTCGAAATCCTCGGCTTCCACGGCGCGCGCGGCGCGCGGTTCGGCTGCATCCAACGCTTGATTCAACGCGGATTCGGCAGCCTCCGGGGCGTAGGACAGGGGCCTGGCTTCCGCGGACTCGACCCCTTCCTTCCTGAGGATGTTGGCCGCGCGTTTGTACCCGGCCAGCAGGTTCGCTCCATCGTCGGTCGCGATGAACGCTTGCAGGGCCGTCACGCGGGCGAGCAGGCGGACGAGGTCATCCTCGCCCTGTCCGCTTTCCCGGCCCAGCGCGAACACCGCGTCGATCAGGTCATGGCGGACGCCGGCCTCCTTCTGCTGGACCTTGAGGCGGTCCGCGAAGAAGTCCGTTATCTCCTTGACCGCATCGCCTCCCTTGCCCCCGGCGGCAGCGGCGCAAATGTCGGTCAGGGAACCACGTATCCCGTTGGCCAGTACTAGCTGGATCACGCCCAGCGCCGAACGGCGCAGCGCAAAGGGGTCCTTCGATCCGGTGGGCTTTTCACCAATGGTGAAGAAAGCGACGATGCTGTCGAGCTTGTCCGCCAGCGCCAGCGCCACCGTAACAGGCGCGGCAGGGATGTCGTCGCCCTGCCCCACAGGTTTGTAATGATCGCGGACGGCATCGGCTACCGTGTCTGCCAAACCTTCGGCCCGGGCATAATACCCGCCCATAACCCCTTGAAGTTCAGGGAACTCGCCAACCATCTCCGTAACGAGATCGGCCTTGGCCAGCCGGGCCGCCTGTTCGACATGATCGACATCGGCGCCCCTGACGATACCCTCTTCCACCAGCCAGCGCGCCAGCCTGACAACCCGTTCCACCTTGTCGGCGACGGTGCCCAGCTTTTCGTGGAAGGTGATGCGCTGCAGCTTGCGCGCATGGTCCGCCAGTTTCGTCTTCTTGTCCTGCTCCCAGAAGAAGCGGGCATCGGACAGGCGCGCGGCCAGCACCTTACGATTACCCGCCACGATCGCGGCGCCGCCGTCCTTCGCGTCGATATTCGCCGTGCAGATAAAGGCCGGGGCAAGCTTGCCCGCCCCATCCCGCAATACGAAATATTTCTGGTTTATACGAAGGGTCAGCTGAATGACTTCAGGTGGAACCTCAAGGAAATCGGGGTCGAAATCGCCCAGCAGCGGCACCGGCCATTCGGTGAGGCCGGCGTTTTCGGCGATCAGTCCCTTATCTTCTATCACGGCATAACCCGCCAGCGCCGCCGCCTCGCCGGCCCTGTCCGCGATGATCGCCTGACGCTCCGCATGGCTGACCACCACCTGGCAGGCGCGCAGTTTTTCGGCATAGTCATGCGCGCCGCCGATCGTCACGGCGCCGGGATGATGGAAACGGTGGCCCAGCGTCGTAAAGCCCGACCGCACCCCTTCAATCTCGATATCGACCAGTTCCTCGCCAAGGATCGCGACGATCCCCTGAAGCGGCCGTACCCAGCGCAGGCTTTCGGTGGTTTGGGACGCGGCGCCCCAGCGCATCGATTTGGGCCAGGGAAAAGCGCGGACCACCGCCGGAACAGCGTCCGCCAGAACATCGCGCACGGCGCGGCCGGGCCTGCTAACCGTCGCAAACCAGACGCCGCCGCGATCCTCAAGCTGGTCCTTGCCCAGCCCCGTCTTGCGCAGGAAACCGTCCAGCGCCTGCGCGGGGGCATTGGTGCGCGGCCCTTTGAATTCCTCGCTGACAGCGGCGGTTTCGCGCGGCAGGCCACGGACGATCAGGGCGAGCCGCCGGGGCGTCACGAAACTGTCGATCGCCGTGGGGGCAAGGCCGGACTTCTCCAGTTCCCCGACGAAAAGACGGGCAAGGTCTTCACCGGCCTTGATCTGCATGCGCGCGGGAATCTCCTCACAGCGCAACTCCAGCAGGAAGTCGGCCATCACGCCGCCCACCCGTTGGTCTTCATCCACGCCTCACAGCTTCCCTTGGCCATATCACGGACCTGGGCCATGTAGCTGGCGCGTTCCTGGACGGAAATGACGCCGCGCGCCTGCAACAGATTGAAACTGTGGCTCGCCTTGATCGCCTGCTCGAAGGCCGCGAGCGGCACGTCATTGTCGATGCACTGCTGCCATTCGGCCCGGCAATCCTTGAACCAGCGGAACAGCTTGTCCGTGTCGGCGACCTCGAAATTCCACTTCGACATCTGCCGCTCATTTTCCAGAAACACCTCGCCATAGGTGACGCCGGCATCGTTGAACCGCAGGTCGTAAACGCTGTCGACACCCTGAATATACATGGCGAGCCGTTCCAGCCCATAGGTCAGTTCGCCTGCCACCGGCTTGCAATCGAACCCGCCCATCTGCTGGAAATAGGTGAACTGGGTGACTTCCATGCCGTCGCACCACACTTCCCAGCCCAGCCCCCAGGCGCCCAGCGTCGGGCTTTCCCAGTCATCCTCGACGAAGCGGATGTCGTGGATCAGCGGATCGATGCCGATCTCCACCAGCGAACCCAGATACAGGTCCTGAAGGTTCGCGGGACTGGGCTTCATTATGACCTGATACTGGTAATAATGCTGCAATCGGTTGGGATTATCGCCGTAGCGGCCGTCGGTCGGGCGGCGGCTGGGCTGGACATAGGCCGCATTCCAGCGCTCAGGCCCGAGCGCGCGCAGCGTGGTCGCGGGGTGAAAGGTGCCCGCCCCCACCTCCATGTCGAGCGGCTGAAGGATGACGCAGCCTTGCCGTCCCCAATAGGCATGCAGGGTCAGGATCAGATCCTGAAAGGAAAGCACTGCTCCGTCGGCCACCGATATCCCCGGAATGACGATTTTTCTGTGCGCCGCGCCTTGGCCCATGGGCGCGCAGGGGTCAAGGAAAAGCCGTCGGGAAGAGGGTTAAGGCGCTTGCCCTAGCCGCTCCGCCCCCGCATGGATGGGCTGCATGCACGGGAGTTGACTGTAATGAAATGGCCGAAATCGCGCTGGCTGGCCGCCGGCTTGCTGTTGCTGGGTGCCTGTACCCATGACCGCGCGCAGGATCGCCCCGCCACCCCGACTCCGGTGGCCGCAGCGGGGCCGGCGCTGTGGCAGGTCAGGGATGACGACACCACCATCTATCTGTTCGGCACCGTCCATGTGCTGACGCCGGGCGTCAAATGGTTCGACGGCGGCGTGAAACGCGCGTTCGACGCATCGGACGAACTGGTGCTGGAAATCATCGAGCCGAACGATCCGGCCACGATCACAGGCGCTATGGCCGGGGCCGCGGTCGCGCGCGACGGGGTGAAGCTGTCCGATCGCCTGCCGCCCGACAGGCGCGCCGGATATCAGGCGGCGATGACCGCCAACGGCTTGCCCTGGCAGAGTTTCGAGACGTTCAATCCCTGGTTTTCCGGCCTGCTGCTGGCGGTCGCGCCGCTGGAACGGCTGGGATACAAGGCGGAACTGGGCGCCGACAAGATATTGTCCGCCGCGGCAAAGGCGGGCGGCAAGAAGATCGCCGCGCTGGAGACATTCGAGCAGCAGATCGGCTATTTCGCGACGCTGCCCATGGCGCAGCAGGTGGCGTTCCTGACGGGCACCATCGACGGCCTGCCCGATGTCGAACGCCAGTTCGCGTCGCTCATCCGGCACTGGCAGGCGGGCGAGCCCGACGCGCTGGCGAAGGAAATGAACGAGTCGCTCGCCGCCACGCCGGAACTGGCGCAGGTGCTGCTGATCGGGCGCAACGCCAACTGGGCCAGATGGATCAAGACGCGGCTGGACCGGCCGGGCCGGGTGTTCGTCGCCGTGGGCGCCGGCCATCTCGCCGGCGCGGGAAGCGTGCAGGATCAGTTGAAGGCGCTGGGCGTGTCATCCCGGCGGGTCGGGGAGTAAGGGGCATGAGGTGGATCGCCGCGCGCTTCATCGCACTGTTCGCGTTCACCCTTCTGACCGCGTGCGGCGGCCAGTCCCCGGCCCCGCCGTCGCAAAACGGCCCGGCATTGTGGCAGGTGAAGCGCGGCGCCATAAACGGATGGCTGCTGGGGACCATCCACGTCCTGCCCCGGAACACTGGCTGGCAAACCCCGGCCATCACGCAGGCGATGGCAGACGCCGACCAACTCGTTCTGGAGGCCGCGGATATTCAGGATCCGTCCAGGACCATGGCGCTGTTCGAACAGATGGGGCGCAGCCCCAGCCTTCCGCCCCTCGACACGCGCGTGCCGGAAAAGGACCGCCCGGCCCTTGACCAGCTGGTCCGCAGCGGCGGCACCAGCACACAGGCGCTGTCGGGCTATGAAAGCTGGGCCGCCGCCATGCTGTTGTCGGCCGCAAATCAGCAGGCGCTGGGTGTCAGTCAGGAAGACGGGGTCGAAACCACGCTGATCGCCGCTTTTCGCAAGGCCGCCAAGCCGATCGGCGGGCTGGAGACGGTGGAACGCCAGTTCGGCGCCTTCGACACCCTGCCCGAAGCGGCGCAGAACCGCCTGCTGATACAGACCGTGCATGAGGCGAAGGACATGAAGGGGCTGTACGACCGCATCCTGAAAGCATGGCTGGCGGGCGATATGGCCGCGATCGCGAGGGAGGACCAGAACGGACAGCAGCCCGATCCGCTGGTCGAGGAGGCCGTGTTGGTGAGGCGTAATCATGAATGGGTAAAGGCGATCGAAACCCTTGACGGGCGCCCGTTCATTGCCGTGGGCACCGGCCATCTGACCGGGCGGGATAATCTGATCACGCTGTTGCAGGCCCGCGGGTTCGCCGTCACGCGCGTCCAATGACCGCTGCCATGGCGATGGGCGATCCGCCGCCTTGCAATTTCACCCCTTTCTGCTAATGGGCCGCCTTTCCGCGATGGTCATCCCTGGAGGCGTTGCGGGAATATTGTAAAATTCTGCTTTTGGAGACACGCATATGAGCGAGCAGCTTACGCTGTCGGCCGAGGCACGCGATCGGGCAGGCAAGGGAGCCTCCCGCGCTCTCCGCCGCGAGGGCCGCGTTCCCGCCGTCATCTACGGTAACAATGAAGAACCCCAGTCGATCCACGTCGAGGAGAAGGCGCTTGCCAAGCTGCTCGCCACGGGCTTCTTCCTGAACTCGGTCGTCATGGTCGATATCGGCGGCAAGCAGGTGCGCACCCTGCCCAAGGACGTCGCCTTCCACCCGGTGACCGACCGTCCGCTGCATGCCGATTTCCTGCGCGTGTCCGCCAATGCCGCCGTGGCCGTGGGCGTGCCCGTCCGCTTCGAGAATGAAGAGCTGTCGCCGGGTCTCAAGAAGGGCGGCGTGCTGAACATCGTCCGTCACGAGATCGAGCTGGTCATCGAAGCAGCTCGTATCCCGGACGAAATCGTCGTGGACCTCAAGGGGTTCGAAGTGGGCGAATCGATCCACATCAGCCATGTGACCCTGCCCGAAGGCGCGAAGACCGTGATCGACGATCGCGATTTCACCATCGCGACCATCGTCGCGCCGTCCTCGCTCAAGAGCCAGGAAGGCGACACGTCCAACGACGGTGAGGCGGAGGCCGAATAAGCCGTTCGCCCACGGGCCGGACATAGCGATCCCGTCCGCCTGCCGGCGGGCGGGATTTTCTTTGCGGGGAGGCAGGACATGCAAATCTGGGCGGGTCTGGGCAATCCCGGCCCCAATTATGCGCTGCACCGGCACAATGTCGGTTTCATGGTGGCGGACGTCATGGCCGACATGTTCGGCTTTTCCCCGCCGAAGAAACAGTTCCAGGGATGGGCGCAGGAAGGGCGCATCGGCTCTGAAAAGATCCTGCTTCTCAAACCCGCGACCTTCATGAACGAAAGCGGACGCGCGGTTCGCGCGGCGATGGACTTCTACAAGGCCGCGCCGGGCGACGTGACGGTCTTTCATGACGAGCTCGACCTCGCCCCGATGAAGGTCAAGGTGAAGCGCGGCGGCGGCAATGCCGGGCATAACGGGCTGCGGTCCATCGATGCCCACATCGGCAACGATTTCCGCCGGGTGAGGATCGGCATCGGCCATCCGGGCCACAAGGACCGGGTCCATGGCTATGTGCTGGGCAATTATCACAGGAGCGAGATGGACGCGCTGTCCGACATGCTGGGCGCGATCGGTGCGGAAGCGCAATGGCTGGCGCATGGCGACGACAGCCGGTTCATGAACGAAGTGGCGTTGCGTCTGGCCGATTGAGCGCGGATTGCCGCCCATTTCTGCCCCATTGCGGACCGCCCTGTTTCCGCGCCATACAGGCGCCGCCTGAAAACGGAAATGAGGATCTGCGTGGCTATCCTGACCCTTTCGACCACTCCCTTCCCCGATCAGCAGCCCGGCACATCGGGCCTGCGCAAGAAGGTGAGCGCCTTTGCCCAGCCGCATTATGCGGAAAATTTTATCCAGTCGGTGTTCGACAGCCTGGACGGGCACAGGGGCAGGACGATCGTCATCGGCGGTGACGGACGCCATCTGAACCGCGACGTGATCCAGACCGCGCTGCGCATGGCGGCCGCCAACGGCTTCGGCAAGGCGATCGTCGGGAGGGGAGGCATTCTTTCGACCCCCGCCGCCAGCCATATGATCCGCTCCACCGGCGCGCTGGGCGGGCTGGTACTGTCCGCCAGCCATAATCCGGGCGGGCCGGACGGCGATTTCGGGATCAAATATAATATCGCGAATGGCGGCCCCGCGCCGGAGAAGGTGACGGACGCGATCGCTGCCAGGACGGCGAACATCCGCGCCTACAGGACGCTCGACAGCGCGGACATTGATATCGACCATATCGGCACGACCCGGCTGGGCGACATGACGGTCGAGATCGTCGATCCGGTGGCGGGCTATGCCGACCTGATGGAGGGCTTGTTCGATTTCGACGCGATCCGCGCGATGATCGCAGGCGGCTTTACCATGGCGTTCGACGCGATGAACGCCGTGACCGGCCCCTATGCGGTCGAGATTTTCGAGCGGCGCCTTGGCCTGCCCGGCGGCACGGTGCGGGGCGCCGTCCCCCTGCCCGATTTCGGCGGCCATCACCCCGACCCCAATCTGGTCCATGCCCGGCGGTTGTATGACGACCTGATGGCGGCCGATGCGCCGGATTTCGGCGCGGCGTCGGACGGCGACGGGGACCGCAACCTGATCATCGGCCGGCATTGCTATGTGACACCGTCCGATTCGCTGGCGGTGCTGGCGGCCAATGCGCATCTGGCGCCGGGGTATAGCGGGGGCATAAAGGGCATTGCGCGGTCCATGCCGACCAGCGGCGCGGCCGACCGGGTGGCGGAACGGATGGGTATCCCGCTATATGAGACGCCGACGGGCTGGAAATTCTTCGGCAACCTTCTGGACGCGGGCATGGTGACGCTGTGCGGGGAGGAGAGCGCGGGCACCGGGTCCGACCATGTACGCGAAAAGGACGGCATCTGGGCCGTATTGCTGTGGCTCAACATTCTGGCGGTGCGCCGGCAGAGCGTGGCGCAGGTCATGCACGACCATTGGGCGACCCACGGCCGCAACTATTATGCGCGGCACGATTATGAAGGGATCGCCACGGACCAGGCCGACATGCTGATGGCGGCGCTGCGCGAACGTCTGGCTGCCCTCCCCCGCAGGCGGACCAGCGGCGGCACGGTCAGCAGCGCCGACGATTTCGCCTATACCGACCCGACCGACCGGTCGGTGAGCCGCAATCAGGGCGTGCGCATCCTGTTCGACGACGGATCGCGTATCATCTTCCGCCTGTCGGGTACGGGAACGCAGGGGGCCACGCTGCGTGTCTATATGGAACGCTATGTCGGGCCGGAAGGCGATCTGGGACTGGCGACGGCCGCCGCCCTCGCTCCGCTGGTGCTGGCGGCGCAGGAACTGGCGGACATATCCGGCCATACCGGCATGAACGAACCCAGCGTCATCACCTGACCCCGCCCGCGGGCGGAACCGCTGCTCAGTTCCGGTTGTTCAGCTTCGCCCAGCTCTCAGCCGTGCCCGCCTGCTGCGCCCGCGTGGTGAACTGCGCCGCGACCAGCCAGCCTTTTATGGGCCTGATCGGCAGCACGGTGGTCAGGATCAGCACCGGCACGCCCACCGCCAGATGGACCCACAGACCCGGACGCGCCATTATTTCCAGCATGACGATGAAGATGACCCCCGGCACGCAGGCGAACAGCTGGACGAACACCGCCGGCCCGTCCGCCGGATCAGCAAAATCATAGTTCAGGCCGCACACCTCGCAATGCTCCCTCATCGTAAGGAAGCCGTTGAAAATATGCCCTTCGCCGCACCGGGGGCATAATCCCCGCACGCCGGTTTCATAGGATGGCCGCCGCGGCCAGGACCGGCCGTCCTCATCCTGCCAGACGCCATTTTCCGTTTGCATGTGGGTTCCCCATTATCCTGGCAGCGCCAATACCGCCCGATCGCACGCCCGGTCAACCGGACCGTTTGTCTCAGCCCGCGGTCACGGCGCGCGTCCTGCCCGGCGATCGTCTTCCGCCTGCGAAGGCTGGCCAACCGCCCCCGAAACCGCTATCGGCGCCGCCAGTCATCCAGACAGGAAAGCGGTTTCATGGGTTTTCGTTGCGGCATCGTCGGCCTTCCCAATGTGGGCAAATCCACCCTGTTCAATGCCCTGACGGAAACGCAGGCGGCGCAGGCGGCCAATTACCCCTTCTGCACGATCGAACCCAATGAGGGGCGCGTCGCCGTGCCGGACGATCGGTTGCAGACCATCGTGAACATCAGCGGCAGCGCGAAGATCATCGAAACGCAGCTTGCCTTCGTCGACATTGCCGGGCTGGTGCGGGGCGCGTCGAAGGGCGAAGGGCTG
Source organism: Sphingobium sp. (assembly GCA_050251675.1). Classification (GTDB taxonomy): domain Bacteria; phylum Pseudomonadota; class Alphaproteobacteria; order Sphingomonadales; family Sphingomonadaceae; genus Sphingobium. Next base: position 10,206 of record JBFWMJ010000051.1, read on the forward strand.
GGCAACCAGTTCCTGGCCAATATCCGCGAAACCGACGCCATCGTCCATGTCCTGCGCTGTTTCGAGGATGACGACATCACCCATGTCGAGGGCAAGGTCGATCCGATCGCCGACGCGGAAACGGTGGAAACGGAGCTGATGCTGGCGGACCTTGAATCGCTGGAAAAGCGGGTGCCCAATCTGGCCAAGAAGGCCGCGCAGGGCGACAAGGAGGCCAAGGCGTCGGTCGCGGTGCTGGGCCGCGCGCTCGACCTGCTGCGCGACGGCAAGCCCGCGCGGCTGACGCCGGTGAACGACGCGGAAGAGGAAAAGCTGCTGGAGCAGGCGCAACTGCTGACCGCGAAACCCGTCCTCTATGTATGCAATGTGGAGGAGGAAGCGGCGGCGACAGGCAATGCCCATTCGGCGCGCGTGTTCGAAAAAGCGGCGGCCGAAGGGGCGAAGGCCATCATCGTGTCCGCCGCGATCGAGGCTGAACTGATCACCATGCCGCCAGAGGAGCGGGGCGAATATCTGGAGGCGCTGGGGCTGGAGGAAGCCGGGCTGGCACGGATTATCCGCGCGGGATACGAACTGCTGGGTCTTATCACCTTCTTCACGGTGGGGCCGAAGGAAGCGCGGGCATGGACCGTCACCAGGGGATCGCGCGCGCCGCAGGCCGCCGGCGCCATCCACAGCGATTTCGAAAAGGGCTTCATCCGCGCCGAAACCATGGCCTATGCCGATTATGTCCAGTATAATGGCGAAGCGGGTGCCAGGGAGGCGGGCAAATGGCGGTCCGAGGGCAAGGATTATGTCACGCAGGACGGCGACATCATGCTGTTCCGGTTTAACGTCTGAACGCCGGTCTACGCGCGCCTGCCCGCACCGGGCTCCTGCGTCACGCCTGCATACGGACGTCGATCGTCGACGCGGACGGCTGACGGCGGACATACGACCATGTCGCTGAAATTCGCTTTCTCGCCCCATGTGGATGCGCGCACGCGCCTTCTGGTGCTGGGCAGCCTGCCCGGCGACATATCCATCGCGCGGGGCGAATATTACGCGCATCCGGGCAACGCCTTCTGGACCCTGATGGGCGATATGCTGGAAGAGGATCTGCGCGGGCGCCCCTATGCCGACAGGCTTGACCGGCTGCGCGACCGGGGCGTCGGTTTGTGGGACGTCATCGCCAGCGCCCACCGCCACGGCAGTCTGGACAGCGCGATCCGGCAGGCCGAAGAGCGCGACCTTGCCCGATTCGCGAAACAGCTTCCGGCATTGCGGGCGGTCGCCTTCAATGGGCAAAAGGCCGCCACGCAGGGCCGCAGGCAGCTGGCCGGGCGCCCCGACCTCATGTTGATCGATCTGCCTTCCTCCAGCGGCGCTTATGCCGCCCTGCCCTTTGCGCGGAAAGCGCAAGCATGGCGCATGCTGCGGGCATGGACGTACCCTCCCGCGGTCCCCGCCACGGAAAGGCAGGCATAGGGACGGCGCCGTCGACCCATTGGCATGCCATCGAAGCAGATAGCGGCATCAGCGCCGCATCGCCCTCAATATGGAGCCCCCCAGCAGTCAACCCAGCCACCCGATGATACGCCCGCACATGGCAGGGCCGGTGACGGCTACTTGCGCCCGAACAGTTTTTCGATATCCGCGTGGCCCAGCTTGACCCATGTCGGCCGGCCGTGATTGCATTGGCCGCTGCGCGGTGTGACCTCCATCTCGCGGAGCAGCGCGTTCATTTCGGCAACGCTCAGTACGCGGCCCGCGCGCACCGATCCATGGCAGGCCATGGTCGCCGCGACGAGATCCAGCCGCTCCTTGAGCGACAGGGCGCTGTCATAGGCGGCCAGATCGTCGGCGAGGTCAGAGACCAGACCATGCACGTCTGCCTGCCCCAGCAGGGCCGGGGTTGCCCGCACGAGCATGGCCACCGGTCCGAAACGCTCCAGTTCAAGCCCGAAATCAGCCAGTTCGGCAATCCGCGCTTCCAACCTGTCACAGGCAGTTTCGTCCAACTCGACCACTTCGGGCAGCAGCAGCGCCTGGCTCGCCACCCCCTGCCCCGCCATCGCCCGCCGCATCCGTTCCAGCGTCAACCGTTCATGGGCGGCATGCTGGTCGACCACGACCAGCCCATCCTCAGCCTCCGCGACGATATAGGTCCGCGCGATCTGCCCGCGCGCGACCCCCAGCGGAAAATGGCCGGCGTCCGGCGCGGCGGCGGTGGCCGGTTCCGCGCGGGCAGCGGGCGGCGGCGTGAAATAGGCGGCACGGCGATCCGCGAAGGCTGAGGTCGGCCGCCCGTCGGCGGCGGCCTCGAAAATCGGCAGAGCACCGATAGGCGTGGGAGAAACGGGTTCGGATTGCCAGGCGGAAAGCACGCCTGCATCGGCATGCTGGACGGCGCGAAACCCCTCCCCATCCAGAGCGCGGCGGAGCCCGGACACGATCATGCCCCGGATCAACGCGGGATCGCGAAACCGCACCTCCGTCTTGGCGGGATGGACGTTCACGTCGACCTCCAGCGGCGGCACGTCCAGGAACAGGGCGACGACCGGATGCCGGTCGCGCGCCAGCATGTCGGCATAAGCGGCGCGCAGCGCGCCGATCAGCAGCCGGTCGCGCACCGGCCGGCCGTTGACGAACAGGAACTGATGATCGGCGACGCCGCGATTATAGGTCGGGATGCTGGCGACGCCCGAAAGGCATATGCCGTCCCGTTGCAGGTCCACCACGACATGATTGTCGGCCAGCGCCCGGTCGGTCAGCGCCGCGACCCGATCCTCGCGCCCCTCCCCCGCCTGCACGCCCAGCGTCCGGCGCCCGTCATGCTCCAGGCTGAAGGCGACGGCGGGATGGGCCATGGCAAGCCGACGCACGACGTCCAGGCAGGCCGCATATTCGGCCCTTGGCGATCGCAGGAACTTGCGCCGGGCGGGCACGCGGGCGAACAGGTCGGACACCGTCACGCGGGTGCCGGGCGGCAGGGCAGCGGGGCCCTCCGCCAGCAGGGCGCCGTTATCCATCGTGCGGTTCCACCCGGTCCCGTCGCGCGTCCGGCTGTCGATGGACAGAAGCGCGACGCTGGCGATCGACGGCAGGGCTTCCCCCCTGAACCCCAGGGTGGACACATTCTCTATCGCATCATCGGGCAGTTTGGACGTGGCATGCCGCTCCAGCGCCAGCGCGATTTCGGCCGGGGTCATGCCATGGCCGTCGTCGCTCACCTCGATCCGGTCGGTTCCCCCCGCCGAAAGACGCACGGCGATCCGGCGCGCCCCGGCGTCCAGCGCGTTTTCGATCATTTCCTTGAGCGCGCTGGCAGGCCTTTCCACCACTTCACCGGCGGCGATACGATTGACCAGATGTTCAGGCAGACGGCGTATTGACATTGATTAGTGACTAGCCCAAGCGAACGCATTCCGCGACCCGTAACCCGCATTTTTCCGATCGGGAAGACATGGCGGGCCAGGTGCGGCGCGGAAACCTAAGGACCACGACGATGTCGGCCCATTCGCAAAAGGGGGCGGCACGCTGAACAGGATGAAGCATGTCGATCTTTTCGCGCCTCTTCAAGCTTTCCTCCCAGGACATGGCCATCGACCTGGGAACCGCCAACACGGTGGTTTATGTGCGCGGGCGCGGCATCGTCCTTAACGAACCTTCGGTCGTCGCCGTCGAAACACTAAATGGCGTCAAGCGGGTCAAGGCGGTCGGCGACGACGCCAAGCTGATGATGGGCAAAACGCCCGATTCGATCGAAGCGATCCGGCCGCTGCGCGATGGCGTGATCGCCGACATCGACGTCGCCGAGCAGATGATCAAGCATTTCATCACCAAGGTGCATGGCGGCAAGTCGCGCCCCTGGCGGTTCCCGGAAATCGTGATCTGCGTGCCGTCAGGTTCCACCAGCGTGGAACGCCGCGCCATTCGCGACGCCGCCAGCAACGCCGGGGCCAGCCAGGTCTTCCTGATCGAGGAGCCGATGGCCGCCGCGATCGGCGCGGATATGCCGGTGACCGAACCGATCGGATCGATGGTCGTCGACATTGGCGGCGGCACCACGGAAGTCGCCGTGCTTTCGCTGCGCGGGCTGGCCTACACCACCTCCGTCAGGGTGGGCGGCGACAAGATGGACGAGGCGATCGTCAGCTTCGTGCGCCGTCACCACAATCTGCTGATCGGCGAAGCCACGGCGGAACGGATCAAGAAGCAGTTCGGCGTCGCCCAGCCGCCCGAAGACGGCGTGGGCGAGACCATCCATATCAAGGGCCGCGACCTTGTGAACGGCGTGCCCAAGGAAATCAGCATCAACCAGGGCCAGATCGCCGACGCGCTGGCGGAGCCGATCAGCACCATCGTCGAAGGCGTGCGAATCGCGCTGGAGAATACCGCGCCCGAACTGGCGGCCGACATTGTCGACCAGGGCATCGTGCTGACCGGCGGCGGCGCGCTGCTGAAGGGGCTGGACGACGAGCTGCGCGATGAAACCGGCCTGCCCGTCACGATCGCCGAGGATCCGTTGACCTGCGTTGCGATCGGCACCGGCCGGGCGATGGAGGATCCGATCTTCCGGGGCGTGCTCCAGACCGCTTAGATCAGGGAGAGCTTAGAGGATGGCGCGGCCACCCAGCCGACGCCCCGGCCACAACCGGAAGGCGCAATATGGTCTGTTCGCCGGCTATGTCGTGGCGATTGGCGGGGCGACGATCGGGCTGTTGATGATCGTGGTCGCCATGTTCGATCCCACGGGGTTTTCGGCGATGCGCACGGCCACGGCTGAAATCAGCCGCCCTGTGTCAGCCGCCCTGAAGCAAATGGTCAGCGGCGTCAGTTCCATCGACGATGTGCTGGCCGCCTATTTCCGCGCCGGGTCGCAGAATATCGCCCTGCGCCGCCAGGTCGATGCGGATCGCAATCGCATCATCGAAGCCCAGGCGATCGCGCAGGAGAATGTCCGCCTGAAGAAGCTGCTGAAGCTGGCGGAGAAGGACAGCAGCCATTTGCTGGCCGCGCGGCTGATCAGTTCGTCCAGCAGCAGCGTCCGCCGGCTCGCCCGCCTGAATGCCGGCCGGTCGCAAGGCGTGCAGCCGGGCATGCCGGTGCGTGCGCCCGAAGGGCTGATCGGACGGGTGTTCATCACCACTCCCAATACCGCCGACGTGTTGCTGCTTACCGACAGCGGCAATGTCGTGCCGGTGCGCCGGGCAACGGACAGCACCCCCGCCATGTCCACCGGCGCAGGCGACGGATCGCTGGAAATCCGCGCGCTGGCGACCGGGCGCAACCCCTTTCACCCCGGCGATCTGCTCGTGACATCGGGCACGGGCGGTATTTATCAGCCCAATATGCCCGTTGCGGTCGTCGTGCGTATCCAGGGCGATGTCGCGATAGGCGTGCCGCTCGCCAACCCGGCGAAGGTGGATGCCGTCATCGTCGAACGCCCGTTTGAAGACAGCGTGAGCGGCGGCGTCCCCGCCGGCGAAACGGATGCCGCCCGCGCCGCAGCCGGTGACGGGACCGCGCCATGAACGACCGGCAACTGGCGCATGCGCCGCGTCTGGGGCGTCACCCTTCACGGCTGCGCCGGGCGGGAACGCCCGTCATCACCGTTCTGCTGGGATCGATGATGACGGTCCTGCCGTTCATCACCCAATCCCCGCTGCTGCCGCCGTTCGGCCTGCTTGCCCTGCTTGGGTGGCGTCTTTTGCGGCCGGAACTGTGGCGGGCATGGGTCGGCGTCCCGCTTGGCCTGTTCGACGATCTGATGAGCGGGCAGCCGATCGGTTCGGCGATGTTCCTGTGGACCGTTACGCTGATCGCCATCGACGCCATCGAACAGCGGCTGCTCTGGCGCGATTACTGGCAGGACTGGCTTATTGCGGCAGCGGCGATTATCTTCTGCACGACCGGCGGCGTCCTGTTTGCGCGGCTGACCGGAGGAGGCGATGTGAAGCTGCTGCTGGTGGCGCCGCAAATGGTCTGGACGATCCTGCTGTTTCCCTTCGTCGCCCGGCAATGCGTCCGGATCGACCGGTGGCGCCTGATGGCATGAAATTCGGCAAACCGTCCCGCAAGATTCTGACCGAAGCGTCCCTGTCCTTCAGCTTCACGCGCCGCGCCATGGTGCTGGGCGGGTTTCAGGGCGCGGTCAGCGCCTTGCTGATCGGGCGAATGGGCTGGATCAGCATCGCGGAAAATGAAAAATACCGGCTGCTGTCCGACAGCAATCGCGTCAACCTCACGCTCATTCCGCCGCGGCGCGGCTGGATCATCGACCGCAACGGCCTGCCCCTTGCCAACAACCGCACGGATTTCCGCGTCGACCTGATCCCGCAACGGGTGAAGGATGCCGAAGGGACGATCCGCAGCCTTGCCGAATTGCTGGCGTTACAGCCCGAACAGGTTGAAAGGATACGAAGCGACCTTAAGAAATCCGCCGGGTTCCAGCCCGTGCAGGTTGCCGAAGACCTGAGCTATGACCAGTTCGCGGCGGTCAGTGTGCGCCTGCCCGATTTGCCGGGCGTAGCGCCGACCCAGGGGTTTTCCCGTTACTATCCGGCTGGTGCGACGGTCGGGCATCTGCTGGGCTATGTCGGCGCGGCGTCGGCCAAGGATTATGAGGAACGCCGCAACCCATTGCTGATCACCCCGGGGTTCAAGGTCGGCAAGGACGGGCTGGAACGGGCGTTCGACGAACAATTGACGGGGAAACCGGGTGCCAAGCGGGTCGAAGTGACCGCGCGTGGCAAGATCGTGCGGGAACTGACCACCCGGCCGGACACACCGGGCAGGACCATCCGTCTCACCATCGACGCGGCTCTCCAGGAATATGCCGGGCGCCGCCTGGCCACGCAAAGCGGCGCGGTGGTGGTCATGGATTGCCATAATGGCGACGTGCTCGCCATGGCCTCCATGCCCAGTTTCGACCCCAACAGCTTTTCCGGCGGCATCAGCCATATGGAATGGGAAATGCTGTCGAAGGACGACCACGTCCCGCTGCGCAACAAAACCCTTCAAGGTCTGTATCCGCCCGGGTCGACGGTCAAGCCGATGGTGGCGCTCGCACTGCTGGAAGCCGGCATCAGCCCCTCGGAAACGATCGGATGCTCCGGCGCAATGCGGGTCGGCAACAGCCTCTTTCACTGTCATTCACGCCGTGGGCACGGCGCGGTCAACATGCGCAAAGCCATCGCGCAGAGCTGCGACATCTATTTCTATCAGATGGCGCAGCGCATCGGCATGGATGCGATCGCCAACATGGCCCGACGGGTCGGCATGGGGCAGAGGTTCGAAATACCCTTTCCCAGCCAATCCTATGGAACTGTGCCAGACCCGGCCTGGAAGCTACGGAAATATAACAAATCCTGGCAGACATATGACACGGTGAACGCGACGATCGGCCAGGGGTATATGCTCATCAACCCACTACAGATGGCGGTGATGGCGGCGCGACTGGCCACCGGGCGGCAACTGATGCCCAATTTCTATCACGGCGCCCGCCGCCCCCCCCCGGAACCGGTCGGTGTGCCGGAAGCCCATCTGGTCACCATCCGTGATGCGATGAGCGCCGTCGTCAATGGCGGCGGCACCGGTGGCGCCGCGCGCATGAGCATTCCAGGCGTGCTGATGGCCGGAAAGACCGGCACTGCCCAGGTGCGGCGCATTACCATGGCCGAACGCGCGGGCGGTGTGCGGGGCAACGCATCGCTGGCGTTCCGGCTGCGCGACCATGCCCTGTTCCTGGGGTTCGCGCCGTTCGACAATCCGCGCTATGCCATCGCCTCCATCATCGAACATGGCGGACATCTTATCCGCAATGAGGACGCGCCGATGATCTCCGCCGACACCTTGTCTTTCCTGTTCGACCCCAAAAAGGCGATGGAAAAACTGGAAACGCTGGAAAAAACATGGGGCGGCACGCCGGGCGAGCGGCTTGCCAGACAGATGGCGGCCTTCCGCCGGGCCAAAGCCATCGAAAAGGGCGAGATCGCGCCACCGGCCAACGATGCCGGCAATGCGGCCGTTTCCAATACCGCCGATCCTGCCCCTCCGCCGCATGCACCGGCCCCGGAACCAGACCAGGCACCGGTCGCCACACGGGCAGCCGCACCGGACAGCGGCAGTGACGCGCCCCCCACCCCTACGCCGGATACCGCCGCGCCATGAGCATCGTTCCTCAGCCGCTGGCCGATTTCCCCTGGCGCGTGATGGCGCTGCTGCTGGCGCTGGCCGGTTTCGGCACGCTCATCCTCTACAGTTCGGCAGGAGGCAGCATCACACCCTGGGCGATCAACCAGGCGGTGCGTTTCTGCATCTTCTCCGCCATGGCGCTGACGCTCAGCCGCATACCGATCGAGGTATTCGCCCGCTTTGCCTTTCCAGCCTATGGGATCGTGCTGGTGGCGCTGATCGTGGTCGAACTGATCGGCGGCGTGGCGGGCGGGAGCCAGCGGTGGATCAGCCTGGGCTTCATGCAGTTGCAGCCGTCGGAGTTCATGAAGCCGGTCATCGTCCTTGCCATCGCCCGCTTCTATGCCTTGTTGCCGGTGGGGGAAATCAGGCGGTGGAACGCAATCTGGCCGGCCTTGCTGCTGATCGGCGTGCCATGGGCGCTGGTCCTGATCCAGCCGGACCTGGGGACCGCCACCATGATCGCGGCCGGCGGTATTACGGTGATGTTCCTTGCCGGCCTGCCCCTGCGTCTGTTCATCGGTTCGGGAATTGCTGTGGCGGCGGCCATCCCGGTCGCCTTCAGCTTTCTGCACGACTATCAGCAGAAGCGGGTGCTCATCTTCCTCGATCCCGAAAGCGACCCGCTGGGCGCGGGCTATCATATCAGCCAGTCGAAAATCGCGATCGGGTCCGGCGGCTTTTTCGGCAAGGGCTTTTTGAACGGAACCCAGAGCCATCTCGACTATCTGCCCGAAGGACATACCGACTTCGTGTTCGCAACCATGGCGGAAGAATGGGGCATGCTGGGCGGATTGGCCATGATCGGCGGATTTGTCCTGCTTTTCCGCTGGGGCATGCGCGTCGCCATCCGTACGAATGATAAATTCGCACGCATGACCGCGGCAGGTCTGATCACCACCATCTTCTTCTACGTCGCGATCAACCTGATGATGGTTATGGGGCTGGCGCCGGTGGTCGGCATCCCCCTACCCTTCCTGTCCTATGGCGGGTCGTCGATGCTGACGGTTATGCTGTGCATCGGCATCATCATGGCGATCGACCGGTCCACCAAGCGCCGCAGCGGACAAGGCAACTGGTCCTGAACCGCGCCCATTGAGGAAAAAGATTGCGCTGCGGCAAATTCGTGTTTGCAAAGCAGGAAGATCATGCTAACCGCCGCGCCTCACCCCGGTGGATGTCCTTTGGCTTCCCCGACCGGTAATGTGGACGCATAGCTCAGTTGGTAGAGCAGCTGACTCTTAATCAGCGGGTCCTAGGTTCGAGCCCTAGTGCGTCCACCACCTTTTCAATGACTTAGCAGTGATTACGCGGGCTTCTCCAAAAGGTGA
>JBFWMJ010000052.1:0-19282 GCA_050251675.1 Sphingobium sp.
ATGATGGTGATGCTGTCGCCCAGCCGTACGCCCAGATTTTCCGCCAGCCGCACGCCGATCGCGATCTTGCCGCCGCCCGACGTCAGGTCGTTGAGGTTGCCGCTCACCACCTTGGATTTCAGCGTCGGATTGGAGCGGATGTCGCCCAGCGTCATGCCGCGTACCAGCACGGCTTCGACCCGGCCCTGAAAACTGGTGAGCAGCGGCTGTTCGATCAGCGGCGTCGCGCTGGTGACGCCCGGCGTCGCCTTCGCTTCCTTCAGCACGTCGCGCCATTCGGGCAGGCGCCCGCCATAGCCCTGCACCACCGCATGGCCGTTCAGCCCGACGATCTTGTCGAACAGTTCCGCGCGGAAGCCGTTCATCACACTCATGACGATGATGAGAGCGGCCACGCCCAGCATCACCGCGACCAGGCTGATCCCCGCGACGAGGAAAATGAACCCCTCCCCTTTGCCGGGCAGCAGGTAGCGTCTGGCGATCATGCGTTCGTAACGGGAAAGAATCATGACGGCGCGAATGGCCCTCCCAGAGAGATGTGTCCTGCCTCTAGAGCATTGTGAAGGCGGCTGGAACAGTCGACCGCGCAGGCAAGGCGGAAAAGCCGGACGCGCCTAGGCACCGCGACCGTCGTAAAGATTGTTGCAGTGATGTCACAGGCCTTCGGGCAAAATGGAGGGAGGGCCATATTGGGCCGTGACTCCGCCGCGCGGGAATCATAGCAAGACAATCGAAACACAGGTAAAAGGCCGTGGTTCAGGGACACCGCTTCCCGTTTCGAGCTAGGGGGCTGAGAAACGGTAGAGGCGGGACCAAGGGGGAGACGAGCAATCGTCCATCAGTGCCCGGGTCGCCAGCGCGCGGTCCAGGCACTTTTCCTTTCAGCGTGTTTCCCCTTCACGATTTAGCCGCCATCACCGGATACGCTGCCACGCAAGCGTCCCGTCACAGGGGCGATCATGACGCATGGACGCACCTCTTGAAACGCCGAAGACGTGAACCATATCCACCGGGTCCGACCGCCACATGGGGCCGGGCACACACCCGCCGGATGCCAGAACAGGGTCCGGCAACGATCATTCTGCTCGTAAGGAGATTATGACAATGCGTGGATTAGACCTTACCCCCTATCGCCGGTCCACGGTCGGGTTCGATCGGTTGTTCGACCTGATCGAAAACAACAGCTGGCTGGCGCAGGGCGACAATTATCCCCCGTTCAACATCGAGCGCCTGTCTGAAGACCGCTATCGCGTCACGCTGGCGATCGCCGGGTTCCGCTCGGACGAACTGGAAATCACCGCCCAGCAGAACCTGCTCCAGGTGACCGGCCGCAAGGCTGAAGTGCCGTCGGGCGACCGCACGACATTCCTGCATATCGGCATCGCCAATCGCAGTTTCGAACGGCGCTTTGAACTCGCCGATTTCGTGCGGGTGGACAAGGCGGACCTTGCCGACGGGCTGCTGACGATAGAACTGGTTCGGGAAATCCCCGAAGCGATGAAGCCGAAGAAGATCGCCATCAATGGAGGGCAGGTCATCGGCATCGGCGCGACAGATCGCGACGCTGCCTAATTATGGCTTGATTGGAGCCTGAACAGGGCCTGATCCTGCCGGGCGACAGAAACGGGAAGGGCGCGGTGCAAAACCGCGCCCTTCCTACATGGTCCGTCAAATCTCCACCTGGCTGCCCAGTTCGACGACGCGGTTGGTAGGCAGGCGGAAAAACTCCATCGCGCTTTCCGCATTACGCAGCATCCAGGCAAAAATCTTTTCGCGCCACAGCGGCATGCCTGGCTTGGACGAGGGGAGCAGCGTCTGCCGCGCCAGGAAAAAGCTGGTGTCCATCATCCTGAACGTCTGGCCGCATCCGGTGACGTTCTTCAACGCGGCGGGCACATCGGGTTCCTGCATGAACCCGTAATAGAGGACCAGCCGGAAAAAGCCCTTGCCCAGATCCTCCAGCTTCCAGCGGTCGTGATCCTCCACCACCGGCACGTCCCTGATCTTCACGGTCAGCAGGACCACACGCTCATGCAGCACCTTATTGTGCTTGAGATTGTGCAGCAGCGCGTGCGGCACCCCGTCGGGCGTCGATGTCATGAACACCGCCGTGCCCGACACACGCACCGCGCTGTTGGCGGCGGACGCGACGAATACGGGGATCGGCATTGCCGATTCGCGCAGCCGGTCCTGAACAAGGATGCGTCCGCGCGACCATGTCGTCAGCAAGGTGAAGACGATGAATCCGACCAGCAGCGGGAACCAGCCGCCATCGGGCACCTTGGTCAGGTTGGCGGCCAGGTAAGCGCCATCGATCAGGAACAGCACGCCCAGCAGCGGCGCGGCGAAATACCAGCGCCAGTGCCACAGCCGGTACAGCAGCACGGCCAGCAGCAGATTGTCGATGAACATCGCACCGGTCACCGCGATGCCATAGGCCGCCGTCAGGTTGGACGACGTCTGGAACGCCAGCACCAGCAGGATCGCCGTCGTCATCAGGCCCCAGTTGATGAGGGGAATGTAGATCTGTCCGGCGGTCGCCGCACTGGTATGGCGTATTTTGAGGCGCGGCATGAAGCCCAGCTGGATTGCCTGCTGGGTCACGGAGAAGGCGCCGGAAATCACCGCCTGACATGCGATGATCGCCGCCATCGTGGCGAGCCCGACGAGCGGAAGCTGCGCCCATTGCGGCGCCAGTTGATAAAAGGGGCTTTGCAGCGCCACCGCGCCTTCGCGGAACAGCAGGGCGCCCTGCCCCATATAGTTCATCATCAGCGCGGGCAGGACGAACACCAGCCATGACACGCGGATGGGGTTGCGCCCGAAATGCCCCATGTCGGCATACAGCGCCTCCGCCCCCGTCACGGCCAGCACGATCGATCCCAGCGCCAGAAAGGCCGGCAACGGGTCGGTGATGAAGAACATGAACGCCCAATAGGGATTGAGGGCGAGCAATATGCCCGGCGTCTGCGCGATGCTGATGACGCCCAGCGTCGCTATCGTCATGAAATAGATCAGCATGATCGGGCCGAACAGCGTGGCCACGCGATTCGTGCCCAGCACCTGAATGCCGAATATGCCGATCAGCAGCATGACGGCGATCGGCAGGATCGCCGGATCGAAGCTGGAATTATAGACGGCCAGCCCCTCCACCGCCGACAGCACGGACACCGCCGGGGTGATCATCGAATCGCCATAGAACAGCGCCGTTGCGAACACCCCCAGCAGGACGATGCCCCGCGACCAGCGTTGCGTCCTGGTCTGTCCGTTGATCAGCGCCAGCAAGGCCAGGCTGCCGCCTTCGCCCTTATTGTCGGCGCGCATGATGATGGCGACATATTTGACCGTGACCACCAATATCATCGACCAGAACATGAGGCTGATGACACCCAGTATATGATCGGCGTCGAGATCGAGGGGGTGATGGCCGGCAAAGGTTTCGCGAAAGGCATAGAGCGGGCTGGTGCCGATGTCGCCGAACACGATACCGATCGCGCCTACGATCAGCTTGACCGTCGCCTTCTGCCGGGAAGCGCCGTGGTGGCCGTCGGAACCTTCGCCGCTCGATACCGGGTCAGCCATGGAGGAAAAGCCGAATAGTCATGCTGTTTTCGACACCCATGCGCACGCCATCACGAAAGAAGGCGACCGTCGCAGACCGCGCGCCCTATCACGGGTGTCCAGGCCGCGCAATCATCCTGCTGCGTTGCATCACCGCAACGTCGCCCCTCGGCGTCAGCGAGCGGCTGGGGCCTCGCCGGCCAGAATCGCGTCGATGCGGGCCACGGCGTCGCGCAGTTGCGTTCTGATCGCCCCTTCCGGCGCGCTGTCGGCCAGGGGCGCCCATTGCGCCCGCGCCTGTTTATATTCCCCGGCCTTCACCAACGCCAAGCCGTAGAAATAGCGTGGTCCCGGCGCGTCCGGCGCAAGCTCCACCGCCCGGCGAAAGGCATGGTCGGCAGCGGGAGACAGCACGCCCTGCCCGTGCGCCATCAACGCATTGCCCAGACCCAGCCATAAATTGGGATCGTCGGGTGTCTGCCGCAGGCCGGACAGCAGTACATTGGCCGCTTCCCTGGTCTTGCCCTGCCGTCCCAGCCCGTCTGACAGCATCAGCCATTGGCCGGCCGGCCCATAGCGTTCGGCCATGCCGCGCCGCTTGAGCGCCAGTTCCTCGTCGAACGGAGCGGCGGCCGGGTCGCCCTGTGCCCGCGATGTGCCCGGCAGGGCGGGATTGCCCTGCCATGCATAGCCAGCCAGCCCCAAGAGGAGCGCCGCCGCGCTGATCTCCCAGCTTTGGCGCGGGATGCGGCCAACCCATATCAGCACGACCAGCAGGCCGGCGGCCAGACCGATGGCGATTATCCAGCCGGTCATCGCCCGCCCCTCGTCCCACGTCCGAACCTGATCCGCCCGCGCAGCAGCCACAGCCCCAGCGCAAACAGCATCACCGGCGCGCCCCACAGCGGCCAGAGCATGGGCGTGGCCGAGGGTTGATAGCTGACCCAGTCGCCATATCGTTCGATCAGCCAGGCGCGGATATGATCGGGCGATTCGCCCTGCATGATACGTTCGCGAATCTGCGAACGCATGTCGCCAGCCATGCTGGCGTCGCTGTCGGCGATCGACTGGCTCTGGCACGTAAGGCAACGGATGGTCTCCATCAGCGCCTTCGCCTGCCGTTCCTGCGCCGCATCGGGAATCTGCCGGTTCGCCCAGGGGGCGGGCGGCAGCGCGGTCTGGGCAAAAGCGGGGACGGCTATCGAAGCCGATGCGAGAAACAGGAGGAGCAGCAGCCGGATCATCGGGCGGCCTTCACCCGGCCAAGGATCACCGGCACGTCATCGGCACGGATGTCACCGATATGCTGATAGGCGATGCGCCCCTGCCCGTCGATCACGAAGGTCTCCGGCACGCCCGAGGAGCCCAGCGCCATCTGCACCGAACTGCGCGCGTCCAGGCCGATGCGCGAATAGGGATTGCCGTGGCGTTTGAGGAAGGCGTCGACATCCTCCCGCGCGTCGCGAATGGCGATGGCGTCTATTGCCACGCCGGCTTCACGCAGGGTCATCAAATGGGGTGCTTCGGCGGCGCAGGGCAGGCACCAGCTGGCGAAGATGTTGAGCAGGCGCGGCTCGCCCCCCCCGAAGCTCGCGTTGGTCAGCGGCGGCCGGTCGCTGGCGGCGGCGGGCAAATCGAAATGCGGCAGGTCCTTGCCGACCAGCCGGGACATGACGATGCGATCGCCGGGTTTGAGAAGGCCGCTCGCGAACAAGCCCACAAAGCCGATCAGCAACAGCAGGGGAAGCCAGAGCACCGGCCGTTTCATGCCGCATCCTCCCGCGCGCGTCGCGCCCGCCATTTCATCGTCCAGCCCCGCCGTTCGCGGCCGATCAGAGCCATCGCGCCGCCCAGCGCCATCATCAGGCCGCCCAGCCAGATCAACGTGACGAAGGGTTTCCACCACACGCGCAATTGCCACCGGCCCTGGTCGGCCTCCTGCCCCAGCACGACATAAAGCTGGCCGTTCCACCGGGTCAGCAGCGCCGCTTCCGTCGTGGTCGTGGGCGGAGAGGTGAAGAAGCGGGACTGGGGGTGCATCATTGTTGGGGCTTCGCCGCCCCGGCTGACCGCGATGTCCGCCTGCATCGCTGTCCAATTATCCCCGGCGATAGGCTGGATGCGCTGGAAACGCAGCGTCCATGCGCCGGTCCTGATCGTGTCACCCGCGCGGGCGGCGACCAGCGTCTCGGTCGTGAACGCCGAATCGCTGGCCATGCCCGCCAGACTGACGGCGCAGCCCAGATGGGCGATGACCATGCCCCATGTGAAGAGCGGCGTGCGCCGCAGATTGCGCTTCCACAGGGGCGCGACGCTGGCGGCCGCCACCGCGATCGCCACGACCAGCCCCAGCAAAGGCAGCACGCCCATCCGGCCCAACGCCAACACGGCGATCAGGGCGACCGTCGCCACGGCCACCAATCCCGGAACGATCAGCCGGACGGCAACAGCGCGTCCATCGTCCCGCCGCCAACGGACCAGCGGCCCGACGGCCATGAACAGCATCAGCACCAGCGCCACCGGCCCCGCTATCCGGTCGAAATAGGG
The DNA here is from genome assembly GCA_050251675.1 of Sphingobium sp. Taxonomy (GTDB): domain Bacteria; phylum Pseudomonadota; class Alphaproteobacteria; order Sphingomonadales; family Sphingomonadaceae; genus Sphingobium. The sequence goes on from JBFWMJ010000052.1 coordinate 6,109, forward strand.
GGGGCCTACCGACACCTTGTGGCCGAACGCCTCGGTCATCAGCGGATAGAGCGTGCCGATCAGCACCAGCCCCAGGATCACGGTCAGCAGGAGATTGTTGATGACCAGCATCGTTTCCCGGCTGACCAGTTCGAACGGCGCGCCTTCGCGAACGGCACCGATGCGCCAGCCGAACAGGGCGAGTGCCCCGCCAATATACAGCGCCAGCAACGCCAGAATGAAACTGCCCCGCTGCGGATCGACAGCAAAGGCGTGAACGCTGGTCAATATGCCCGACCGCACCAGGAAGGTGCCGACCATCGACATGGAAAAGGCGATGACGGCCAGCATGATCGTCCAGGCGCGCAGTGCGTCACGAGTCGCCAGAACGGTCACGCTGTGGAGCAGTGCGGTTGCCGCCAGCCAGGGCATCAGCGACGCATTTTCCACCGGGTCCCAGAACCACCAGCCGCCCCAGCCCAGTTCATAATAGGCCCAGTAACTGCCCGCCACGATACCCAGCGTCAGCCAGACCCAGGCCGCCAGCACCCAGGGCCGCATCGCGCGGGCAAAGGCGGCGTCGACCTGCCGTGTGACGAGCGCGCCGATCGCGAAGGAAAAGGCGACCGACAGCCCGACATAGCCCAGATACAGCGTCGGCGGATGGAAGGCGAGACCGGGGTCCTGCAGCAGCGGGTTCAGCCCCTGCCCGTCCGGCGCCGGCGGGTCGATCCGCGCGAAAGGGTTCGAGGAAAACAGCAGGAACGCGTAGAAACCCAGGCTTATCGCCGCCTGTCCGCCCAGCGTCGCCATATGGGTATCCCGGCGCAATGCCCGTTCGAACAGCGCGATCGCCGCGCCGGCCACGCCCATGACCATCACCCACAGCAGCATCGAGCCTTCGTGATTGCCCCATGTCCCGGCGAATTTATACAGCCAGGGTTTCATCGAATGGCTGTTGGTCACGACCAGCAGCACCGACATGTCCGACCGCAGGAACAATGCGACAAGCAGGCCAAAGGCCAGCGCCGCGAGTAATCCCTGCGCCACAGCGACCGGGCGGACGGCGTCCAGCAGCACCGGCTTTCCCCCCGCCACGCCGATCGCTGCCAGCGCCAGCTGCAACAACGCCAGCGCGGCCGCCAGCCACAGCGCGACAAGCCCGGCTTCGGCGATCATCCGGCGAGGTCCGCATCTTTGTGCCAGCCATGCAGGGGACGGGCGGTGCTCACGTCTCCACCTTCACTTCGTGGCTCGTCTCATTATACTGCATGCCTTCCAGTTCGCGGGGCATGTAGCGTTCATCATGTTTGGCGAGCAGGTTTGTCGCGACAAAGACCCCCTGGGCATCGAACGCCCCTTCCGCCACCACACCGGATCCTTCGCGGAACAGATCGGGGGTGATGCCGCTGAAGCTGGCGGGCACAGTCGCCTGTCCGTCGGTGACGTCGAAACGGATCGTGATGCCATCGGGCGCGCGCTTCAGACTGTCCTTCACCACCATGCCGCCAAGGCGGATCGCCTGTCCGGTTTCCACGCCCTTTGTCCGCACGTCGCCGGGCGTATAGAAATAGGCGGCCTTGTCGCGCAGCGCCGACGCGGCAAGCAGCGCCGCACCGATCAGCGCCACCAGCGCCACCAGCGCCAGGATCAGCCGTTGATGCTTTGCCTTCATGGCTTGTCCGACAGCCGATCGACCGCCCGTTCCGCCGCGCGCATCGCGCGCCAGCTGGCCAGAACGAGCGCGGCGGTGCCCAGCAGGGCAAGTCCGTAGGCGGCGATGATGAAAGGCCAGGGGTTCATGCCGTCACCCGCGTGCCAGCCGCTGCATGCGGGCTTCCACCTTGTTGCGCGCGAGCATGGTCCGCATCCGCATCAGGACGACCGCGCCGAACAGCAGGCTGAACCCCAGCAGCGTGAACCCCAGCGGCCACAGCATCGCCGGATCGATGCTCGACCCGCGCAACGTGATGCTGGGCCCCTGGTGCAGGCTGTTCCACCACACGACCGAGCGGTTTATGATGGGGATGTTCACCGCGCCCACCAGGCCGAAGATCGCGGTGACGGCACTGACGCCGCCCTGCCCGTCGCGCGCGCCCGAACCGGCGCTTGCATTGGCGAGCGCCATATAGCCCAGATAGAGGAAGAACAGGATCAGCATCGACGTCATCCGCCCGTCCCATTGCCAATAGGTGCCCCAGGCCGGGCGCCCCCATAGCGATCCGGTGAGCAGGCAGATGGCGGTGAACAGCGCGCCCGGCGCGGCGATGGCGCGCCCCGCCAGCGCGGCGAGCGGATGGCGCCAGACAAGCTGCATCAGCGCGGCGACCGCAATGCCGGTCCATCCCGCCATGCCGAGCCAGGCGGCGGGAACATGGATGTAGAGGATGCGGACGCTGTCCCCCTGAAGATAATCGGCGGGTGCCAGCAACAGGCCGCAGGCGCAGCCGATCACCAGCAGCGCCGCGCCGGACCACAGCAGCCAGCCGGTCAGCGGCCGGGCGATCCTCAGGAACCGGGCGGGATTGGCGAAACGATGCATCGTCGCGCTCTTTATACGCGCCGCCGCGTCAAGACCAGTGGGCCTTTTTGTCCCAGCGATCGCCGCTGAAAAGCGGCGGTTCAGCCCGGCCAAGCCTTTTTTGGCCGCAGACAGGCGACAAACGATCCCCGAACGCCTATATGCCCGCCGACGGTCGCCTTTTGGGCGGCCAAGGATCGGCAACGGACCCCAGTTCAGACCCATGCTCACCACCAATCCCTTCGATGACGACAAGCTTCGCGAGGAATGCGGCATTTTCGGCGTGTCACGCGCTGAAACCGCCTCTGCCATCGTCGCGCTGGGCCTGCACGCGCTCCAGCATCGCGGACAGGAGGCAGCCGGGATCACCAGCTGGAATGGCCGCGATTTCCATACCCATCGCGCCATGGGGCATGTCGCCGGCAATTTCGACCGGGATGAGGTGATTCGCGGCCTCCCCGGCGAATCCGCCTGTGGCCATGTCCGCTATTCGACGACCGGCGAAACTTCGCTGCGCAACGTCCAGCCGCTTTATGCGGAACTCAATTCCGGCGGATTCGCCATCGCCCATAACGGCAATATCTCCAACGCGATGAAGCTGCGCCGCGAACTTATCCGCCGCGGCTCCATCTTTCAGTCGACCTCGGACACCGAAGTCATCATCCATCTGGTCGCGACGTCCAGCTACCGCACGCTGCTCGACAAGTTCATCGACGCGCTCAAGCAGGTCGAGGGCGCCTATTCGCTGATCGTGATGACGCCGGAGGGGATGATCGCCTGCCGCGATCCGCTGGGTATCCGGCCGCTGGTCATGGGCCAGCTTGGCGAATCGACCATCTTCGCGTCGGAAACCGTGGCGCTGGACGTAGTCGGCGCGGACTATGTCCGGTCGATCGAACCGGGCGAACTGGTCATCGTGACCCATGAAGGCCATGTGCGCAGCATCCGCCCCTTCCCGGATGTCCACGCCCGGCCGTGCATTTTTGAACATGTCTATTTCAGCCGGCCCGATTCCATCGTCGAAGGGTCGAGCGTCTATTCCGTGCGCAAAGCCATCGGCGCCCAGCTCGCGATCGAAAATCCGGTCGACGCGGACTATGTCATCCCGGTTCCCGACAGCGGCGTGCCGGCCGCGATCGGCTATGCCCAGCAATCGGAAATCCCCTTTGAACTGGGGATCATCCGGTCCCATTATATCGGCCGGACCTTCATCCAGCCGGGCGACAAGGTCCGCCACCTCGGCGTCAAGCTGAAGCATAATGCCAATCGCGCGCTCATAAAGGGCAAGCGAATCGTCCTGATCGACGATTCGATCGTGCGCGGCACCACTTCGCTCAAGATCGTGCAGATGATGCGGGAAGCCGGCGCGGCGGAGGTCCATATGCGTATCGCCAGCCCGCCGACCCGGCACAGCTGCTTTTACGGCGTCGACACGCCCGAGCGTACGAAATTGCTGGCCCACAAGCTGGACGTGGGCGAAATGCAGGCCTTCATCCATGCCGACAGCCTGTCCTTCATCTCGATAGATGGCCTGTATAAGGCGCTGGGTGAAACGAAGCGTGCCGACATCCGCCCACAATATTGCGACGCCTGCTTCACCGGCGACTATCCCACCACGCTGACCGACCAGGACGATGCGGTTGTGCAGAACCAGTTTGAACTGCTGGCGGAGCGGGTGGTCTAAGGTCTCTTTGCCCGCCTCGCGCCGCGCCCCCGCTTCCCCTTCCCGACAGACGAGCCGCGCAAGGCGTGCGGAGCATATGGAAAAACCATGACCGACCTTCCCCTTTCCGGTAAACTCGCGCTGGTCACCGGCGCCAGCCGCGGCATTGGCGCGGCCACGGCGCAGGCGCTTGCGGCAGCGGGCGCGCATGTCATCCTGACCGCCCGGACCAGCGGCGCGCTGGAGGAGGTCGAGGAACGGATTCACGACGCTGGCGGCAGCGCGACCATCGCCCCGCTCGACCTGATCGACGGGGAGTCGATCGGGCGGCTGGCGCAGGCGATTGCGGGGCGCTGGGCGGCGATGGACATAGTGGTGCTCAATGCCGCCACGCTGGGCAGCCTGGCGTCCGTGCCGGCGATCGACGCGAAGGAGTTCGCACGCCAGCTGACGCTCAACATCGTCGCGCCGCAAGCAGTCCTCGCCGCCTTCGACCCACTGCTGCGGGCCAGCAAGGATGCGCGTGTGGTCGCCCTGACATCGTCCCGGGGCACCGCCCCCCGCGCCTATTGGGGGGCCTATGGGGCGTCGAAGGCGGCGCTGGAACTGCTGGTCGGCGCCTATGGGGAAGAGACGCGCAACATCTCCGCGATCCGCACCCATATCGTCGATCCCGGCGCCACCCGCACCGCCATGCGCGCCCGCGCCTATCCGGGGGAAGACCCGGCAAAGCTCAAGGAGCCCGAGGTGGTGGGCAAGGCGATCGTCGATCTGGTCGCCGCCGACACGCCGACCGGATACAGAATGCGGGTGGAGGACTGATCCGTCAGCCGGGCTTGACCAGCGTCACCTGAGCGACATCGATCGTCCCACCCCGAAACCCGCCTTCGCAATATAGCAGATAATAGCGCCACAACGCCACGAAATGCTGGTCGAAACCGGCGGGCAACAGGCCTTCGTCGATAACCAGGTCGAACCGGACCCGCCAGCGGCGCAGGGTTTCGGCATAATGGGCGCCGAACCTGCGCACGTCATGCCATTCCAGCCCGCTTTCCTGCGCCAGAGCACGAAACCGGCTTTCGGACATCAGCATGCCGCCGGGGAAGATATAGGTCTGGATGAAATCGACGTTGCGGGCATAGGCGTCGAAAATATCGTCGTCGATCAGGATATATTGAATGGCGGCCCGCCCGCCGGGCTTCAGCAACCGTTCGATCGCCGCGACATAATCGGGCCAGTAACGTTCACCCACCGCCTCCACCATCTCCACGCTGGCGATGGCATCATATTGGCCCACGGCATCGCGATAGTCGGTCATCAGGATGCGTCCCGCCGATCCCAGCCGATCGCCCGCATAATCGGCCTGCTCCTGCGACAGCGTCAACCCGTCATAGCGCACCGCCCAGCGCTCCATCGCCCGCTCGGCCAACCCGCCCCAACCGCAGCCTATTTCCAGCAGTGACGCGCCGTCCTTCAGCGCCAGACGGTGCAATATGGCGTCGGCCTTCCGGCGCTGCGCCGCTTCAAATTGCTCGTGCGGATTGTCAGGATCGGCAAACAATGCACTGGAATAGTGCATATCCTTGTCCAGCCACAGCGCATAGAAATCATTGCCCAGATCATAATGATAGGCGATGTTGCGGCGTGATCCCCGCCGGTCGTTGCGCCGCAGGACGCCATGGATCATCCGTTCGACCCAGTGCATCGGGCCACGCGCGCGGCCCGCTCGACCCAATGATCGCGCATTGGCCATGAACAGGGCGAACAGGGGAACAGGATCGGGACTGTCCCATTCGCGCGCCGCCCAGGCGCGATACCAGCCGGCCGAACCGCCGGTCGCCAGCCGCACGAGCGCACGCCAGCGCGTCAGATGAACGACACAGTCCGGCCCGCGCGCCCGCCCGCCCAGCATCCGCCGGCTGCCGTCGGGCAGGATGGCGTCCAGCGACCCCCGCTCCAGCCCCCGGTCTATCCGGTCCAGCATGAGATGGAAAAGGGGCGCGGCCAGACGCGCCAGAATGGAAATCCGCCCCGTCCTGGGTGGACGCCTGACCGACATGGATCGTCGGCCGCGACGAGGGTCGACGGCATTCATGGGACCTTGTGTGCCTCATGCAAAGCGGGTCTTCAATCATCCTTTCATGTCACGATTCCGCCCTTTCCCGCCAGGCGCCATTTCCCTGCCGTCGGGACCCGGCGGCGCGGGGTGGCATGGCGGCACGGCAGGAAAAGACGGCGGAATGCGACGAAAACCGATTTGGCTGATGGACGCCCGACCGCGCCGGGCCTATTCCTTTGCCGCTAAACAGCGGCGGCGCGCGACAGGCGCTTACCGAAACGAACAGGGAATGGACATGGCTTCGACGCCCACGGAAACGGAACTGACTTATCGGCCATGCGCCGCGGTCATGCTGGTCAACCGCCACGGCAAGGTCTTCGTCGGTCAGCGAATCGATAATAAGGTGGAGGCATGGCAGATGCCGCAGGGCGGCATCGATGAAGGCGAGGACCCGAAGGTCGCGGCACTGCGCGAACTGGGTGAGGAAATCGGCATAACCCCCGACCATGTCGACATCATCGCCACTGCGAAGGAAGAACATTTCTATGACCTGCCGCCCGAACTGGTCGGCAAGCTTTGGGGCGGCAAATATCGCGGACAGCGGCAATTCTGGTATCTCGCCCGCTTCCTGGGGCAGGACAGCGACGTGAATATCGCAACCCGCGATCCCGAATTTCGCGACTGGAAATGGGTCGACCCCGACATGCTGCCGGACCTCATCGTCCCCTTCAAGAAGAAGCTTTATCGCGATATATTGCAGGAATTTCGCGATCTTATTTGATTTTGGGGACTGAAAATCGCCGACGATCAGGCTATGAAGGCGGCCATGCGTATCTGTCCGGTCGCCCTTGCCCTGCTCGTCACCTTTCCCGCCCATGCCGACGACGCCATGTTGCCGCCCGCCGTCCGCCAGATGCTGGAGACGGCGATCGAAAATGGCAATGAGGCGGAGATCGCGGCCGTCGCAAAGGTTGCCAGGCAGACCAATCCCGGGTCGGCCGACGAAATCCAGCTTATGGTCAACGGCTGGAAGGAGCAGGTGAAGCAAACGCGCGAAGCGACCATCCGCGACGCCGGCTTTGCCGAATTATGGACCGGACGGATCGAAGCGGGCGGGTTCAACTCCACCGGGTCCACCAGCGAAATCGGCATCAGCGCCAGCGCCAAACTGACGCGGGCCGGCATCCAGTGGTCGCACAAGATCAGCGCCAATGCCGATTATCGGCGCGCCAACGGGGTCGTATCGCGCGAACGTTATTTCGCCAGCTACGAACCGCGCTATCAATTCGACAGCCGGGGTTTCCTGTATGGCCTGATGCAGTTCGAACGCGACACCTCCATCGGTTATGATGAGCGCTATACCGGATCGGCGGGGATAGGCTACAAGTTGATCACCAGCACGCCGCTTGACCTGACGATCGACGCCGGCCCGTCGATCCGGTACGCCCATTATGCGATCGGGCCGAAGGAAACGCGTGTCGGCGGCCGCGCTTCGCTCGACATGCTCTGGCGCATATCGCGGCCGCTGACCCTGCGTCAAACCGCGTCCAGCTATGCCGAAAGCGGCAATTACACCTTCAATTCGCTCACGGCGCTGGAAACGAAGGTGAGCAGCCGGTGGTCGGCGGCGATTTCCTATAATGTTCAATATGAATCGAAGACGCTGCTGCGCGCGCGCGATCTGGACACGTTGAGCCGCGTGACCCTGTCCTACGATTTCTGACCGGGCCGATATCCCGTTAGCCGGACCGCGCGATCGGGCTGGAGGCGGTATCGCCGCTCTGATAGCATGGCGCGATGAACGGTATCTCCATGGCCGAACGGGCGCTGCTGGACCATGCGGCGCAGGCGCCCATGCTGGCTCAGGTGCAAAACTGGGCCGCCGTCAACAGCGGGTCGCGCAATCTGGACGGGCTTGCCGTCATGGCCGGCCTGCTGGCCGACGCCTTTGCCATTCTGCCTGGCCCTGTGACGCTGGTCGATGCGGGGCCGGTCGACGCGGTCGCGCCGGACGGGTCGCTGATCCAGGTCGCGCATGGCCGTCACCTGCACCTGACGGTTCGTCCTGAGGCACCGTTCCAACTGCTGCTGACCGGGCATATGGATACCGTCTTTCCCGTCGACCACCCTTTCCAGCAGCAGCGGTGGCTCGACACCGGGATGCTGAACGGGCCGGGCGTGGCCGATATGAAGGGCGGACTGGCGGTGATGCTGGCGGCTCTGGCGGCCATGGAGGGAACCGAAGCGGCCGGCCGCTTCGGCTATGAGGTCGTCATCAACAGCGACGAGGAGGTCGGCAGCCCCTCGTCCGCCGCCCTGATCCGCACGGCATCCGGGGGGAAGGCCGCCGCCCTCACCTACGAACCCGCGCTGCCCGACGGTATGCTTGCCGGGGCGCGGGCGGGCAGCGGCAATTTCTCCATCATCGTCACCGGACGCAGCGCACATGCCGGTCGCAATCCCGAAGACGGCCGCAACGCCCTGCTGGCGGCCGCCGACCTGGCGCTGCGCCTGAAGGCGGGAAGCGGCGGCGGTTTTTCGTGCAACCCCGCGCGGATCGACGGCGGCGCGCCCAATAATGTCGTGCCCGATCATGCCGTGCTGCGCGTCAATTTCCGGCCGCGCGCGCCGCAGGACGAACGGGCAGCCCGTGCCCTGCTGGATCGCGCCATGACGGACGTGGCGCGTCATCATGACGTGGCGCTGCGCCTGCATGGCGGATTCGGACGCCCGCCAAAGCCGATGGACGCCAGCGCATTGCGTCTGTTCGGCCTGGTACGCGATTGCGGCGCTTGCCTGAACATCCCGGTCATGTGGCGCGACACGGGCGGCGTATGCGACGGCAACATCATTGCCGCCTGCGGCGTGCCGGTGGTGGATACGATGGGCGTGCGCGGCGGCGCTATTCACAGCGATGCCGAATATATGCTGGTCGACAGCCTGAGCGAACGGGCGCGCCTGTCGGCGCTGGTACTCGCGCGTCTGGTCCGGGATCATGGCGGGGAGGACGGAATTTGACCTTTTTCATGCGACCGGCGCGGCCGAACGATCTTCAGACGCTCTATGACATGGCGAAGCTGACCGGCGGTGGCTTCACCAATCTGCCGCCCGACCGCCGCGCACTTTCGGCCAAGCTGGAACGCACAGCGCAGGCATTGTCGCGCGAGGACGGCGGGGTAGAGGATGAACTGATCGTCCTGGTGCTCGAAAATGGCGAAACCGGACAGGTGCGGGGCACCTGCCAGATTTTCAGCAAGGTCGGCCAGCACTGGCCCTTCTATTCCTATCGCGTGGGTGTGCTGACCCAGCACAGCCGGGAACTGGACCGTACCTTCCGCGCGGAGATGCTGTCGCTCACGACCGATCTGGAAGGATCGACGGAGGTCGGCGGCCTGTTCCTCCACCCGCGCGAACGCGCCGAAGGGCTGGGCCTGTTGCTGGCCCGCAGCCGGTATCTCTATATCCGCAACCATCGCGACCGGTTCGGCGACCGGATCATCGCAGAACTGCGCGGTGTGGTGGACGAAGCGGGCGGCTCCCCCTTCTGGGACGGTCTGGCGGGCCGGTTCTTTGGCATGGGGTTTCAGGAGGCCGACGAGTTCAACGCCATCCATGGCAATCAGTTCATCGCCGACCTGATGCCCAAGACGCCGATCTATACCGCGATGCTGACCGACAGCGCACGGGCGGTGATCGGCGCGCCGCACCCCAATGGACGGGCGGCGATGCGGATGCTGGAGGCGGAGGGGTTCGCCAATGCCGGCTATATCGACATATTCGATGGCGGGCCGACCTATATGGGTCAGATCGACGGCCTTCACACGGTCGGTCAGGCGCGCGACACGGCGCTGTCCGCCATTCATGACGGCGAGGGAAACCGGATGCTGGTCGCGACCGGGAAACTGGCGGACTATCGCTGCACGTTTGGCCATGTGCGGCAAACGGCCGACGACGCAATCTCGCTCGACACGGCCACCGCCCGGACTTTGGGACTGGAACCGGGCATGACCCTTACCATAGCGGGGCAGGCATGAGCGTCAGGGAAATCAATTTCGACGGCATTGTCGGGCCGAGCCACAATTACGCCGGCCTCAGCCTCGGCAATCTGGCGTCCACGCGCAATGCCGGCGCCTTGTCCCGTCCGCGCACCGCGGCATTGCAGGGGCTGGAAAAAATGCGGACCGCGCTGCGTCTTGGCCTGACGCAGGGCCTGTTCCTGCCCCATTGGCGACCCGACCATGGCTGGCTGGCCGCGCTGGGAACCAGCGTGTCGACGGCGGAGCCACATATGCGCGCGGCGGCCATGTCGGCATCCTCCATGTGGGCGGCCAATGCCGCGACGGTGTCGCCCGCGGCCGACACGCGGGACGGCCGCACCCATCTGACCGTCGCCAATCTGGTCACCATGCCCCACCGCAGCCATGAATGGCCGCAGACGCTTGCGCAATTGCGGCTGGCGTTCAGCGCCGCCGACATGTTCGCCGTCCATGGTCCGATACCCGCCCCGTTCGGGGATGAAGGCGCGGCTAACCATATGCGGCTGTGCGACAGCCATGGCGCTCCGGGCGTCGAGATATTCGTCTATGGTCAGTCCGGTGAGCAGGGTGCGGCGAGCGCCACCGCCTTTCCCGCGCGCCAGCATCTGGAGGCGAGCAAGGCGATCGCGCGGCTGCACGGGCTGGACCCGGACCGGACGCTGTTCGTCCGGCAATCGGCCGATGCCATTGCGGCGGGCGCCTTTCACAACGACGTGGTGGCCATCGCCAATGAAAATGTGCTGTTCGCGCATGAGCAGGCCTTTGCCGACAAGGCGGATTTCTACGCACGGTTGCGCCGGATCATGCCGTCGGTCGATATCGTGGAAGTGCCCGCTAGCGCCGTCACCCTGGCCGACGCCATCCGCAGCTACCTGTTCAACGCCCAGCTGGTCAGCCTGCCGGACGGGGATGCGGGTACGGGCTCGGGCATGGCGCTGATCCTGCCCACCGATGCGCGGGACGTGCCGGGGGTGTGGGAATGGCTGGAACGGATGGTCGCGGGCAACGGGCCGGTGCGGCACCTGATCCCGGTGGACGTGCGGCAATCCATGGCCAATGGCGGCGGCCCGGCCTGCCTGCGCCTGCGCGTGGTGGCCGATCCCGCCGATATCGATCCGCGCTTCCTGGTCGACGAGGCGAAACTGGACGCCATTGCCGCCATCATATCCGCTTACTGGCCTCAGGAAATCGCACCGGACGACCTGCATGACAGCCGGCTCATCGCGCAGATCGAACAATCATGGTTAACGTTCGTTGACCATATCGGGCTTTCGGGCGATCCCCTGTTCTGACGACCCGTAACGGAACGGGTCGGCAAGAGGTCACTTATGGGACGTATCCGGCGCCTTTTCACCATCAAGACCAAGTTCGAGGCGTTTCTGGTCATCTACGCGCTGGCGTTGGGCGCCACGGAACGCGGGGTCACCTATATCCATCAATATCCCGGCGTGGGCGGCCAGTTGCTGGCCCTCGCCTGCACCGGCGCCGTGTTCATGGCCGGCGGAATGATGCTGGACGCGCTGGATATGCAGCGCCGCCTGGACGACTGAGCACCGCACGCCGCCCGCCCCTTCAGGACGCGGGCCATTGCACCATGATGGACCCGATCGCCTCTTCGCGCCATTCGCAACGGCGTTATCCTGCCCTCCATACATCCATGAAGGGAGAGGTCAGATGATGGAGGCGCACAGAAACCCCAGCGTGACGGCGGCGGAACTGGTACGCAATTTCGCCCATTGGCGGGAAGTGGGCGCGCGCGAACCGGTGCTGGTGACGCATCATGGCCGCGAAACCCATATATTGATGGGGCTCGAACGCTATACCAGCCTGGCCGGGGCCATGGTCCCCACAGATGGTGCCGACCGGACCCGCGACCTTGCAAACCGCATCCATCAGGGCTTCATCCTGTGCCGGGCGGACCTCGTCATCGACTATGTCAATCCCGTGGCGCTGGCGATGACCAGGCGATGGGACCGGCAGATCGAGGGAAAGATGCTGCTGGACGCGCTGCCCGAATTCAGCGGGATGGTGATGGAGGCGCATATCCGCCACAGCCTGAGCACCGGCGAGGAAAGCGCGGCCGACATTCCGTCCCCCTTTCGCGAGGACGCATGGCTGCATTGCGAGACATTCGGTTTTGCCGACGGCATCGCCATCCTCCTGCGCGACATCACCGCCGATATGCAGCGTCACCGGCTCGCCGATGCCAAGCTGGCTTTGCTGAAGGCGATGCGCGTCCATGAAGGCGTAGGCTATCTGCGCGTGTCGACGCGCGGCTTCATAGAGGCGACGGACGACCGCTTCTGCAAGCTTATCGGCCTTCCCGAAGACAAGCTGGTGGGCGTGCACCTGCCCGATCTGGTCGAACTGCCGTCGCGGCCGCAGATGCGCGAAACGCTGGATCAGGTATTGCGCGGCGCGGGGGACCGGAAGGTTCAGACCAGTTTCCTGACCAATGCCGGCGAAATCCGCCAGATCGCGGCCGGCCTCGCGCGGTTGCACGGCACCTATGGCACGGAAGGCGCGATGATGGTGATCACCGACATCACGGCCGACATCACCGCCACGCAAGCGCGTCATTGACGCCCCTTACCGTATTTTCCACAATAGTCTGATCCGAAACGGAGGGGTTTGGACAGCTATCGGTGACATTCCGCGTCAGCGCGGGGTTTCCTTCCTTCAGCGGCCGGTCGGGACTGCGCAGATTGCGTAAAAACCGCCTGGTCACACACAAACCCTTCCTTGGCGGTTGCGGCATAGCCTGTCTGTCATGAACAGATATCGCCCCGCATTACGCATCTTCGCTCCCGGCCGGCTGTACCGGGACCGCACGGGCGGCGTGGTGGTGGAAGCCGCCGTTGCGCTGCCGCTGCTCATTGCGCTGCTGTTCGCAATACAGATCGGAAGAGCACACG
>JBFWMJ010000053.1:0-18928 GCA_050251675.1 Sphingobium sp.
ATCGAGGATCTGCCGGGCCAGTTCCGCATGGGGCAGCGATGCCGCCTGATCCCGCCAGCGGCCAAGATCGCCGATGAAGGCGCCCAGGCTGCGGCGCGCCTGCGGCGTCAGTTCATCGCTGTCCAGGATGCGCGTGGCCGCCATGGCAAGCGGCACGCCCTCCGCCCGCGCCAGGCGATGCAGCTTCTCCACCGCCTTGTCGCCCAGGCCGCGTTTAGGCATGTTGACGATCCGTTCAAAGGCGAGGTCGTCAGCCGGCTGGTTCACAAGCCGCAGATAGGCGAGCGCATCACGGATTTCCGCGCGTTCGTAGAAGCGGAAACCCCCGACGATGCGATAGGGCAGGCCGATCTGGATGAAGCGGTCCTCGAACTCGCGGGTCTGGTGCTGGGCGCGGACCAGTATGGCGACCTCGTCCAGCGATCCGCCCGCCCGTTCGATGCCCTCAATCTCCTCGCCGACGCGGCGCGCTTCTTCCGGTCCGTCCCAGATGCCGATGACGCGGACCTTTTCCCCCGCGTCAATTTCGGTCCACAGCGTCTTGCCCAGACGGTTGCCGTTTTCGGCGATGACGCCCGACGCCGCGCCCAATATATGCGGGGTCGACCGATAATTCTGCTCCAGCCGGATCGTCTTCGCGCCGGGGAAATCCTTCTCGAACCGCAGGATATTCGCGACCTCCGCACCGCGCCAGCTATAGATCGACTGATCATCGTCGCCGACGCAGCAGATGTTCTTGCGGCTCTGCGCCAGCAGGCGCAGCCACAGATACTGGCTGGAGTTGGTGTCCTGATATTCGTCCACCATGATGTAGCGGAACCGCTGCTGATATAGCTTCAGCACGTCTCGATCCCGTTTCAGGATCGTCAGCACATGCAGCAGCAGGTCGCCGAAGTCGCAGGCGTTCACGGCGCGCAGCCGCGCCTGATAAGCAGCGTAGAGCGCCTGTCCCTTGCCATGGGCATAGCCCTCGCTTTCCCCGGCGGAAACATCCTCGGGCGTCCAGCCCTTGTTCTTCCACTGGTCGATGAGGCCGCCGAGCTGGCGCGCGGGCCAGCGTTTTTCATCGATTCCTTCCGCCTGGATCAATTGCTTCATCAGCCGGAGCTGATCGTCGGTGTCCAGGATCGTGAAGTTGGATTGCAGCCCGACCAGTTCGGCGTGCCGCCGCAGCATCTTTGCCGCGATCGCGTGGAAGGTGCCGAGCCAGGGCATGCCCTCCACCGCTTCGCCCATCATCCGCCCGACGCGTTCGCGCATTTCCCGCGCCGCCTTGTTGGTGAAGGTCACGGCCAGAATCTCGGACGGATAGGCACGGCGCGTGGCGATCAGATGGGCGAGGCGCGCGGTCAGCGCGGCTGTCTTGCCTGTACCGGCGCCCGCCAGCACCAGCACCGGCCCTTCGGTGGTCAGCACGGCCTCTCGCTGCGGGGCGTTAAGGCCGCGCAGATATATCGGGTCGTCGGGCGAGGGGGCGGGCAGGGTCATGATGGTCAACCGGGGAGCATGAAAGGGGGCAGGGGCTCCATGCCCTTGCCGTTACACCCGATCTATGAGAACAAAAAGCGAATCGTGCAAGGAGGAAGGACATGGTGACCGGCCGGTGTCAGTGCGGCGCGATCCGCTATGAGGTAAGCGGGGAGCCTGCTTACAGCGCGCTGTGTCATTGCGGCGATTGCCGTAGAAGCGCGGGCGCGCCCATGGTGGGTTGGGCACTGTTCCCCGAAGGCCGTGTGCGCGTGAGCGGTACGCCGGTCCGCTATCGATCCTCGCAGGACGCCACGCGTCATTTTTGCGGTACATGCGGTACGGGCCTGTTCTACACCAACCCGGCGGTCTTTCCCGGATCGATCGATATCCAGACAGCGACCCTGGACGACCCCGGCGCATGGCCGCCCCAGGCGCATGTGCAGATGGCGGAAGCGACGTCGTGGATGCGCGGCGTACAGGAATTGCCGGCATTCGACCGCTATCCGGCCGAACCCTGATCGCAGTGCCGATCGGTGGCCGCGTGCTCCTGTGAAGTCGGTTGGTGGCATATGGGGCACCGTTGGTCGCGTCGTGGGAACGGATGCGTCACAAACCCGGTTCTATCGCTGCCCATCAGGCAAAACGGGCGAAGACCTGAGGAAAGGATGTTCCGATGAAATCGTTTATGCTGGCAGGTGCCGCAATGCTGTCCGTCGCTGGCCTTAGCGGCATGGCTATGGCGCAGGACATGCCGCCGCCCGATGATGCCGCCACGCCTTCCGCGACCCCGTCTCCACCGGCGCCGCCCGCGGGCGCAGATCCGAACGCCGGACAGCCGACCGGAGCCGTGCCGCCGCAGACGGACATGGTGCCCGCCTCTCCCGATGCGCCGAGCGATCCGTCCGCCCCGGTCGGGAGCGCCGCGAACCCCGTGACGATGGGCGGCAACATGACCCCGCCACCGGCCGAGGCGAAAGATTACCCGCCATGCAGCAGGACGGTGCAGGACAGCTGCATTAATCCCGGCGAAAAGGCGCGCAAACGTCGCTGAAGCCATGGATCGTGCCGGACGGGCCTCGCTGACCATCGTCGGTTTGGCGCGGTTCGTTCAGCATGGTCCGTCCGCAGACGCGGCGATCAGGCGGCGGGCCGCAGCACGGTCAGCCGCGCCTTGCCGACGTCGCGGACGGCGTCCACATCGAACCCCTTGGCCGCGACATCCTCACGCCGGTCGGTTTCTATGCTGACCCAGGTCGCCGGTCCGACCCAGCCGAGTCGTGACAGCTTGTCGAGCGCGACACTGCCCGCGCCGGTGCCATAGGGCGGGTCCATCAGGATCAGGTCGAGGGGCGCGGGCGCCGACCCCAGTGAAAGGACGCTGGCGGAACGAATGTCGGGCCGCACGCCCAGCCGTTCGCCGTTTGCGCGGATCATGTCGATGGCGGCGCGATCCTGTTCCACGAACAGGCAGCTTGCCGCGCCGCGCGACAGCGCCTCATAGCCGAGCGCGCCGCTCCCCGCAAAAAAATCGCCTACCGCCAGGTCCTCGAAACTGCCGATGCGGCTGAGCAGCATGGAAAACAGCGTTTCGCGCGTACGATCGGCGGTGGGGCGGGTGGCGTCCCCCCTGGGCGCGGCCAGCGGACGCCCGCGCCATTGCCCGGCAATGATCCTCATGGCGCGGTCTTCAGCGTCTTGCGGAACAGGATCAGGTCGTGCTGCCGCACCTCGCTCACGGTGCCGGGCGCCATGTCGCCCAGCGGGAACGGCCCGTAACTGGTGCGGATCAGACGGTTCACCTTAAGCCCTAAATGTTCCAGTACGCGGCGGACCTCCCGATTCTTGCCTTCCGTCAGGGTCAGTTCGATCCACTGGTTACGGCCGGTGCGGCGTTCCAGATTGGCATCGATCGGGCCATAGCGGACGCCGTCGATCTCCAGCCCGTCGAACAGGTCCTCCAACTGCGCCTGACTGACCTCGCCAAAGGCGCGGGCGCGGTAGGTGCGCGGAACGCCGGTCGCGGGCAGTTCCATCTGCCGCTTGAACGCGCCATCGGTCGTCAGCAACAGAAGCCCTTCGGTCGTCATGTCCAGCCGTCCGATCGGCATCACGCGCGGCAGGTCCGCGGGCAGCCTGTCATAGATGGTCGGGCGCCCGGCCGGATCGCGTTCCGTCGTCAGCAGTCCGGTCGGTTTATGGAACAGGAACAGTCGCGTCGGCGCGGGCGCGGCCACCGCCACGCCATCGACGGTGACGCCATGCAGCGACGCGAGCAGCGTCGCGGGTGTTGTCACGGCGGTTCCGTTCATGGCTATCCGCCCTTCGGCGATCATCCGCTCAATCTCCCGCCGCGATGCGATGCCGGCGCGCGCCAGCAGTTTGGCGATGCGCTGCGGTTCGCCTTTGCCATCGGCGGCGGCGGCCGCGCGGGCGGGATGGGGATTGGCCGGATGGGCCGGTGCGCCGCGCCCCGGCGTCTGTGATGGGCCGCGCGCTGGCGCATTTGTCCCGTAAGGCCGCCGGTCCCCGCCACGCTGGGAACGCCGGACATCGCCGGTCCCGGCCCGGCGAGGCGGTCCAGATTTTTTTGGCGGTTCCACGAACAGGTTCCTTTTCCCGGCGCCGGCCGCCCATGCCGGGCGGCGGTTAATGACGAACGGTGCTGCCCCGACGCCGATGCGAGGGCCACGGGCCATCCGGGCCGAAACCGGCACGGGTGCGGCGCGTTGATGGCTGCATGGCGGAAACGGGTCGGATCGGCAAATGTTTTTCGGGTGGGATAAGAGCGAAAAGAATCGGCAGCGCCGATCCAGGACGGTGCGGTCGGTGCTGGTGGTGGAGGATGAACCCCTGCTTGCATTCGACACCGAATATGCGCTGACGCAGGCGGGCTATCGCGTGGTGGCGACGGTCGACGATTTCGATCACGCGGCTTTGGTGATCGAGCGAAAAAAGATAGACCTGATCATCGCTGATGTCGGTCTGCGGGGCGACAGATCCGGCCTCGACGTCGCCCGTCATGCCCATACCATCGGATTGCCTGTCTTGCTGGTGACCGGCGCATGCCCAATCGATGCATGGCCGATGGCGGTCGGATGCCTGGCAAAGCCTTATGTGCCCCGTGACCTGCTGGCCGCCATCGCCGTCGTGGACGCTACGCTGCGGGGGGCGCCATCGCCGCCCCGGCCGCCGGGCCTGCATCTTTTCCAGCAGGATGCGGCCTGACAATCGCCGGGCGGCTACGGCTCCCGCTTGCCAGCGCCGCATTTGCCCATATGGTGGCGCGCAAACGCACCATTGGGGGCAGCGCGGTATAATGACTGACATCGTCGAAGGCACGGCCAGTTGGCGTGATGCCGTCAAACCCTATCTGGAAAAGGCGCCGCTGGCCGCGCTGTTCCTTGGCATTTCGTCGGGCTTCCCCTTCGCCATGATCGGCGCCAATCTGGCGTCCCGGCTGGCGCAGGACGGCATCGACAAGAAGAGCGTGACGGCATTCAGCCTCGTCCTGCTGGCCTATAACCTCAAATGGCTGTGGGCATGGGTGATAGAGGGGGTGAAGCTGCCCCTGCTGCATCGGCTGGGGCAGCGCGTGTCCTGGATGCTGCTGGCCGGCGTGCTGGTGATGGCGGCGGTCGTCAATCTGGCGCTGGTCGATCCGGCGGACGATCTGATGGGAACCGTTCGCGCGGCGATCCTGCTGGGGATTGCGGGCGCGACCTTCGACATCATCATCGATGGATATCGCATCGAAATCTTGAAGCCCGAGCAACTGGGCATCGGCGCAGGCATGTCGCAATATGGCTGGCGGATCGGCGCGGCGGCGGCGGGCGCGCTGGGCCTTGTGGTCGCCCAATATTGGGATTGGACGACGGCCTATATCGTCTGCGCGTTCTTTGCGTTGCCCGCCATGCTGGCCGCGCTGATCGTCGGCGAGCCGGAGCGGCACCGGGAAATCGCGGCGCGCAGGAGCGGCGGCGAACTGGTGCAGGCGATCATCGGTCCGTTCGTCGATTTCTTCAGGCGCAAGGGCGCGTTTCTGGTGCTGCTGTTCATCCTTGTCCACAAGATTGGCGACACGCTGGCGAACCTGACGTTCCGTTTGCTGTTCAACGACATGGGGTACAGCAATGACGAGATCGCGATCTATGACGTCGGCGTGGGTTTCTGGGCGCTGCTGGCGGGTATTTTCGTGGGCGGCGTGCTGTATGCGCGGCTGGGCCTCAAGCGCTCCGTGCTCGTCAGCCTCGTGCTGATGGCCGTTTCAAATTTCAGTTTCGCGGCGCTGGCGGCGACAGGAAAGAGCAATATCGGCATCGCCGCGGCCATCGGCTTTGAAAATTTCGCGAGCGGAATAGGGGGGGTAGCGGTCGTCGCCTATTTCTCGGCGTTGTGCGACCAGCGCTTCACGGCCGCGCAATATGCGATGATCTCGGCGGCGGCGAGCGTTGTCGGGCGTTTCCTGACCGGGACCACCGCCGGAGGGATGATCGAACGGTTCGGCTATGTGGATTTTTACCTGCTGACCACCGCGCTGGCGGTGCCGGGCATAGTCCTGTTCTGGCTGATGATGCGTGCGGGCCTGATCGATGCGAGTGTGGGCACCGCAGCGACCGACGATGGAGCCGGCGGGGCGAGGCCTGCCGCCTGAGTCAGGCAGCCGCGTAGAGGTTGAGCGGCCGTCCCAGGTCGACATGCGCCTGCGCAACGGCCTGAAGGCAGGTCAGCGCGCCCAGCGCATGATCATTGCCCAGCAGGGTCGCGATAAGATCGAACGTGGCATTGGGGTCGTCCAGCGATTGGCCGACCGCCTGCATCATCACCGCTTCATCCATCGTCATGCGGGCGCAGCAGCAGGGCGCGACCAGAATCTTGCGGCTGGACGCGCGCGCCAGTTCCAGCATCATGGCGCGCATCAGGACCAGCGGACGGCGATAGCCCCGGCCAAAGGCGCCCAGCATCGCGTTGGCGGCATGGGCATCGTTGACGCCGGCCGTGGCCATCCGCCGCAGCACGAACAGGAATAGCCGGTTGCCGTACCCGCCCGGAACCGGCCGAAGCGAATCCAGTGAGGGGGTCTCTCCATATGCCATGCTTGTGCACCTCTAGCTTGCGTGTCGGAGGGGCAGCGTACGCTATTGCGAGGCGTTCGCAAGTAAAATCAATCGGGGGGCTGGCCGTTTGCCCGTAAAATCTCTCCCGCCAGATAGAGCGAGCCGGCGATCAGGACGATCGGGCTGGCTTCACCCTGATCCGCTATCGCCGCTATCGCCTGTTGCGGGGTGTCATGGCCGGTGCTGCCGACGTTCCATTGCCCGGCAATCTGCGCGAATCGGGACGGAGGATGACAGCTGTGGCCCGGCACAGGAACGGCGTGGATATGCGCGATTCGGCCGGCGAGCGGACGGAGGAAGGCGTCGGCATCCTTGTTTGAGAGCATGCCGACGACCAGATGAATCTCCCGATCTCCCAGCCGTTCGCGGCTGAAGAAGGCGCCGATGGCTTCGCCCGCCCCGCCATTATGGCCGCCGTCCAGCCAGGCCTGGGCATCGGGGCCGAGCGGGGCGAGCAGCGGGCCGTGATCCAGCCGCTGAAGGCGCGCGGGCCATTGCGCCCACAGCGGCGCGGCCTTCAGCGCGGCCTCGCTGATCGTCACCGCCCCCTGATGGCGCAGCATGGCGAAGGCCAGAGCGGCGTTGTCGAGTTGATGCGCGCCCGGTAACCGGGGGAGCGGCGTATCGATCCGGCCAGCCTCGTCCCGATAATGCAGCCGGCCGCGATAGGCGACGGCATCCCATGCTTCACCCATCGCGAGCCAACGGGTTCCGGCGCGCGCCGCGGCGTCGCGCATGACATCGTGCAGAGACGCCGCGTAGCGTTGCGTCACCAAAGGTGAGCCCGGCTTGGCAATGCCGGCTTTTTCCCCCGCGATCCGGGTCAGCGTGTCGCCCAGAAAGCTTTGATGGTCGATGCCAAGATGGGCGATGCCGCAGATCGTGGGGTGAGGAATGACGTTGGTGGCGTCGAGCCGCCCGCCCAGGCCGACTTCGATGATACAGGCGTCCGCCGGGGTTTCGGCGAAGGTCAGGAATGCGGCCGCGGTCGTCACTTCAAAGAAACTGGGACCGATACCGTCGGCCGCGTCCAGCACCTGTTCCAAACGGGCCGCGAGCGCGGAATCGGAAATCAGCGCGCCGGCCACCCGGATCCGTTCGTTGAACCGGACCAGATGGGGGGATGTGAAGACATGGACGCTCTTCCCGTCCGCCTCCAGCGCCGCACGCAGAAAGGCGCAGGACGATCCTTTGCCGTTGGTACCGGCGACATGGAAAACCGGCGGCAGCGCGCGATGGGGGTCACCCAGCCGGGCCAGCAGCGCGCTGATCCGTTCCAGCCCCAATATGTCGGCGCCCGGCGACAGCAGGGCGAGCCGGTCCAGCTGGGCCTGAACCCCCGGATCGCTGGACACGGCATGATCGGCCATGGCGCGCCGCCGGTCAGGCCGCGGCGCGGGGCGTCAGATAGCCGATAACCCGCGCCAGCATATCGCGCAGGTCGCGGCGGTGCACGACCATGTCGATCATGCCATGGTCCAGCAGATATTCGGCGCGCTGGAACCCTTCGGGCAATTTTTCGCGGATCGTGTTTTCGATGACGCGCTGCCCCGCAAAGCCGATGAGCGCGCCGGGTTCGGAAATCTGGACATCGCCCAGCATCGCATAGCTGGCGGTGACGCCGCCGGTGGTCGGGTCGGTCAGCACCACGATATAGGGCAGCCCCGCATCATGCAGCTTGCCGATGGCGGCGGTCGCGCGCGGCATTTGCATCAGTGACAGGATGCCTTCCTGCATCCGCGCGCCGCCGGCAGCGGTCAGGATGACATAAGGACAGTTATGCGCGATGGCGTCATTGACGCCCTGAATGAACGCGGCGCCGACGCCCATCCCCATGGAACCGCCCATGAAGGCGAAATTCTGTACGCCCATCACCAGCGGCACGGCGTCGATCGCGCCGCGCGCGTTGATCAGCGCATCCTGATCCCCGGTCGTCTGACGCGCTGCTTTCAACCGGTCGGGATATTTCTTGGAATCCCGGAATTTCAGCGGATCTTCCTGCACGGCTGGGGTCGGCAGCAGGATGAAGCCCGGGTCCAGTATCTGCTCGAACCGTTCGGAAGGGCCGATGCGGCCATGATGGTCGCATCGGGGACAGACAGAGAGATTGTCCTCCCACTCCTTGATGAAGACCATCTCCGCACAGGCGGGGCATTTGTGCCACAGGGTTTCCGCGCTGCTTTCCCGCCTGGCGATGAAGGGGATGGCGTTGCGGACTCGGTTGATCCAGCTCATTTGGCGGCTTCCGGGATACTGGAGGTGAGGGCGGCGCGCAGGGATGCGACATACCGTTCGACAAGGGGTGGGGCGGCGGCGCCGTGCGCGCCGATGATGTCGACGATCGCGGAACCAACGACGACGCCGTCGGCGACGCGGCCGATCGCCGCCGCCTGATCGGGCGTGCGAACGCCAAAGCCCACGGCGACAGGTAAGTCGGTAGCGGCCTTGAGCCGTGCCACCGCCGTTTCGATGGAGGCCTGCGCCGCCTGCTGCTTGCCGGTGACGCCGGCGACGGAGACGTGGTAAAGAAAGCCGCTGGCCCCGTTCAGCACGGCCGGCAGACGCGCCGCGTCGGTCGTCGGCGTGGCCAGACGGATGGGATGGATGCTGGCGGCGCGCAGGGCCGGGCCGATCTCCGCATCCTCCTCTGGCGGCACGTCCACGCATATGACGCCATCGACGCCCGCGTCGCGGCATTGGTCCGCAAACCAGTCCGACCCGCGCACCAGCATCGGGTTGGCATAGCCCATCAGCACCAGAGGGACGTCGGGATGCCGCGCGCGGAAGGCCGTCGCGATCGCGAAAATATCCTTCGTCTTCGTGCCTGACCCCAGGCTGCGCAGATTGGCGAGTTCGATCGCGGGGCCGTCCGCCATCGGGTCCGTAAAGGGCATGCCCAGTTCGATGATATCCGCGCCGCCCGCGACCAGCGCGTCGAGGATGGCGGCGGCGGACGCCACATCGGGATCGCCCGCCGTGACGAAGATGACAAGCGCGGCGCGGCCCTGCGCCCGGCAGGCGGCGAAGCGCGCGGAAAGGCGGTCCATCGTCACATCCTGGCTCCTAGCGCGTCGGCGACGGTGAAGATGTCCTTGTCCCCGCGCCCTGAAAGGTTGACGACGATGATCTTGTCCGCCCCCATGGTCGGCGCGATCTGTTCGGCCGCGGCGATGGCGTGGGCGGACTCCAGCGCGGGAATAATGCCTTCGAGCGCCGCCAGTTTCTGGAAGCTGGCCAGTGCCTCGTCATCGGTGACCGGGGTGTAGCGGACCCGGCCTATCTCATGCAGCCAGCTATGTTCCGGGCCGATGCCGGGATAATCCAGCCCGGCGGAAATGCTGTGCGCTTCCGTGATCTGGCCGTCCTCATCCTGAAGCAGATAGGTGCGGTTGCCGTGCAATATGCCTGACGCCCCCCCGGCGATCGACGCGGCATGCTTGCCGTCCAGCCCTTCGCCCGCCGCTTCCACGCCGACCATTGCCACTTCCGGGTCGTCGAGAAAGGGGTGGAACAGGCCGATGGCGTTGGAGCCGCCGCCCACCGGGGCGATCAGCATGTCGGGGAGGCGGCCCTCCAGTTCCATGATCTGCGCGCGCACTTCCTGACCGATCACCGACTGGAAGTCGCGGACCAGCTCGGGATAGGGGTGAGGGCCGGCGGCGGTGCCGATGATGTAGAAGGTGTCGTGGACGTTCGCCACCCAGTGGCGCAGCGCGTCGTTCATCGAATCCTTAAGCGTCTGCGAGCCGGAGGTGACGGGTATGACCTCCGCCCCCAGCAGCTTCATGCGAAAGACATTGGGCTTCTGCCGCTCGACATCCTTGGCGCCCATGA
This sequence comes from Sphingobium sp., assembly GCA_050251675.1. Taxonomy (GTDB): domain Bacteria; phylum Pseudomonadota; class Alphaproteobacteria; order Sphingomonadales; family Sphingomonadaceae; genus Sphingobium. The sequence goes on from JBFWMJ010000053.1 coordinate 10,419, forward strand.
AAATCTTGCATTCCATGCCGAACAGCGCGGCGACGGTGGCGGTGGCGACGCCATGCTGGCCCGCGCCCGTTTCCGCAATCACCCGCGTCTTGCCCATGCGCCGCGCGAGCAGGGCCTGGCCAAGGCAATTGTTGATCTTGTGCGCGCCGGTGTGGTTCAACTCCTCGCGCTTCAGATAGATTTTCGCGCCCAGTCGTTGCCCGTCCGGCCCCGGCGGCGCGTCGGCGCGCAGCGCCTGCGTCAGCCGCTCCGCGTAATAGAGCGGGTTGGGGCGGCCGACATAGTGGGTCAACAGGTGCTGATATTCCTCGGCAAAGGCGGGGTCGGCCTTTGCGGCGCGGTAGACCCGCTCCAGCTCCAGGATCAGCGGCATCAGCGTTTCGGCGACATAGCGGCCGCCGAACTGCCCGAAATGGCCATGCTCGTCCGGCAGGCCGCGGAGGGAATTGGTGATGGTCATGATTGCCGTGCGGCTTCGCAGAAGGCGGCGATCTTGTCCATATCCTTGATACCCGGCGCGGTTTCGACTCCTGAAGACACGTCGACCATCGGCGCGCCGGTGATCCGCACCGCTTCACCCACATTGCCGATCCCCAGCCCCCCGGACAGGCCCCAGGGCAGGGGCTGGGATACGCCGCGCAGCAGCGTCCAGTCGAAACGCAGGCCCATGCCGCCGGGCAGCGCCGCGCCATCGGGCGTTTTCGCGTCGAACAGCAGGAAATCGGCCGCGCCTCCGTAGGCTCCGGCCGCGTCTATATCGCCGCGCGTCTTGACCGAAATGGCTTTCCATACGGGCAGGCCGAAGCGCTGGCGGATGGCGGCGGCACGCGCGGGTGTTTCGCCGCCATGAAGCTGGAATGCGGTAAGGATGCCGGGCGCCGCCAGCGCGGCCAGCATGTCGTCGTCGGGATCGACCACTATGGCCACGCGTCCGACATGGGCGGGCACGGTGGCGCTAAGGGCGCGCATCCGGTTCACGTCCACATAGCGGGGGCTTTTGGGGAAATGGTTGAACCCCAGATGGGTCGCGCCCGCCTGAACGGAGGCGCCCACCGTTTCCGGCGTGGACAGGCCGCAGATTTTTATCGCGAGTCGGGACATGCCTGCGCTGTTAAACGCTGTACGCCGCGAAGTCACATTGCGGGCGCCGTCAGGTTCATGTCGTGCAGGGCGAGCCACTGGTCGGCATGGGCGATGCACGCCGGGCCAAGAAAGGCGTCGAGCCGGGCCATGATCTCTCCATCGCTCAATTCGCGCGGATCGAGCGGCGGGTGCCAGTGCAGGCGGAAATGTGGCCCGGTGGTGCGCGCGAGGTAGAAGGGCAGGAACCGGGCGCCGACCTTGCGCGCCAGCCGCAGCGCGATCGACAGGTTGCCTGATGGCGGCAGGTCGCGGCCGAAGGTCGGGAACCAGACCTGCCCGTCGCGCCGTTCATCTGCGAGAATATAGAGAGTCGCGCGCTCCTTCTGCGTCAGATGCTTGAGCACGCCCCGCGCCGCGCCTTCACCGCCGATCGCCTCCCCCATATAGCTTTGCCGCGCGCGCTTGAGCATCGCGGCCTGGCGGGGGTCGTCGGGCGCTTCATAAATGCCGAGGCCGGGGCGGTCGGTTGACCATTTGATATGAGCGGCCAGCAGATCCCAGTTGCCGATATGACAGGTCAGGGCGATCATCGGGCCGGGGCCATCCAGCACGGCCTGATATTCGGCGGCGTCTTCCACAGACACATGGCGCTTGTTCACCAGCCGGTCGATATTGGCCAGTTCCGCCATGGTCCGGCCGATATTGATCCAGCGCCGCGTCAATATCGCCTCGCGCTCCGCTTCGGTGAGGTCGGGGCGCAACAGGGCGAGATTGGCGCGCGCCCGCGCGTCGCGCACCGGCATGCCGCGTCGCGCGACATGGGCCGACAGCCAGCCGCCGATCCACGACGACCAGCTGGCCGGCAAGAGCCGGAGCAGCCAGAAAAGAATGGGGCTGGAGAGCATGGCCGATCGGTCATACAGCAGCCGGGCCGGAGGTAAAGGGGTTGCCGGAAGGAGGTATGCGATGCTGCTGTTGTGGATGCTGTTGCAGGGGCTGACGGTCGTTGGCGTCCTCAACTATCTGCGCCACCTGCCCGCCGACCGGAGGGTTGAGGCGCCCGATGGTGTCGTCGTGATCCTTAGCGTGCGGGACGATTGGGACGGCGGGCCGGACCTGATCGCGCGCCTCAAGGCGCAGGATGCACCGTTCCGCCTGCTTGTCACCAGTTCGGGCGGCTGCGCGGCGGCCGAAGCGCTGGTCGCGCGGGAAGGGGCATGGGTGGAACTCGTGCGCGCGGGTGTGGCGCGCGATGAGGGGCAGAAGGTGCATAAGCTGCGCGCCGCCCTGCGCGCGTTGCGGGACGGTGACCGCTATCTGGTGTTCATCGATGCGGACATCGCGCCGCCGCGCCGGCTGATCGGGCGGCTGCTGTTCCCGCTGGTGCGCGGCAAGGCCGACATCGCGACGGGCTATCGCCTGCTGCTGCCGGACGCCGCCGTGCTGCCGACCCTGGTGGCGGCGGTGGAAATGCAGCTGGCGACGCTGCCGCGTTTCGTCAGCGCGACCATGCCGTGGGGCGGGGCGATGGCGTTGCGACGCGAAACGGCGGAGACGCTCGATCTCGACAGCGCGCTGGCGGGGCGCCTGTCCGATGACATGAGCATCGGGCTGGCCGGGTGGCGCGCGAAATTGCGCCTGCGGCCCGTGCGCGACCTGCTGGTGGCCAGTCCGCTGGGCGGCGACGGCGGGGAGGTCCTGTCCTTCGGCGTGCGGCAATATCGCCATATCCTGACCAACAGCATCGGCATGTGGGGGATCGCGACGCTGGCCGTCGCAATCCAGTCGGCCGGGTGGCTGTGGGCGCTGCTATGGGGCGGATGGACCGCCATCGCCGTCGGTTATGGCGCGGCATGGGTCCGCGTGGCGGTACGGCGGCGGATCATCGCGCGCGTGCTCGACCCGGTTCACACCGGGGCGGGGCGGCGATCGCTTTGGTGGGACGGGATCGTGCCGTTTGTCGTGAGCTGGGGTCATCTGGCGATCCAGCTGGCGGCGGCCTGTTCCAACCGGATCAGATGGGGCGGATATGACTATCGGGTCCGGCGCGGTCGGGTTGTGCGCATGTATCCGGTGGGTCAGAAGCCGGCCGGGAACTGATGCCTGCCCTGTTCGTCCAGACGCAGCACGACCTTGCCCGCCACCGCGCTCATCGGCAAATCGCCGTAGAGGTGGGGGAACAGCGCGCCGTCGCGTGAAACCTCCCATTTGACGGCATCGCCGAAGGGGGCAAGGTCGACCATGACCATCACCAGCCGGTCCTGACCCGCGAAATGGCGCGCCGTCGTTTCCGCTGCCTGCGCGCGCGTCGACAGGTGGATGTAGCCATCGGCCAGATCGACTGGCGCGCCTGTGAAAACACCGTCGGCCTTCATCCGGTCGAACTGATCCCCGGTCAATATCCTGTAGGCGAACAGTTCGTTCACGCGTCAGGTGCGTCCGGCCCGGACCCGGTGGCCGTATCGGCGCCCGCTTCGGTTCCGGCTCCGTCTTCATCGCTTTCCTCGATGCGGGCCGCGCTTACCACATGTTCGTTGTCGGCGACGTTGAACAGGCGCACGCCCGCCGAACCGCGGCCGATGACGCGCAGGGAATCCAGCCCCATGCGGATCAGTTTCGCCTGATTGGTGACCAGCATCAGCTGATCGGCCTGCGTCGCGGGAAAACTGGCGACGACCGGGCCGTTGCGGGCGATATTGTCGATATTGGTGATGCCCTGGCCGCCGCGTCCGGTGCGGCGATACTCATAGGCCGAAGACAATTTGCCGTACCCATTGGCACAGACCGTCAGGATGAACTGTTCCCTGCCGCTCAGTTCGGCGAAGCGTTCGGCGTCCATCGCCGGGGCGCCGTCCTTTTCCGCCTTCCATGGGGCGAAGCGCAGATAATCCTCGCGCTCCTCCTGCGTGGCGCCCGCGCGGTGCAGGATGGACAGCGACATCACTTCGTCGTCCGGCGCCAGCCGGATGCCGCGCACGCCGGTGGAATTGCGGCTCTGAAACTCGCGCACATCGTCGCCGGGGAAGCGGATCGCCTTCCCCTGCCGCGTGGCGAGCAGCACATCGTCGCTTTCGTCCAGCAGCGCGACGCCGATCAGCCGGTCGTCCTCATCCTCCCCGTCGAACTTCATCGCGATCTTGCCGTTGGACGGCACATTGGCAAAGGCGTCCATGCTGTTGCGGCGCACCGATCCCTTGGCGGTCGCGAACATCACATGAAGCTTGCCCCATTCCTCCTCATCCTCAGGCAGCGGCAGGACGGTGGAGATGGTTTCGCCCGCGGCCAGCGGCAGCAGGTTGACCATCGGCCGGCCGCGCGTCGCAGGACCGCCTTCGGGCAGGCGCCAGACCTTGAGCCGGTACACCTTGCCGGCGGTGGAGAAGAACAGCACGGGGGTGTGGGTGCACGTAACGAATAGTTCGGTGACCGCATCCTCATCCTTGGTCGCCATGCCCGACCGGCCCTTGCCGCCGCGCGCCTGCGCGCGGAAGCTTTCCAGCGGCGTGCGCTTGATATAGCCTTGGACGGTGACGGTAACGACCATCTCCTCCCGCTCGATCAGGTCTTCATCCTCTATGCCGTCGGCGGCCGCGGTGATTTCCGACAGGCGCGGCGTGGCGAACTCCCGCTCGATCGCCTCCAGTTCCTCACGCATGATGGCATAAAGTTTTTGCCGGTCGCCCAGGATCGCCAGATATTCGGCGATCGCGGCCGCCAGCTCCGCCAGTTCCTTGCCGATTTCGTCACGGCCCAGCGCGGTCAGGCGATGCAGGCGCAGGTCCAATATGGCGCGGACCTGAATGTCGGACAGGCGATAGGTTTCGCCTGACACATCGGTCTCGATCGCCTCGACCAGCCGAAGATAGGGGGCGATCTGCGCCGAAGGCCATTCGCGCGCCAGCAGCGCTTCGCGCGCGTCGGCCGGGCTGGCGGCGCCGCGGATGATCCTGACCACTTCATCCAGATTGGTGACCGCGACGACCAGACCAAGCAGGATATGGGCGCGGTCGCGAGCCTTGTTCAGTTCGAACTTCGTGCGGCGGGTGATCACTTCCTCGCGGAACTTGACGAACGCCGCGATGATGTCGCGCAGATTGAGCACTTCGGGCCGGCCGCCGCGAATGGCCAGCATGTTCGCCGGGAAGCTCGTTTGCGCCGGGGTGTTGCGCCACAGCTGGTTCAGCACGACTTCCGGCGTGGCGTCGCGCTTGAGGTCCATGACGATCCGCACGCCTTCGCGGCTGGATTCGTCGCGTATGTCGCTGATGCCTTCGATCCGCTTGTCCTTCGCGGCTTCGGCGATCTTTTCGACCAGATTATTCTTGCCGACCTGATAGGGGATGGCGGTCAGCACGATGGATTCGCGATCGCCGCGCCCCCGCTCGATCTCATGGCGGGACCGCATCATGATCGATCCGCGCCCGGTATGATAGGCGCTGCGCGCGCCGGACTGGCCCAGGATCAGCGGCGCGGTCGGGAAATCGGGACCGGGGACGATCTGGATAAGCTCGTCCACCGTGATCGCGCCATTGTCGATATAGGCGAGGCAGGCGCGCACCACTTCGCCCAGATTATGCGGCGGGATGTTGGTCGCCATGCCGACGGCGATGCCGCCCGCGCCGTTGACCAGCAGGTTGGGAAAGCGCGCGGGCAGCACCTGCGGCTCGCTTTCCGACGCATCGTAATTGGGCTGGAAGTCGACCGTGTCCTTGTCCAGGTCGTCCAGCAGCGCGGTGCTCGCCACCTTGGCCAGGCGCGCTTCGGTATAGCGCATCGCCGCCGGCGGATCGGGGTCCATCGATCCGAAATTGCCCTGACCGTCGATCAACGGCACCCGCATGGACCAGTCCTGCGTCATGCGCGCCAATGCGTCGTAGATCGAACTGTCGCCGTGCGGGTGATATTTACCCATCACCTCGCCGACCAGACGCGCGGACTTGCGATAGGGCCGGTTGTAGACGAAACCGGATTCCTGCGCGGCGAACAGGATGCGGCGGTGGACCGGCTTCAGGCCGTCGCGCACGTCGGGCAGGGCGCGCGCGACGATCACCGACATCGCATAGTCCAGATAGCTCGTCTTCATTTCTTCGACGATGCTGACGGGGCTGATATCCGAAGGGTCGGCGAGGACGCTCTCGTCGTTCAAATCGATTCTCTTTTCTTATGGGATAGGATGTCCTGCCGTTCGCACTAGCCGAGCAGGCCCGGCCTGTCACCCCTCGCGCGTATACGCACACGCAGGCGTATCATGCTGTCTGTCGGGTCGGAACGAAGGCAGGGGGCTGACAGTTGCAAATATGGCGCATATAGGCTGTTCAAACGATATTCACCCGCCGGACCCCAACCGGCAGTAAAGCAAGTTCGCCTGTCCCCCCGGGCGTGTAGATGGAGAATGGATCATGCGTTTTGTAACTCCGGTGGCGCTCGCGCTGGTCTTGGCCGTAACGGGCGGCGCGGTTTCGACGCCCGCCTTTGCGGCCAAGAAGGAAAAGAAGGCCAAGTCAGACGGCGCCCCCAAGCTGAATGTGTCACCTGAAGTCATAAAGCCTCTTCAGGCGGCCCAGGAAGCCATGAACAAGCAGGATATCGAAGGGGCCAAGGCGCTGATCGCGCAGGCCGAGGCGCTGTCCAAGTCGAATGACGACCGCTATCAGACCGCCGCGATCAAGCTGAACCTGTCGATCACCGCCAAGGATGCGGAGATGCAGGCGCAGGCGCTGCGCACCATGCTGGATTCCGGGCTGACGCCCGCCGATCAGGTCGGGCAATATTCCGCGGTCGCCGCGGACGCCGAACTGGCGGCCAAGAATTACGATGCCGCGATTTCGCGTGCGCAGGCGGCGGTGCAGGCAGGTTATAAGCCCGAAATGGCGAACGTCACGCTGGCGCAGGCCTATTTCGGCAAGGCCGGGACGGGCAACGCCACGGCCGAACCGGCGCGTACCAACACGGTCAACGGACTTGCCGCGCTGAAAGCCGGCGCGGACGCCACCAAGGCGAGCGGTCAGCCGGTGCCCGCGCAATGGTATCAGATCGGCGTGCAGCGCGCCGCCGCGGCGAATTTGCCCGAAGTCGGCGAATGGGCCAAGCTGGCCTATGCCGCCCAGCCGAACGGCGAAAATCTGCGCACGCTGATCCGCGTGTTCCAGCGCTCCCATCCCAATATCTCCAATCGTGAAAATCTGGACGTGCTGCGCCTGATGGCCGTGTCGGACGGCCTGGTGGTGGCGGGCGACTTTACCGAATATGCCGAAACCGCCTGGAAGACCGGCATTTATGGCGAAGTGAAGGCGGCGATCGACGCCGGCCGGAGCAAGGGCGTGCTGACGGGCAATCAGGGTGGGGATTTCTACCAGCAGGCGGTGCCGAGGATCGAGGGCGACAAGGCCTCGCTCGGCAGCGCGGAGGCGGATTCGCGCAAGGCCGCGAACGGCCGCATCGCGCTGGCTACGGCGGACGCCTATCTGGGCTATGGCAATTATGCCAAGGCGACCGAACTGTTCGAGGTTGCGAAGCAGAAGGGCGGCGTCGACACGGACGAAATCAACAGCCGCATCGGCATCGCCAAGGCGCTGGCTGGCGACACGGTAGGCGCGAAGGCCGCTTTTGAATCGGTTCAGGCCGGCGCGCGCAAGGAAATCGCCGGGCTGTGGCTGACCTATCTCGCGTCGAAGGGCGCCTGACGCTATACTTATGACCGTGCCGCCTGCGCGATTGGCAGGCGGCACGGTGCGTTTCGATGTTTGACAAGATGGCGGCCCTGAACGGGCCGTCGGGACGGGGGAGGTCACTGGCCAATGCGGTATACTGTTCTGGGACGTTCGGGGATCGTACGCTACGGTATCGCGGCGGCCTCCATCGGCGTGCTGCTGGCCGGCGTGCCGGGACACGCCAAAAAGGCGAACGCGCCCGCGATCGAGATGTCGGACGGTTTCCGCGCTTCTCTGGAAGCGGCGCGAGCGGCGATCAGGGCTGGCGACGTTTCATCCGCCGGCGCAAAGGTCGGCAGCCTCATGCCCACCACCGATTTCGAGCATTATGCCTCCGCCGGCGCGCGATTTGAATATGCGGTGATGCGCCGCGACATCCAGGCGCAGCGTATTGCCCTTACCGACATGTTCAAGACCAGCGCCGTGCCGCGCGCGGATGCGCCCCGTCTGCGCTTCATCGCGGCGTATCTGTCGTTTCAGGTCGCCCATTATGATGACGCCCTGGCGCAGCTCGATTATGCTAGGACGCTTGGTTACGACGATATCGATGCCCTGTTGCTGCGCGCGGACATCTATATGCGCAAGGCGAAGCCCAAGGAAGCCAAGGCGCATGTTGCCGAAGCGCTGGCTCGTCAGCGTGCGGCCGGAACGAAAATCCCCGCCGCCTGGTACGATCGGGCCATCTCCCTTGCCTATCAGACCGGCGACTGGGCGGGT
>JBFWMJ010000054.1:0-18875 GCA_050251675.1 Sphingobium sp.
CGCAATCCTTTTCGGCTATGCTCCTGCCGGGCAATGCCAGTCCATGCCATGATACACTCCATCTCTTCGCAAAGGGGCGTGAATCACAACATGCTGGTATTGCTCAACAACTTTCGGGGCGGGCTCTTAGCATCGCACGGCATCGCAGTCAGGCGGACAGGCATGCCGGCGCGCAGGGTTGCGCGGACCGCGCGCATGTATCACAGAGCGACTTCCTCAATGCCATCGCCGCCCGCGGGCGCGCGTCGGGGCTTGGAACGGAGAGCGGATTGGCCCGGAAATTCCTGTACATCGTCGCTGGCCTGATCGTCCTCGTGCTGGCGGCCGCGTTCGTCTATCGCATCTGGGGCGACGCGCTGATCCGCACCGTCATGGTGCCGCGCACCCCGTTCGAAGCCATCGCCCCGCTGCCCGCCGACGCCTATGACGATCGCGCGATGTGGGTCGCCCGCCCCGACATAACGGCCGACAATCCGGCGCTCTGGCTGCCCGACGGTTTCGATGAACAGCCCGCGCGGCGCGCGGCGGCCGTGTTCTTCATCCACCCCACATCCTTCATCACCTTTGGCAAGGCGGGGTGGAACATGGCGCTGGACGACGCGGAATCACTGGCCACCGCCCGTCGGTTCGTGCGCGCGCAGGCAAGCGCGTTCAATGGCGTCGGCGCCATCTGGGCGCCCCGCTATCGTCAGGCCAATTTCGGCGCGTTCCTGTCCGACCGGCCCGAAGGCGGCCGGGCGCTGGACGCTGCCTATCGCGATGTGGAGGCGGCGTTCGCCGCATTCCTGCGCGCCAATCCCGCCGGCCCGGTCATATTGGCGGGACACAGCCAGGGGTCGTTGCACCTGCTGCGGCTGATGCGCGACCATGTCGCGGGACATGCCGTGGCGGATCGCATCGCCGCCGTCTATGCCGCCGGCTGGCCCCTCTCGCTGGAGGCCGACCTGCCCGCGCTGGGCCTGCCGGCCTGCGCCCGACGCAGCGAAGCGCGCTGCATCCTGTCCTGGCAAAGCTATGCCGAACCGGCCGACCCCGCGCCGATGATCGACCTGTTTGAAAGCGGAAACGGGCTGACCGGCAAGCCGCGCAGGGGCACGGACATGCTTTGCACGAACCCGATCACCGGCGCAGCGGGCGGCGCGGCCCCGGCCAGCGCCAACCGCGGCACCCTGTCCGACCGGGACGATGGCAAGCCGGCGCAGCTGGTGCCGGGCGCGGTGCCCGCCCGCTGTGACGAAGACGGCGTGCTGATGATCGGCGATCCGCCCGACCTGGGACCGTACCGGCTTCCGGGCAACAATTATCATGTCTATGACTATGCGCTGTTCTGGGGCAATGTGCGGGCGGACGCGAAGGAACGGCTGGCGGCCTTCATGCAGCCATGACCGCGCCGTTGCTGACCGCCGATCGCGCCCTGTTCCGCGCGGCCCTGCCGACCGGGGGACGGTTGATCGGCATGGATGTCGGCACGAAAACCATCGGTCTTGCGCTGTGCGACGCGGGCTGGTCGATCGCCAGCCCGGCCCATACCGTCAACCGGGGCAAGTTCGGCAAGGACAAGATCGCGTTGGCCAGCTTTCTGGACCAGCAGCAGGTGGCAGGGATCGTCATCGGCCTGCCCCTCAACCTCGACGGCAGCGAAAGCCCGCGCAGCCAGGCCAGCCGGGCCTTTGCCCGCAATATCGCCGATCTGGGGCGGCCTATCCTGCTGTGGGACGAACGCTGGTCGACGCAGGCCGTCACCCGCACACTGCTGGAGGCGGACGCCAGCCGCGCTCGGCGCGGGGAACTGGTAGACAAGCTGGCGGCCGGATACATATTGCAGGGCGCGATCGACGCGCTGATCACCGGATTCTGAACCGCGGGCCATGTGCTTTTGGGCTATGGCGGTCGCCCTTATTGCCCCTATATGCCGCCAACGGATGACAGCAGGACAATATTTTGGCGCATCAGGTTCATATCATCGGCGGCGGATTGGCGGGATCAGAAGCGGCATGGCAACTGGCAGAGGCCGGCATCCGCGTACGCCTGTCGGAAATGCGCGGGTCGGGTGCCGACGGCGGCGACATGACGCCGGCCCACCAGACGACGGGCCTTGCCGAACTGGTCTGTTCGAACAGCTTCCGGTCTGACGACGCCGATAAAAATGCCGTGGGCCTGCTGCATCAGGAATTGCGGCGGCTTGGCTCGCTAATCATGACGCAGGCGGAACCGGCCAAAGTGCCTGCCGGATCTGCGCTGGCGGTCGATCGCGACCTGTTTTCCGATGGTGTTACCCGCGCCCTGTCGGCCCACCCCAATGTGGAGATCGTGCGCGAACGGATCGACGCCCTGCCGGCGGACGGGATGACCATCGTCGCGACCGGTCCCCTGACCGCCGCCGCGCTCGCCGCCAGCATCGGACAGGCGGCGGGGATGGAGCATCTGGCCTTTTTCGACGCCATCGCGCCGGTCGTGCATTTCGACAGCATCGACATGGACAAATGCTGGATGGCCAATCGCTGGGACAAGATCGGTCCCGGCGGCGGCGAAGGGCGCGATTATATCAACTGCCCGATGGACAGGGAACGATACGAGGCATTCGTTCAAGGATTGATCGACGGCGAGAAAACGCAGTTCAAGGAGTGGGAGGCCAGCACCCCCTATTTCGAAGGCTGCATGCCGATCGAGGTCATGGCGTCGCGCGGGCCGGAAACGTTGCGCCACGGACCGATGAAGCCCATGGGTCTGGACGACCCGCGCACGGGGCGCTGGCCCTATGCCGTGGTGCAGTTGCGGCAGGACAATGCCAGCGGCACATTGTGGAACATGGTCGGGTTCCAGACCAAGCTGAAGCATGGCGCGCAGGTCGACCTGTTCCGTACCATTCCCGGCCTGGAAAAGGCGGAATTCGCGCGGCTGGGCGGTTTGCACCGCAACACCTTCATCCAGAGTCCCAAGCTGCTGGACACGACCCTGCGCCTGAAAAGCGCGCCGCATATCCGGTTCGCGGGTCAGATGACGGGCTGTGAGGGCTATGTCGAAAGCGCGGCGATCGGCCTGCTCGCGGGCAGGTTCGCGCTTGCGGACATTCTCGGCCGCCCGCTCGCCCCGCCGCCCGCCGATACCGCCCTTGGCGCGCTGCTGGGGCATGTGGTGGGCAATGTGGAAACCGCCGACTATCAGCCGATGAACGTCAATTTCGGGCTGTTCCCGCCGCTGGACGCAGTAAAGAAAAAACAACGCAAGGAAGCGATGACCGCGCGGGCCCGCGCCTCACTCGACCAGTGGCTGGCGCAGATGCCGGCGTCGCGCTGACGGATCAGCATTTGCATTTCGGCTTCGGCTGGCGAACGGGCGCGGTCGTCGCGAATTCCGCAGGGGACAGCTTGCCGTCCTTATCGGAATCGGCGGCGGCGAAGCGGTCCGATGTGGCGACCGCCCATTCCTCGAACGACAGAAGATTGTCGCCGTCCTTGTCCAGCGCCTTGAACGCCTTGACCCTGCTGCCCATCATCTCGATTCGGGTGATGACGCCGTCCCGGTTGCGGTCATAGCGGGCGAATCTTTTCTGTTCCCGGCTTTGCGCGGTCGCCTCCCCGGGCATGGGCGGCGCCTCCCCCACCGCGTCGGGGTCGCCCTCCGGCAGGGCGTCGTTGTCCGGCGGGGGCGGCGGGGCGATGAACGGCGCGGGCGCCGGGTCGCTCGCGGCCCGGCCTTGCCACCAGAACAGCCCGGCCGCCACCAGCAGCAATGCTGCCATACCCCCCGCCAGCAATCGCCCCATCATCCCGTCCCCCAAACCAGCGGTCGCCAGCCTAGCGCGCTCTTCTAGACACCGACAAGCGCGATCCGCACGAGGCGCCCATAGACGCGCGGCGTCAGCGTGGATTCGGCGGCCCGGCCACGGGCGATATCATGGCGGGCCAGCGCGGCGGCGATGCGCAGCGACCGGCATGCGCGCGGCCATTCGTCCCGTCCGGTGTCCCTGAGGAATGTCGCCGCAAGCGTGATGGCGTCCGTCCGCGTCCGCGCGTCGCCGACATGGCCGGACAGATCCCAAAGTGCCCAAAGACAAGCAGCAGCGCTCAGGCTGTCCTTCATTTCCCCGTCCCGCCGCGCGAGCGCCGCGAACAGTCCTCCGCCCCTCGCCTGCGCGAAACGCAACAGCGCCGGTTGGTCGCTCTCCTCCATCAGCAACAGCGCTTCCCAGCCGTCAAGCATGGACAGCAGGCCGGGCAGAACGCCCTCCTGCGTCATCGCCCCCGTCCCGCGCAGCGCATCGACCAGGGGATCGCCGCGCCCCTTGTCCCCTGCGGCATCGGTCAGCACCTCTTCCCACCAGGCAAGGCGCATCTGGCCGATCGTCGGTTCCCGCGTGTGCGCACCAGCGCGGCCAGCCGTTCGTCGAACGCCCATATCAGCCGGTCGATCGCCAGCCGGTCTTTACGTCCATAAGCGACGAGCAAACGGCTGAGCGGCCGGGACGGTTCGATCGCTACGGCCATGAAACAATCCTGTTCATGGTTGAATCTGCCGGGTTAGTGCGGCCTTAACCGTCCTCATCATAAAGACCGCAATAACTCTGATCCTATGAGCGATCGACCTGAATCGGGTTTTCCCCGGTACAGGTTGGGGGGCGGGAAAAAAGCGAATGCGCGACACATTATTGGCTTCCATGGGATTTCTGTCCCGTTTGCGCCGCAATCAGGCGGGTAATGCCCTGGCGATCGTCGCCGCGGCGATCATTCCCCTGCTGGGCCTGGTCGGCGGTGGCATCGATATGAGCCGGCTCTACCTGACCAAGTCGCGATTGCAACAGGCATGCGACGCGGGCGCGCTGGCCGGGCGCAAACAGATGGGTTCCGGGGCATGGTCCGCCAATTCAGGCAGCGCAAATGCGGTCGCCGAACAACTGTTCGACGCCAATTTCGGCAGCGACCCCTATGGCACCAACAACACGGCGCGCAGCTTCGCCGAAAGTGGCGGAAAGGTCACCGGCACCGCGTCCGTGGTCGTGCCGATGACGGTGATGCGGGCGCTGGGCCAGACGGACCGGACGGTGAACACCAGCTGCGAAGCCGACATGCGGATTCCCAATACCGATATAATGTTCGTTCTGGACGTCACCGGATCGATGGGCGACAAGGCCAACAGCAAGGACACCGTTACCAAGATCGACGGTCTTAAAAATGCGGTGCTGTGCTTCTATGAAGCGCTGGCAAAGATCGACACGACCGCCAACTGTGGCACGACGCCGACCACCAGCAACAGTTCCACCGCCCAGATCCGCTTCGGCTTCGTCCCCTATGCGGTCAACGTCAATGTCGGCAAACTGCTCAGGAATGCCTGGATGGCGGACAGCTGGGATTATCAGAGCCGCGTATATTCCGGCAAGGAAGGCTGGGGATATTGGAAGACCAGGAAAAGCTCCAGCAACAACTGTCCGTCCGATACTGCAAAGCAGCAGTACCGCAAATCATCATTTTATGGCAAATGCGACCAGGAGCGTAGCTACGGCCCGCTCTATATCTACAAACAGCGGACATTGAACGTCAGCGGCCTCAAGGGAGGCAGCGACACATGGAATTCCTCCGTCTTGCTGCCGCTGGGCGCCAACAAGAGCATCTCTGTCGCATGGGACGGATGCATCGAGGAACGGGAGACGGTGCGGCAGGCGAGCTACAGCCCCATTCCCGCCGCCGCGAGGGATCTGGACATCGATCTCGTTCCGTCCACCGGCGATCCCGCGACCCAGTGGAAACCGCAACTGCCCGGCGCCGTCTGGGCTCGCCATGATGAAGACAAGGTCAACCAATTGGGGGAGGTCACGGCCGACGAAGTGGCCCGAAGTTCCTCTTCCTGTCCGACCGAAGCGCAGAGATTGCAGGTCTGGCCTTCGCCGTCCAACACGCAGACATTTGAAAGTTACGTCAACTCGCTGAGCACCGGCGGCAACACCTATCATGATATCGGCTTGCTCTGGGGCGCGCGACTCGCATCGCCCACCGGCCTCTTCGCGGCCGACAACAAGACGACACCGACGGGCGGCGGCATCGAACGGCACATCATCTTCATGACCGACGGCAACACGCAGACATCCGTGACCAACTACAACGCCTATGGCATACCCTGGTGGGACCGGCGGCAGACCGCCATTAACGTGGAACCAACATCTTCCACTACCAATAACCAGGTAAACGCGCGCTTTTCCGCCCTGTGCACCGCGATCAAGAACAAGGGGTTCACGCTGTGGACCATTTATTTCGGTGTGGAGATAACGGAAAAGACAAACAAGGCCACCAGGGATGCGGCGGACCGGCTGGCGACCTGCGCGAGCAGTGACGATCACTCCTTCACCGCGGCGGATTCCGCGACCCTGATCGCGAATTTTCAGAGCATTGCCGACAACATCTCGCAATTGAGACTGACGCAATGATTGGGCCTCTGCCCCGCCTGCATGCCGACGATTCGGGCATGTCGGTGGTGGAATTCGGCCTGATCGCGCCCGTTTTCTGCCTGCTGCTGATGGGCGCGCTCGATATGGGGCACTCGCTCTACATGCAGAGCGTGTTGCAAGGCGTCATGCAAAAAGCCGCGCGTGACAGTACGCTGGAAAGCGCGTCGGCCCCCGCGCAGATCGCCCTTATCAACAGTGCCGTCGACAGTCAGGTCCTGAAGCTGGCGAAAAACGGCACCGTTCAGATCAGACGTACAGCCTTTCGCGATTATAAAAAGGCCACCAACCGGGCGAAGGAGCCATTCACCGACACAAACAATAATGGCACCTGTGATGATGGCGAACCTTATGAAGACAACAATAACAGCGGCTTATGGGATATAGACGACGGTATCGTCGGGTCGGGTGGTGCGAAAGACGCGGTCCTGCTGTCGGCCACCGTTTCCTATCCGCGCCTTTTCCCCATGGCGAAGCTGGCCGGACTGCCCGGTGAAGTCACACTGAATGCCAGCACCGTGCTCGTAAACCAGCCCTATGGCGAACAGAAAGCCCCCAAAATAGGAAACTGCCCATGAATGGCCGGTCGGAACGGGTGGTCCGCACGCTGCGCCGTATTTTGCGGCATGATGGCGGCGTGGCGATGGTGGAATTTGCCCTATGCCTGCCTTTTGTCGTCGGCCTCACCATGGCGGGGGCCGAACTGGCCAATTACACCACGACGAAAATGCGGGTAAGCCAGCTGGCGCTCATGGTCGCCGATAACGCCTCCCGCATCGGGGCCGGGTCGACGCTGAACGCCAAGACGATCAGCGAAGCGCAGATCAACGACCTGCTGGCGGGCGCCGGGCTGCAAGGGGGGCGACTGAACCTGTTCCAGCACGGCCGGGTCATAGTGTCGAGCCTGCAACCCACGACCAACCCCAGCCAATATGCCATCAAATGGCAAAGGTGCCGGGGCGTGAAGGCCGCGACATCGACCTATGGCGATGTGGGAGAGCAGACCAGCGGCATCACGGCAAACGGCCAACTTATCACCGCACCGTCGGACGGTGCGGTGATGTTCGTGGAAATCAACTACAGCTATCAGCCGCTGGTCTCCTCCGCCTTCGTTCCCCACAGCGAAATCCGCGAAATCGCCGCGATGACCGTGCGCGACAATCGCGATTATACCGGCGGCACGGATGGCATCTATAATGCGGAAGGGGTCACAGCGTCCGATTGCTCAACCTATTCGGCAAGCTGATCCCTCGGCCGCCAAGGATAGAGGATACCGTTCCTTTCTAACGCATGTCCCGACCGTCTGGCCCCGACCGCCCGTCGCCAACAACGGTGCGATAACAGGATGCGGAAGCGGAACAGGATCGCGGTGGTTTCTGTTCCGCTCCGCATTCATCCGCGATAGCAGACCTTTTTCGCTGCGGCGACCACCCGGGCGGCGTCGATCAGCGCCTGTTTTTCGAGATTGGCCGCATAGGGCAGCGGCACGTCTTCGTTGGTGACGCGCAGCACCGGGGCGTCCAGATCGTCGAAACCCTGTTCCATGACGATGGCGGCGATTTCCGACGCGATCGAGCAAACCGGCCATCCTTCCTCGACCACCACCAGCCGATTGGTCTTCTTCAGGCTTTCAAGCACGGTGGCACTGTCGAGCGGGCGCAGCGTACGCAGATCGACGACTTCCGCATCGATCCCCTCCTCAGCCAGCGTCTGCGCCGCTTCCAGCGCCACGCCCACGCCGATCGAATAGCTGACCAAAGTCACGTCCCTGCCCGTCCGCACAATCCGCGCCTTGCCGATGGGCAGGACATAATCATCCACTTTCGGCACATCGAAGCTGCGACCGTAGACCAGTTCATTTTCGAGGAAAACGACCGGATCGTCGGACCGGATCGCCGCCTTCAGCAATCCCTTGGCATCGGCAGCGTCATAGGGGGCGATGACGACCAGGCCGGGCACGGCGGCATACCAGGGGCCGTAATTCTGGCTGTGCTGCGCGCCGACCCGGCTCGCCGCGCCATTGGGGCCGCGAAACACGATGGGGCAGCGCATCTGGCCGCCCGACATATAATTGGTCTTGGCCGCCGAATTGATGATGTGGTCGATCGCCTGCATGGCGAAGTTGAATGTCATGAATTCGACGATCGGCTTCAGGCCGCCCATCGCCGCGCCCGCCCCAATGCCGGCAAAGCCATATTCGGTGATCGGCGTGTCAATGACGCGCCGGTCGCCAAATTCCTCCAGCAGTCCCTGTGTGACCTTGTAGGCGCCCTGATATTCGGCCACTTCCTCGCCCATGACGAAAACCCGGTCGTCGGCGCGCATTTCCTCCGCCATTGCGTCGCGCAACGCTTCACGTACGGTCGTCTTCACATAATCCGTGCCTTCGGGCAGGTCCGGGTCGGCGACCGATGCCTTGGCCTGCGCAGCGAGCTTGGACGTGCCGCTCTCCGCCTTCTTGGGCGCCTCGTCCTCAGGGGCGGCGTCGGCTTTCGATGCTTGCTTCGCGGGTGCGGCTTCCTGCGCAGGTGCGGGCTCCTTCGCTCCCTTATCCCCGCCTGCACCCTCATCCTCGCCTGCCATGGTGGCGATGACGGTGCCGACCTTCACCCCTTCGGTTCCGGCGGCGACCATGATCCTGCCGATCGTGCCTTCGTCGACCGCTTCGAATTCCATCGTTGCCTTGTCGGTCTCAATCTCGGCCAATATGTCGCCGGACCGGACCTCATCCCCTTCCTTCACCAGCCATTTGGCCAGCGTGCCTTCTTCCATCGTCGGCGACAAAGCCGGCATCTTGATGTCGATACCCATTAATATTGCTCCACCAGCACGTCGGTGTAGAGTTCGGACAGGTCCGGTTCAGGCGAGGATTCCGCGAAATCGGCGGCATCGCTGACGATGCGGCGAATGTCCTGATCCATGCCCTTTATCTCCGCCTCGTCAACGCCGGCAGCCAGCAGATGCTTTTTGAGTCCTTCGATCGGGTCGGACGTGTCGCGCATCGCCTGCACTTCCTCGCGCGACCGATATTTGGCCGGGTCCGACATGGAATGGCCGCGATAGCGATAGGTTTTCATTTCAAGCAGGATCGGCCCGTTCCCGTCCTTCACCCATTTAACCGCCATTTCAGTGGCCCCGCGCACGGCCAGCACGTCCATTCCGTTCACTTGGACGCCCGGGATACGAAAGCTTTCGCCACGGCGGTAAAGCTGGTCCTCGGCCGAAGATCGGTTGACGCTGGTGCCCATGGCATATTGGTTGTTCTCGATCACGAAGATGATCGGGAGCTTCCACAACTCGGCCATGTTGAAGCTTTCGTAAACCTGCCCCTGATTGGCCGCCCCGTCGCCGAAATAGGCGACGCACAGGCCGCCGTCCCCGCGATATTTATGCGCAAAGCCGAGCCCTGCACCGAGTGGCACCTGCGCGCCGACGATGCCGTGGCCGCCATAGAATTTATGGTCGACGCTGAACATGTGCATCGACCCGCCCTTGCCATGGGAAATGCCGGCTTCGCGCCCTGTCAGTTCCGCCATGATCACCTTGGGATCGATGCCATAGGCCAGCATGTGGCCATGGTCGCGATAGCCGGTGATCACGCTGTCCTTGCCGACTTCCAGCGCCGACTGAACGCCGACCGCGACAGCCTCCTGCCCGATATACAGATGGCAGAACCCGCCGATGAACCCCAGCCCATAAAGCTGGCCGGCCTTTTCCTCGAACCGGCGGATGAGGAGCATCTGGCGATAGAATTCCAGCAATTCCTCCTTCGTCGCTTCATAATCCGTGGGCGCTTCCGGCCGGGGACGGTTATGGTCCGGTCCCGCCGCTTTGGCCGGCGCCTTTGCGCGCGAAGGACGCGGCGTCGCTGGTTTCGCCAAGGTTCTGATCCTTTTGCGTGAAGGGGTGTAAGGAACCCTAGATATAGGGGCACTAACCTTTGGAATG
Source organism: Sphingobium sp. (assembly GCA_050251675.1). Classification (GTDB taxonomy): domain Bacteria; phylum Pseudomonadota; class Alphaproteobacteria; order Sphingomonadales; family Sphingomonadaceae; genus Sphingobium. The sequence continues at coordinate 10,385 of JBFWMJ010000054.1, forward strand.
CAACAACGGCAGGCCGGGCAAAAGAACCTCCACCCCGAATGATAGCAGCGCCTTACAGCACGCCCTTCAGTTCAGAGGAACGACGACCTCGTTGCGGTGGATGACGCCGAGTTGTCGCCGGATCAGTTCGTCGCTCAGATCAGGGTCCACCCGCCGGGGATCAAGCAGATCGACCCGGTTCCTGAGTTCACGGCGCTGCCCCTCCACCCGTGCAAGCTGGCTGCGGGCATTGTGCAACTGGCGCGAATAATCGCCCCAGGCCAGCACCCCGCTTGGCCCCAGCACCGCATAGCCCGCGAAGAACAGCAGCAACAGCACAGCTATCGCCGGTCCAAGCGCCGAGAACAATAAGGAACGAAGCTTAGCGATGTGCGCCATAAGCCCTTTGAATCACAGCACCCGGTCAGCCGCAAGCGAAAAATGCCTGATCTGCGACGAACCCCGATGCCCTCGTTCTTCGCGACGCACTATGCCCGTTCTTATCGGAAAATCGAACGTCCCGCATAAACGGCCACGTCGCCCAGTTCCTCTTCGATGCGGATCAGCTGGTTATATTTGGCGAGCCGGTCCGACCGGGCAAGCGAGCCGGTCTTGATCTGCCCGCAATTGGTCGCGACGGCCAGGTCGGCGATGGTCGCATCCTCCGTCTCTCCCGACCGATGCGACATCACGGCGGTATAGGACGACCGCTGCGCCAGGCTGACGGCGGCCAGCGTTTCGGTCAGCGTGCCAATCTGATTGACCTTGACCAGCAGCGAATTGGCCAACCCCTTGTCGATCCCCATGGCAAGGCGCGCGGGATTGGTGACGAACAGGTCGTCGCCGACCAGTTGCACTTTGCCGCCAATCTTGTCGGTCAGCGCCTTCCATCCCTCGAAATCGTCCTCGCTCATGCCATCCTCGATCGAGCGGATCGGATAGTCGGCGCACAAGGCGGCGAGGTAATCGGCCATCTCGACCGGGCTGAGGGACAGGCCCTCACCCGAAATCTCATATTTGCCGTTGCGGAAAAACTCCGTCGCCGCGCAGTCCAGCGCCAGCACGACATCGTCGCCGGGCGTATACCCGGCCTTTTCGACCGACTGCATGATGAAGTCGAGCGCGTCGCGGGTCGATGCAAGGTTGGGCGCAAAGCCGCCTTCGTCGCCCACCGCCGTCGCCAGCCCCTTGTCATGCAGGCCTTTTTTGAGGGTGTGAAAAATCTCCGCGCCAATCCGCACCGCATCGGCGATGCTGTCGGCGCCGACCGGCATGATCATGAATTCCTGAAAATCGATCGGATTGTCGGCATGTTCGCCGCCGTTGATGATGTTCATCATCGGCACCGGCAGCACATGCGCCGACACGCCGCCGACATACCGGTAAAGCGGCAGGCCGCGCGCATCGGCGGCGGCCTTCGCCGTCGCCAGGCTGACACCCAGGATCGCATTGGCGCCCAGGCGCGCCTTGTGCTGCGTGCCGTCCAGCGCGATCATCGCGGCGTCGACCTCGCCCTGGTCTTCGGCGTCGAGACCGACGATCTCCCCGGCGATCTCGCCATTCACCGCTTCCACGGCGGCCAGCACGCCCTTGCCCAGATAGCGCGTAGCATCGCCGTCGCGCTTTTCCACCGCTTCATAGGCGCCGGTCGACGCGCCCGACGGAACGGCCGCACGGCCGAAGCTGCCGTCCTCCAGCATCACGTCGACCTCAACCGTCGGATTGCCCCGGCTGTCGAAAATCTGGCGGGCGTGAATATCAAGAATGGCGGTCATGTTCGGTCCCTGGCCTGTTGCGTTGCCGTACGGCTTGTGGCGATCCGCTTAGACAGCAGCGATGCTCTTTGCAACGCGGGGACTTGCCAGCGGCCGAAAAATGCCGATGCTCATGACACCTACGGTACGGAACCGTATCTCGCGCGCGGCATTAGAGGGCGAGCAGCCGAAGATGCACCGCAAATCGATGCGCCAAATTTTTGGGCCGAATTTCTGGAAGGGAGACATGAGGACATGGTCGACACACCGGACACCCCGCCGGTCAAGCGCGGCAAGAAGGCCGGCGACACCACCAGGCCGGCAAAGGCGAAGCTTGCGACAGCCGAGGTGGTGAATGCCGTCCCGGTGCAGGATGCCGATACGTATCAGACGGCCGGCGGCCAGGAACCCGACGGCGACGGCGTGGCGCGCGGCTGGACCGCTCCCTTGAAGGCGCAGGCTGAAAAAGCGGCGAAATCAGCGGCCGACACGTTGAACGCGGTCGATTGGAAGGCGCATATCGACCCCATCAAGGAACAGGCGGGAAAGACTGCCCGATCCGCCGCCGTCGTCGCCAAGGACAAGACCGGGTCGGCCATGCACAGCGTCGCCAAACTGATTTCGGATACCGCGGCGACGGTCGATTCCAAACTGGGCCCCCAATATGGCGATTATGCGCGTCAGGCGGCCGAAAGCGTTGCCGGCGCCGCCGACAAGCTGGACAGCAAGGACGTCGACGCGTTGATGACCGAAGCGCGTGATTTCGTGCGCAAAAGCCCCGCGGTGGCGATCGGTGCAGCGGCCGTGGTCGGTTTTGTCCTGATGCGCCTCGCCAAGGGATCGGACGACGACAAGGCGTGAACCGTCATCCCGTGCGTGATGCGATGCCGGTTGCGGCAGGATGACGAGGGGCCCATCGGAGCGAAGGGACGAATGTGACGCAGCAGCCAGCGGAAACGGCGGAAACGCCGCACAGCGCGGAGGCGAATGAGGAAAGTGCGGGCCAGTTCCTGCACCGCCTCTATGCGGAGGGCCGCGCCTATGCGCAGATCGAGGTGGAGCGCCAGAAACGGCGCGCCGCTCTCATCGGTGCGGGCATACGCGATGCGGTCATCCTCGGTGTCATTGCGCTCATGCTTCTTTTCGCCACCCTGGTGGCGCTGCTCGTCGGTTTGATCATCGCGCTGGCGCCGGCCATGGGCGCGCTGACCGCCACCGGCGCCGTGCTGGGGGGGGCGCTGGGCGTGACGGTGATCCTGTTGCTGCTGGCCTGGATCAGGATAGGCCGTATGAAGAAGGCGATCGCCCCATGAACAGGAAAGCGGCCTATCGCCTGGCGGTAACGGAGGCCGAGGAGGCCAAGGCCCGCTTTCTGGCGACGCTGGGGGAAGCGAAGCAGCGGATGGCGCCCGCACGGCTGAAAAGCGACGCAAAGCAAAAGGCCGCCGAGCTGGTTCTGGACACCGGCCGTAAAGCGGCCGCAGGGATCAAGCAGCGTCCCATTGCCAGCGGAGCGGCAGCCGGCGCGCTGATCATCTGTCTGGCCCGTCGCCCGATCGGGACACTTTTCCGCCGCCTGTACGTTCGGTTCAAGACTCGCAATTCGGAGACTAATGATGTCTGACATTCATGACCAACTGACCCGCGCCCGTGAAGTGGCGGACGACCTGACCGAAAACGCGGCCGATACTGTTGCGAAGGGCGCGGAAAAACTGCGCGAGACCGCGGAAAATACCTGTTCGACCACAGCCGGCAAGGCCGGTGCCGCCTATGCCGATGTGCGCGACCGCACCCATCGCGCAGCGACGCGCGCGAACACCATCGTTCAGGAACATCCCATCCTGACGGTTGCGGGCGCGGTCGCGGCCGGAGCGGTCGTGGCATGGATGTTCCCACGGAGCCGTGCGGTTGTGAAAGCGTTGCCCGCCCTCGTCGTGTCGGCGGGCACAAGTGTGGCCGAAGCCGCCCTGGCCGCCCGCGCCGCCGCCGCGGAAGGCGCGCTGACGCTGAAGGACAATGCCGGCGACGCCCTGAACAGCGCCAGGGACAGCCTGGCCGACAAGGCGAGCACCGTGCAGGACAAGGTGATCGCCGCCGATATTCCTGCCCGGGCGTCCCGCTTGGCCGACGAAGCGATCGCGCTGGTGGTCGACAAGGCAGAAGCCTTTACCGAGGCGCTGAAAACCCGGTTGCCGAAACGGTAATTGGTGGATTGGGCCGATCGGAGGCGGCGGGTAGCCTGCTGCCTCCGGCCCACAGTTTCACAGGCGCCTGCGTGCGAAGGTCAGGCCGCCGCTCGCCGGCACTGACAGCCATATCGGCAGGGAATGCCTGCCCTTTCGACCGGAATGTCCCGCTGGGAAAGCGCGCCGCCGACCCTGCCGGCGGCGCGACCCATCGATTAGAAGCGGAAGCCGGCGCTCAGCATATAGCTGCGCGGGGCGCCCAGACTGGCGCGGGAGCCGTTCCAGTTCGTCGTCAGAGCGTATTTCTCGTTAAAGATATTATCGACATTGAACCGCAGGTCGATGGCGTCCGTCACGCCATAGGACAGCAGACCGTTGACCAGCGTATAGGACGGCAGCTTGCCGAAAATGCCGTTGGGAATGACCCGCGTCGCATCGTCCGGCCGGCCGAGATAGCGCGAACCGACGTGCTGAAGACCGGCGCCGACGGTCAGCCCGAAGGGCAGCCTGTAGCTGGTCCACAGCGTGGCCGAGACGTTTGCCGTGAAGGCCAGCCGGTCGCCGCTGAGTCCCGAAGCCGGGAAATCCAAGTTATAATCGTTCGGATTGCCGAAACCGAGCGCAGCTTCCATCGCATCGCTCAGCTTGCGCTTGCTGTCCATCACCAGCACGCCGCCAAAGATGTTCCAGGCGTCGGTGATGTTGCCGCTGGCGCTGAACTCCACACCCTGGGCGATCAGCTTCTGATACCCCTGAAGGCTGTTGCTTGACTCGCCTTGGAGACGGCCGACGACGGGTACGTTGCGCTTTTCGCCCCTGAAGCCCGCAAGCGCCAGCGACAGGTCGCCGCCGAACATGTCGACCTTGGCTCCGACCTCGTAATTATGCGAACGAACGGCCTTTGCCCCATCGACCAGGCCCGGGAAGGCATTGTTACCCGTGCGCGAAATATCCGGGTTGGACAGATAGGAGCCGGGCGGCAGCGTGGATGTGCCGAAAGAGGCATAGATGCTGGCATTTTCGACCGGCTTCCAGTTGAGGCCGATCCGCCCGCCCCAGGTGAAGGGCGATTGGGTGAAGCCGTCGAACGCCCCGGTCGGGCCGCCCGCCGCATCCCGGCTGCCGATCTTGACCCTGTAGCCCTCGCCGCGGATGCCCCCGCTGATCTCGAACTGATTCCCGATCGAGATGGTGTCGTAGAAGAACAGCGCCATCGTCTCGATATTGGCGCGCGCTGCTTCGGCAGGCGTGAAGGGGAACGCATCGACCCGCCGGGGATCGGGGTCGAACAGATCGGTCGCACCCGGATTGAAGGGGCTGGACGACGGCGGACTGCCAAAGCGCAGCGCGTTCGATTTTTCCCAGCTCAGTTCCACACCCGCCGCGATCGAATGACGAAGGCCGCCGGTGTCGAACCGCGCATTGACGGCTGTCAGGTTGCTGAAGCTTTCATTGGTGCGGTCGTAGAGCCAGGTTGCGGTGCTGACGGCGTCCGGCGCCGTAAATCCGGTCGGCGCGGTGAAGCGCGCACGGCGTTCCACGCGGGACCAGCGGGTCTGGTTGCTGATGACGAACCCGTCAAAGGCCTCATATTCGATGCGGCCGAACACCGCGTCGCTGGTCGCGTCGTCGAAATCGGTGGCGAGGCCATAGAAGGCATCGCGCGGCGCACCTGCGGTCGCGGGGTCGTAGCGGAATGCCTTCTTGATCGACGCACCGGGCACACCCCAGTCGGGGCGATCATTGCGGTCGACATGCTCCCACGACAGGATCGCGCGCAGGTTGGTGCCCAGGCCCACGGCGATCGACGGCGCCACGCCCCAGAATTTGTTGCGCGCCATGTCGCGGCCGGGAACACCGCTATCCTCGACCACGGCGTTAAGGCGTATGGCCGCCGTCCCGCCAATCGGCTGATTGACGTCGATGCTGCCGCGCAGCCGCGACTTGCTGTCATACTGATCGAAACCGAAGCTGACGTCGCCCGCGATGAAGCCGTCGAGCGTCGGCTTCTTGGTGTTGATGTTGACGTAGCCGCCGGCGCTCCCGCGGCCATTGTCGGCGGCGGCGCCCTTCACGACCTCCACCGATTCCACATTGAACACGTCGCGCGCATAGCTGCCGGAATCGCGGGCGTTGTCGATGAACACGCTGCCGCTGGTGTCAAAACCGCGCAGGGTGAAATTGTTCGTCGATGTGCCGAAACCGTTTTCACCGGCATCGAAGCTGATCCCCGGCGTGTTGCGCAGCACATCCGCCAGCGTCCGCGCCCCCCGGTCGCGGATCAGTTCCTGCGGGATGACATTGATCGTCATCGGCGTATCCAGGAGCGGCGCGGTGCTTTTCGGCGATGGCGTTTCCGTGCGATTATAGCTGTCGTCGATCGCGCTGTCGCGTACGGTGACGCCGCCGATCCTCTGCTGCTCGCCTTCATCCTGGGCGAGGGCCGGCGCGACGGTGGTGAACAGGCTGATGCAGCCGAGAGCGAGCAGCGTGCCCGGCGTGTTCAGCGAAGGAGTATCCTTGCGGATGGAAGTTCGGCTATCACTCAACTTTGCATACTCCCTGGTCATTGATAATCAGTTGCAATTGGACCGCTTAAGGGAGGCAAGGGTTACCAAAGTCAATTTGACGCACCCTGCTTAAGAATAGAAAATGACCATGCAACAAAGAAGCAACATTTGTGACATAAAAGGCACTGTTTCAGCGCCTCCCTCTCCTGCGGCGACGATCCTCATTGTAGATGATGATGCCGGTATTCGTCGCGCCCTGCGCCGCATATTGCGCGTGAACGGCTACCATTGCCTGCTTGCCGCCGACGCTGCGGCCATGGTGGAGTTGCTGGAACTGCACGCCGTTGACCTGATCCTGCTCGACGTGATGTTGCCGGGCCAGAACGGCTTCGACATCTGCCGCGATCTGCGGTTGAAGGACGAGAACCCCGTGCCGATCATCATGATCAGCGCGCGGGGGGAGCAATCCGATCTGGTGATCGGACTGGAACTGGGAGCCGACGATTATATCGCCAAGCCGTTCGGCGACGGCGAACTGCTTGCCCGGGTGCGCGCGATGCTCCGGCGCAGCCGCATGCCGCAAGCGCCGTCACGGGCGCGCTCCAGAACGTTGCATTTCGGCGGCTGGGTGGTCGACCTGCGGCAGCGCGACCTGTTCACGCCGACCGGCGCGCGCGTCGAATTGTCGGGTGCCGAGTTCGACCTGCTGCTCGCGCTGCTTGAACGCCCTCAATGTGTGATTGGCCGGGATATGCTGCTGGAAGCGTCACGGGCTCGTCTTGGCAGCGCATCCGACCGGACGATAGACGTCCATATCTGCCGGCTTCGCCGTAAACTTGGCGATGAAGAGAAGCGGGAACTGATCCGTACCGTGCGCGGTTTCGGCTATATCTTCACCTTGCCCGTCGAATACGGGTGACCATGCGATCGCGCAAAATGCCATATTGGCTCGATGGTTTGCGCGGACGGATCGCCGCTGCACTGCTGATCGGGTTGATGGTCCAATCCATCGGCAGCGACATCATCTTTGAACGGATCGAAGCGGCGAGGATGGAGCGCGGGCGCGCGCAGCGCCTCGCCGACTGGCTCTCCTTCGCCGACGAGCTCGCAGACACCAGGCCGGACGCGATCGCGCGCATGACCCGTCTGTGGCAACCCGATCTCATCGTATCACGCAGCGCGACGGTGCCTGTCGGCCGCGGACCGCAACAGGACGCGGAAGCGGCCCGGGTGGAAGAACTGGTCCTGAATGCGCGGCCGCAGATGCGCGTCCTCGGGTTCCGCGCGGCCTGCGACGATGGCGATCTCGTGGGATCGATGCGCCTTACCGGCGGCGACTGGCTGGTTTTTCGCGCCAGGGATTACTTCACGGGTCGCTCCCAACTGTCGCGCTATATGGCGTCGGGGCTGCTCCTGCTGCTGTGCGTCGTTCTCATCGTCCTGGTGTTCGGCAGGATGATCGGACGGCCGCTCGCGCGTATCGCGGGCGCGGCCGAACGCGTTGGTCGCGAGGAAGCCGTTCCCATCCCCGTGGAAGGACCGCGCGAGGTTCGTCAGGTCGCAGCCGCATTCGATCGCATGCAGGCAAGGCTGCTCTCGCAGTATCGCGACCGGGTCCAGTCCATGGCGGCGATATCCCACGATCTTCGCACGCCTCTCGCCCGATTGCGGCTCAACGCGGCCACGGTGGAGGATGACGATATGCGCGGCGCGCTTCAGCAGGATATCGGGGAAATGGAGGGATTCATCACTTCCCTGCTCGACTATCTGCGCGGTGACGAGGCGGAGGTCGAGCAGCGGGTCGACGTGGCATCGATGGTGATGACCGTGGTGGACGAAGCACGGGATCGCGGCGAGGATGCCGAATATGCCGGACCCCACCGGCTTGAAACCATTACCCGACCGATCAAGTTCAAACGGCTTGTTCGCAACATCGTCCAGAACGCCACGCGGCACGCGGGCAATGTGCGGGTCAATCTGAAAAAAGATGCCGGCACCATCCGCCTCACCATCGTCGATGACGGGCCGGGAATCCCGGAAGCGGACATCGCATCCGTGTTCG
>JBFWMJ010000055.1:0-18214 GCA_050251675.1 Sphingobium sp.
GGCGTGGCGACCAGCCGTGACGGCACGCTGAAACTCGACACCAATATGCTGGACAAGGCGATCGCGGCGGACCCGTCGGCGATTACCCAGATGCTCAATCCGGCGGTGAAGAGCGCGGCCCGGCCCGGTCTGGCGGGCCTGATGGATTCGGTTCGCGACCGGATACAGCAGACCGACGGTGCGCTGGCGCAGGCCAGGGCCAAATATCAGAAGCTGGCCGAGACGTTCACCAAGCAGCTTGAAAAGCTGGACGCGCAGATGGTCAGCTATGAAGACCAGCTCACCAGAACCTATTCGGCGATGGAGACGCGGCTGACCGCGCTCAAGGCGACCCAGAGCTATCTGGAGCAGCAGATCGCCATCTGGAACAACAGCGATAATTGATCGGGGGCCATAAACGATGTTCAACCAGGGTTATGCAGGCATGGCGGCGGCGCGGCGATATGCGGCGGTCCATTCGGGCAGCCGGATCGAGGGCGCGACCCCGCATGCGCTGGTCAGGATCCTCTTCGACGAACTGCTGCTCGCGCTCGACACGGCGGCGCTGGCGGAACGCAGCGGCGACCGCGTGAAGGTGTCGGACAAGCAGGCACGCGCCATGTCGATCCTTTTCGCGCTGGAATCGAGCCTGGATCATGACAAGGGCGGTGATATCGCCGCCGGCCTCGCCCGGATCTATCGTGAGGCGCGCCGGCTGTTGTTGCTGGGCGCGCGGGACAAGGTGGCCGGGCCGGTCGAGCAGGCGCGCGCGATGGTCGGGGAGATCGCCGAGGCTTGGAACCAGATCGGCTGACGCGCGGCGCCATCGCGCAGGCGTCCGGGCGGTTCCTTCCGGCCCGAAGGCCGCGGGGTTGCGCCGCCCCGGTGGCGGCTGTATAGGCGGCACGCGCCCAAGGGCGGCCCGGCGAGGCCGCCTTTTTGCGTTTCGGACGAACTGTCGGTCCAGAAGGGAAAGGCCCATGTCGATCACGCCGCTCATGCCCGTTTATCCCCGGTGCGACGTGCGTCCGGTCCGAGGCGAGGGTTGTTACCTGATCGGCGAGCGCGGCGAGCGCTATCTGGACTTTGCGAGCGGCATCGCGGTCAACATATTGGGCCACGCCCATCCCCGGCTGGTGAAGGCGATCGCCGATCAGGCCGCGACGCTGATGCATGTGTCGAACCTGTACGGATCGCCGCAGGGGGAGAAATTCGCGCAGCGGCTGGTCGATGCCACTTTTGCCGATACGGTGTTCTTCACCAATTCCGGCGCAGAGGCGGTGGAATGCGCGATCAAGACGGCGCGGCGCTATCACCATGCCGGCGGCGCGCCGCACCGGCATCGGATCATCAGCTTCGACAATGCCTTTCACGGCCGGACGCTGGGGACGATTTCCGCGACCAGCCAGCCCAAGATGCGCGACGGGTTCGAACCATTGTTGCCCGGTTTCACCGTGGTGCCGTTCAACGATCTCGATGCCGCGCTGGCGGCGGTGGACGACAATACGGCCGGTTTCCTACTGGAGCCGGTGCAGGGTGAGGGTGGGGTGACCCCGGCGACGCAGGCCTTTCTGTCCGGCCTGCGCAAGGCATGCGACGATCACGGCCTGTTGTTGATCCTGGACGAGGTCCAGTGCGGCTATGCCCGTTCCGGCACATTCTTCGCGCATGAGCAATATGGGGTGAACCCCGACATCATGGCCGTGGCGAAGGGGATCGGCGGCGGCTTCCCGCTGGGCGCCTGCCTGGCGACAGAAGATGCGGCACGCGGCATGGTCGCAGGCACGCACGGGTCGACCTATGGCGGCAACCCGCTGGCCATGGCCGCGGGCGAGGCGATATTGGACGAAGTCCTCGCCGATGGTTTCCTGGACGGCGTGAAGGCGACGGGCGCGCGGTTGCGCGCCGCGCTGGAGCAGTTGATCCCCAATCATGACGGCATGTTCGAGGATGTGCGCGGCATGGGCCTGATGCTGGGGGTGAAGATGACGGACAGCTATGATGCGCGCGCCTTCGTCGGCCATCTGCGTGACCGGCACGGTTTGCTGACGGTGTCGGCCGGGCAGAATGTCGTGCGCATACTGCCGCCGCTGATCATCGGGGAAAAGCATATCGCCGAATGTATTGAAAAACTGTCCGCTGGTGCGCGCAGCTTCGCGGAAACCAAGGCGGCCTGATTCATGCGCCGTCCGTCTGGTCCGCCTGATCGCGGAACGGTCGCGGCGAGCCATGGGAGTGAGTTCCCGATGACCAGACATTTTCTTAACCTCACCGATGCCGGCGGCGATGCCATCGCCGCGATGATCGCGGACGCCATCGATCGCAAGGCGGCGCGTGCCGGCTGGCCCAGGGGCCGGGCGGATGCCGACGCGCCGCTGGCCGGCCATGTGCTGGCGATGGTCTTTGAAAAAAATTCGACGCGCACGCGCGTGTCGTTCGACATGGCGATCCGCCAGCTGGGCGGCACGTCGCTGATCCTGGACGGCGCGACCAGCCAGTTGGGGCGGGGGGAAACCGTCGCCGACACGGCGCGGGTATTAAGCCGCATGGTCGACATCATCATGATCCGCACCGACGATCACGCCAAGATCGAGGAAATGGCGCATCATGCGACCGTCCCGGTCATCAACGGCCTCACCGACCTGTCCCATCCCTGCCAGATCGTCGCCGACCTTCTGACCGTGGCGGAACATGGCGTGGCGCTGCCGGGCAGCCAGTGGGCATGGCTGGGCGACGGCAATAATGTGCTGCATTCCATTATCGAGGCGGCGGGGCTGATGCGGTTCGACGTCCGGGTCGGCGTGCCGCAGGGCTATGATCCCGATCCCCGTTTCGCGCGGGAAGCGGGCCGGCTGGGTTCCACCATCACCCTGTCGCGCGACGCGGCGGCCACGGTGGCGGGCGCCGATATCGTCGTGACCGACACCTGGATTTCCATGGGACAGGCGGAAGCGGGCGAAAAGCTGAAGGCGATGATGCCTTATCAGGTGACGCCGGCGCTGATGGCGCAGGCGAAGGCGGACGCGAAGTTCCTCCATTGCCTGCCCGCGCATCGGGGCGAGGAGGTGGAGGCCGCGGTGATCGACGGCCCGCAATCATTGATCTGGGACGAGGCGGAGAACCGGCTGCATGCCCAGAAATCGGTGCTGCTCTGGGCGCTTGGAAAGCTGTAGGGCGATCCTATATCCGTCCTGAACGCACGATAGGGACTGTGCTTGATCTCTTCTTCTGACCATGCCTCCGGCTTCACCATAGCCGCATGCCACGCGCGCGGGCGGATCGCGCGGCTTGGGCCGGTGCTCGACGACATATTGTCCGCCCATGCCTATCCGTTGCCGGTTGAGCGGGTGCTGGCGTCCGCGCTGATGCTCGCCGCGCTGCTTGGCAGCACGCTCAAGGATGCCGGCGGTCAGCTGACGCTGCAGGCGCAGAATGAGCATGGCGTCGTCAGCCTGCTGGTGGCTGATTACAAAAACGGGGACCTGCGCGGCTATGCCCGGTTCGACGCCGACCGGCTGGCCGAGCTGGGGCCGGACCCGACCCTGTTCGCGCTGTTCGGCAAAGGCTATCTGGCGATCACCTTCGATCAGGCGGTGACGGGTGAACGCTATCAGGGCATCGTGCCCCTCGACGGCGCGTCGCTGGCCGAGGCGGCCGAGCATTATTTCATGCAGTCTGAGCAGATCCCCAGCGTCGTGCGGATCGCCACCCGGCATGATCCGCACGAAGGATGCGTGGCGGCCGGGCTGCTGGTGCAGCATCTGCCCGAAGGCGAGGTGGGACGCGAGCGGCTCCACGTCCGCGCGGATCACCCGGAATGGGAGCATGTGCAGGCCCTGGCGGTGACGGTGCGCGACGATGAGCTGACCGACTGCGACCTGCCTTTGACCGAAATCGTCTGGCGCCTGTTCCACGAGGAGGAAGTCCGGGTGACTCCGCCGGTAGCGCTGGCCAAGGGATGCCGGTGCGATGTGGCCCATATCCGCGACGTGATCGGCCGTTTTCCGGTGACGGAGCGGTTGGAGATGGCGGATGAAAGCGGGGTGATCGCGGTCGATTGCGCGTTTTGTTCCCGCATCTTCCCGCTCGCGTTGGACAGTTTCGTCGCCCATTGACGGGTGATGGCTGCGCCAGCGCCCACTGCAATCTGGGCGGCTTATCTGTTTTGCGCTATGAAATGGCCGCAATTGGGGTTCATGAATGGAGTTTGCGGGGCGCGTTGATCCGATCGTGCGAACCGGCAGAGCCGGTCGCGGGATGCTGTAAGGTTTGTAGGAACATGGCAAGGACGTGCTTTGGTGCCCTGCTTGCGGGCGTGGTGCTGACGATATGGGCGGGCCCGGCCGGCGCAGTGCAGGCGCCCGCGCTGGCCGCGTTGCAGAAGCTGGAACCGGGTGAATGGGAACTGCGCGCGCGGGGCGAGGACGCGGAGACGCGCAAAATCTGTATGCGCGACCCACGGCAATTGTTGCAAATTCGTCATGCCCGCCGCAACTGCAAGCGATTCGTGATCCGCGATGCGCCCGATGCGCTGGCCGTGACCTATGATTGCGGTGCCGCCGGCAACGGGCGGACCGATTTGCGTGTCGAAACATCCCGCCTGGTGCAGATCCGCTCACAAGGCGTGGCCGACAGCGCGCCCTTCGCTTTCGCGATGGAGGGGCGGCGCACCGGTGCCTGCCCTTGATGCGGTTTGCGGGGGCAGGTTTCGGGCATGCGCTATTCGATGCCTTGGGGCACAAGCATCGGCACCGGCCCCGGCGGATGCGGGACGGGGCGTTCAGCCCTGCCGGCCTGTAAATGGCATATTTCCCGCGCTTTTGGTGCTCACCTGCCATAAGCAGGCTGCGCGCCGCGTGACGAAAACCGCCATTTTCGTCACGCCATCCTCTGAATGGCGATCCGTCCTAAGCCTTGCGCAGGCGGAGCGGGAGCGGTAGCGCGGCGTCATGGTCGATCGAGAAGGCAAATGCGCTGTCGTCCTCCTGTCCGGGGGGCTGGATTCCATGGTCGCCGGCGGACTGGCGCGGGAGGCGGGATATCGCATCCTGGCATTGTCGATCGATTATAATCAGCGGCACCGGGTCGAATTGCGCGCGGCCGGGCGAGTCGCGCGCGCGCTGGAGGTCCAGTCGCACATCGTGCTGCCGCTCGACCTGCGGGCGTTCGGCGGATCGGCGTTGACCGCCGACATCGCGGTTCCAAAGGGCGGGGTAGGCCCCGATATTCCGATCACCTATGTGCCCGCGCGCAATGCCATATTCCTGTCGCTGACGCTGGGGCTGGCCGAAGCGGCGGGCGCGCGCGATGTCTTCATCGGCGTCAATGCGCTCGACTATTCCGGTTATCCCGACTGTCGTCCCGCCTTTATCGACGCGTTCCAGCATATGGCGTCGCTCGCCACCAAAGCGGGCGTGGAAGGCCGCCCGATCCGCATAAACGCCCCGCTCCAGCATATGAGCAAGGCCGATATCGTGCGACAGGCCGACAGGCTGGGTCTGGATGCGGGGCTTAGCTGGTCCTGCTACGACCCGACGCCGGCGGATGAACATTGCGGCCTGTGCGACAGTTGCCGCCTGCGCGCCAAGGGGTTCGCCGATGGGGGCCTGCCCGATCCCACCGTCTACGCCGTCCGGCCCTGACCATGGGCTATGCGGTCAAGGAAATGTTCCTGACCCTGCAGGGGGAAGGGGTGCAGGCGGGCCGCCGGGCGGTGTTCGTCCGCTTTGCCGGCTGCAACCTGTGGAACGGGCGGGAACAGGACCGCGCCCATGCGGTCTGCCGCTTTTGCGACACGGATTTCGTCGGCGCGGACGGTGAGGGCGGCGGCAAATTCGCCGATGCGCGGCAACTGGCCGATGGCGTGCTGGCCCATTGGGGCGACGGGGTGGAGGGGCGTTATGTCGTGCTGACCGGCGGCGAACCGATGTTGCAGGTGGATGGCGCGCTGGTCGACGCGCTGCACGATCGGGGTTTCACCATTGCGATCGAGAGCAACGGCACGCTGGCGGTCCATCCCGGCATCGACTGGGTCTGCATCAGCCCCAAGGCTGGAAGCACGGTGGTCCAGCGCAGCGGCAATGAACTGAAGCTGGTGTGGCCGCAGCCGGCGCCCGGATATACTCTGGCCGATGTCGACGCCATGCAGCAGTGGGCGTTCGACCATCATCTGGTTCAGCCGCTCGACGATGCCCATGCCGCCGACAATGTCGGCGCGGCCATCGACCTGGTGATGGGGCGGCCGCGCTGGCGCCTGACGCTTCAGAATCACAAGGCGCTGGGGCTGCGCTGAGGGGCGCGGCCCGGTGCGCCGTCAGGAACCGGACGCGGCCTTTTCGGTCCACGCCTGCTGGCACCGGGCCTGGAGCTTGCCCTTCTTCCAGCATTTGCGGTCCAGCGACGGCAAGGCCATGGTGTAACGGCTGCCCGGGTCGCCATAATAACGGTCGCCGACCGGCACGAGCGCTTTCTTGATCGACGGCAACCCTTGACGGGCAATGTCGTGGAGCGCGCCGCGATCGGCGAAGATGGCGTTGCGGCCGACCAGCGCCGCCGCCTGACAGAAGCCCTTTTGCGCCTGCACCGCCGAATAGCCCGAATAAATGCGCGTGCCATATTGATCGGCCGCTGCCTGGCCGGGCCTGCCCTTGGCAACGGTCCGGTGGAAATAGCCGAGCACGCCGGCTTGCGCCGCGTCCAGTTCCGCGTCGTGATGGGCGATCATGGCGTTATAGTTGCTGATCGCCAGCAAGGTGGGTTCGAACTGGCACTGGAGCGCCGCGACGTTCAGCGCGGCCCGCAGGTTCCATACCAGTCCGGCCTGGATTTCGGCCGCATTCGCACCGGGCATTCCCAGCGCCGTGGCGGCGGTCGCATCGGTCAGGGGCGGTGCGTCATAATCGGGCGGCGACCAGAAGAACTGGGCCGATGCCGGCGTGGCGGCGATGGCCGTCAGGGCGATCGCCAGGCCAGTGATCACCCGGCGGGCCAGGGAAAAGGGGGACATGGTCGGTCTCTCTCCAGTCATCGGTCTGCCAGTCATTGGTCTGATCGCCCTGTGCTATGGCTGCGTCGATACATGACACAGGGCGCCCCTGTCCATAGAGGCCCCGTCGATCTGTGCCGGTCCTTACTGATCGGACAGGACTTCCGATTCCGTATCCGCGTCCGGTTCCTCCCCGGCGCGATGTGCAGAGGCGGCGTTGGCCATATTGCCCGCTCCGCTTACGGCGGGCATGACCGCGGTGCCTTCGGCCTGTACGCCGTCCAGGTCGGTCATGGCATCGGTGGCGGTTCCGTCGACCACCTCCATATCCTTCATCTGCACGCTGTTGCCGCTTTTGTCGCCGCCGCCGCCGCAGGCCGCCAGCATCAGGGAAAGGGCGATGGTTCCGCCCATCGCTATCATATGTGCACCGCGCCGCATCCGGGCCTCCTTGGCATGAGTGGTTGCCCGGTGTGCCCCCCACCCAGCGGGGCGGGACCCTAACGTCCGATGCCGGATTGCTCAACCCCCGCGCACCCTTGGCCCAGACGGTCCAGAAAAGCGGGGAAATGCGCGCGCAGCGCGGTGTCGAGCGCCGCCATGGTCGCATTCTTGCCCAGCGCGGCGATGCTGGTCACCGGATAGTCGCCAAGGCCGCACGGCACGATGCCGCCGAAATGGGACAGGTCGGGGTCGACGTTGATGGAAAAGCCGTGCAGCGTCACCCAGCGGCGCACCCGGATGCCCAGCGCGCCGATCTTCGCTTCCCGTCCGTCGGGATCGTCGGTCCAGATGCCGATCCGCCCGTCCGCCCGGCGCGCCGTTATGCCCAGATCGCCCAGCGCGCCGATCATCCACCCTTCCAGATGATGGACGAACGCGCGCACATCCCGTCCGCGCGCGCCCAGGTCGATGTTGAGATAGCCGATGCGCTGGCCCGGCCCGTGATAGGTATAGCGCCCGCCCCGTCCGGCATCATGCACCGGAAAACGCGGGTCGAGCAGTTCGGCCGGGTCCGCGCTGGTCCCGGCCGTGTAGAGCGGCGGATGTTCGAGCAGCCATATCCGTTCGCGCGCCTGGCCCGCGGCAATGGCCGCCGCGCGCGCCTCCATGTCGGCGAGTGTCGCGGGATAATCGGCCGGATTCGCGTCCACGCGCCATTCCACGGCGTCGGTGAGGGCGGTGGCGCGACCTTTCGCGGCGGCGGCATCGGGAACGGCGGAAAGCGGCATGGGTCTTTCTTGACTTGGGCAGGGCGAGCGATCAAGTCTCCTGGCGCATTCACGACGGGACTGACGAAGATATGGCGACACTGTCGATCGGCAAGGCTTGGGAGGAGGCGGTTGCCTTCGTGTCCCGCGAATCGGCGTTGCTGTTTCCGGTCGCGCTGCTCTTTGTCGCGCTGCCGGGGCTCATCCTTCAGGAAATGACGCCGCCGGAACTGATGCAATGGACGATGAGCCAGGCCAGGGACAGCTTCCCCGCCGTCCCGCCCAGCTATTGGCTGGCCCTGCTGCTTACGCTGATCATCATCTGGTTCGGGTCGCTGACCCTGTTCGCGCTGGCGTTGCGCCCCGGTATCAGCGTGGGGGAGGCGATGCGTCTGGGCATGGCGCGGCTGCCGGTCCTGCTGGGCACGGCGCTGCTGGTCGGGGCCGCGTTCCTGGCGCTGATGGTGTTCGTCGCGCTGGTGGCGGCGGCACTGATGATCGCATCGAAAGCTGCGGCCGCGGCCATCGGCACGCTGCTGGTCGCCGTCGTCGTGGGATCGCTCCTCTATGCCAGCGTCCGGCTGCTGCTGCTTAATCCGGTGGTCATCGACGGGCAGGACGGGGTCGTCGCGTCGCTGCGGCGGTCATGGGAAACGACGAAGGGGCATTTCTGGCGGTTGCTGGGTTTCATCCTGATCGTCATGCTGTTGTCGATGATCGCGTCGACGGCGGCGCAGGCGGTGTTCGGCCTGATCGGCGGTATGGCCGGCGGGCCGACGGCGGCGCGTCTGGTCGGCGGCATCGCGGCGGCGGCCGTGTCCACCGTGGTCCAGGTCTATATGCTGGTGATGATCGCGCGCCTTTATCGTCAGGCCGACTCGGCGCGGGCCTGATCCAGCAGCGGGACATGCGGCGCCGCCTCGCGCGGCAGGATGCCGTGCAGGCGCGGGTCATCGAACGTTTCCACCTCGCGCTTGAACGGCGTGAAACCTGACCGGCGATAGAAGCCCAGCGCGCCGGGATGGTCGAGCGTGCAGCTATGCAACCAGACCCGTCGCACGTCGTGGCGCCAGGCCAGCGCCAGCGCCCGGTTCATCAGCCACCGGCCATGCCCCTGCCCGGTCATGCCGGGCACCAGTCCGAAGAAGCTGAGTTCGCAGGCGCCCTCGACCCGGAAATCCAGTTCGAGCAAGCCGACCTCGCCACCGCGCGAATCGGTGACGGCGTGGATGGCGACGGACGGATCATGGATGATGGCGCGCAAGACCGTATCGGGCATGATGAGGCGGGAGAACCACAGCCACGGTTCCCCCACCCGGCGGAACAGTGCGCGGTAACGGTCGGGATCGGGCCGGGACCACGGCGTCAGGTGTAACGGTGCCGGCGGGCGCGCGGCGGCGGGCCCGATCGGGGGACGCTCGCGCATTTCCAGATGCGTGACGATCGTCGCGATCTGCCGGTTGTCGACCGCGATCAGACCCATGGACCGATCAGTTCCAGATGGCGAGCGGCGGGAGGCTCATGAGGATGGCGTCGATATTGCCACCGGTCTTGAGGCCGAACAGCGTGCCGCGGTCGTAGACCAGGTTGAATTCGGCGTAGCGGCCGCGCCATTCCAGCATCCGGGCCAGATCCTCCGGCGTCCATTGTTCGCCCATGCGCCGCCGCACGATCGGCGGGAAGGCGGCCAGAAACGCATCGCCGACCGCGCGGGTGAAGGCGAAATTGGCTTCGAAACCGGCGTCGTCGACGCAGTCGAGATGGTCGTAGAATATGCCGCCCACGCCGCGATGGACGTTGCGGTGGGGGATGAAGAAATACTCGTCCGCCCACGCCTTGAACCGGGGATAATAAGCCGGGTCATGGGCGTCGCAGGCGGCTTTCAGCACGGCATGGAAATCCGCCGTGTCCTCCGCCCGCGGCAAAGGCGGGTTGAGGTCGGCGCCGCCGCCGAACCAGCTTTTGCCTGTCACCAGATAGCGCGTGTTCATGTGGACGGCCGGGACATGCGGATTGGCCATGTGCGCCACCAGGCTGATCCCTGTGGCGAAGAAGGTAGGATCGTCCTCCGCGCCATGGATGGTCCTGGCGAATTCGGGTGCGAACCGGCCACCGACGGTCGATACGTTGACGCCGACCTTCTCGAACACCCGGCCCTTCATGACCGCGCGCACGCCGCCCCCGCCGCCGCCCTGCTCCAGCGGGCCGGGCGCCGTGTCGGGCGCTTCCCGGTCCCATGCCGTCCGGGTGAAGCAGGCGTCGCTGCCGGCTTCCCGCTCGATCGCCTCGAATTCCGCGCAGATCCGGTCGCGCAGCGATTCGAACCAGCGGCGCGCGGCCTTCTGCCGGGAATCGAGCGTCTGGGCGGAAGGGGCGTCGTCTGTCATTCGGGAAACTTTCCAGTCTGTCGCAAGGCTTCGGCGACGGCGATGCCCGTCGAAACCGCAATGTTCAAGGATCGAAAGCCCGGCGCCATCGGAATCCGCACGCGGACGTCGGCAAGGTCGCGGACCGCATCGGGCACACCCGCGCCTTCCGACCCCATCATCAGCACGTCGTCCGCCTGAAACGTGACATCGGGCAGCCGCTGGGCGGCGTGGCTGCTGAGCAGGACCAGCCGCCGTCCCTCGGCGCGCCGCGCGGCGTCGAAGGCCGCGAAATTGGCATGGCGCGTCACGTCGGCCGCCGCCCCATAATCCATGGCGGCGCGTTTCAGGCGTGCATCGGAAAAGGCGAATCCGGTCGGCATGACGATGTCCACGGCTACCTCGAAACAGGCTGCCAGGCGCAATATCGCGCCGACATTGCCGGCAATCTCGGGTTGGAAAAGGGCTATACGCATGGGCTTTGCCATAATGCACTGCGGCAAATTGTCATAGCCGGAGCCAAATTGCTGTTGGCAAACAGCGCAAGGTAGGGCTATCAGGCCCGCGAACCACGCCGGGGGGAAGCGGGGGCCTGTTTCGTCCGGCTGCCGTGTCTCTCTTGATAATCAGTGCCGACCAAGGCAATGCGGCGGGACCAAGGGACGTTCTTGCAAGGGTTATTATGCATGGCGAGCGTTGAACATACGGACAGCGAAAGTCTATCCGGCGCACCGGGCGTGCGCCGTCGCGATTTCATCAATATCGCGGCTGTCAGCTTCGCGGGGGTGGGCGCGGTCGCCGTGGTCATTCCCCTGATCGACCAGATGAACCCAAGCGCGGACGTGCTCGCGCTCGCCTCGACGGAGGTCGATCTGTCGTCGATCCAGCCGGGGCAGTCGATCAAGACGACTTTCCGTTCGCAGCCGCTGTTCGTCCGGCACCTGACCGAAAAGGAAATCGCCGAAGCCGACAAGGTCGACGCCTCCACCCTGCGCGACCCGCAGACGCTGGAGCAGCGGACCGTCGACGGCAGGAAGCAGTGGCTGGTGACCATGGGCGTGTGCACCCATCTGGGCTGTGTGCCGCTGGGCGCCGGCGAGGGCGAGAATAAGGGCGAGTTCGGCGGCTATTTCTGCCCCTGTCACGGGTCGCACTATGACACCGCCGCGCGCATCCGTAAGGGGCCGGCCCCCACGAACCTGGAAGTGCCCGAATTCAAGTTCACTTCCGACACCGCCATTCTCGTAGGCTAAGGTAAGAAACGATGAGCTTTCCCTGGGCTGAACATTATTCGCCGAAGAATCCGGTGATGCAGTGGGTCGATGAGCGCCTGCCGCTCCCCCGCATGGTCTACAATGCGATCGGCGCCGGCTATCCCGTGCCGCGCAACCTGAATTTCTTCTGGAATTTCGGCGTGCTGGCCGGCCTCGCGCTGGTCATCCAGATCGTCACCGGCATCATCATGGCGATGCATTACGGCGCCAACGATCTGGTGGCGTTCGCGACCGTCGAACATACGATGCGTGACGTGAATGCGGGCTGGCTGATGCGCTATGCCCACGCCAACGGCGCCAGCTTCTTCTTCATCGTCGTCTATCTGCACATTTTCCGCGGCCTTTATTTCGGCTCCTACAAGGCGCCGCGCGAAATGGTCTGGCTGCTGGGTCTGGTGATCTTCCTGCTGATGATGGCGACCGCCTTCATGGGCTATGTGCTGCCCTGGGGCCAGATGTCCTATTGGGGCGCGAAGGTGATCACCGGCCTGTTCGGGGCGATCCCGGTCGTGGGCGAACCGATCCAGACGTGGCTGCTGGGTGGTTTCGCGCCGGGCAACGCGTCGCTCAACCGCTTCTTCTCGCTGCACTTCCTGCTGCCCTTCGTGATCGCGGGTGTCATCATCCTGCACATCTGGGCGCTGCACATTCCCGGTTCGTCCAACCCGACCGGCGTGGAAGTGAAGGGGCCGCAGGACACCGTGCCGTTCCATCCCTATTACACGGCGAAGGACGGGTTCGGCGCGGGCGTCTTCCTCATCTGCTTCGCCATCCTGTTGTTCTTCGCACCGAATTTCCTCGGTCACCCGGACAACTATATCGAAGCGAACCCGCTTTCGACGCCGGCGCACATCGTCCCGGAATGGTATTTCTGGCCCTTCTACGCGATCCTGCGCGCCTTCACGGTGGATTTCTTCTTCATTCCCGCGAAACTGCTGGGCGTGGTGGCGATGTTCGCGTCGATCCTGCTGCTCTTCTTCCTGCCCTGGCTGGACACGTCGCCGGTGCGGTCGGGCAGTTATCGGCCGACCTTCAGGAAGTTCTTCTGGATCCTGCTCCTCGACGTGCTCATTCTGGGCTATTGCGGCGGCGCGCCGGCGGAAGAGCCCTATGTGATGATCAGCCAGATCGCATCGGCTTATTATTTCGCGCACTTCCTGATCATCCTGCCGCTCATCTCGCGCTTTGAAAAGCCGCTGCCGCTGCCCGGATCGATTACGGAATCGGTGCTGAACCGCCATGGTGTCGAGGGCGAGCGGGATGCGCTTCCAGCCATGGGCAGCGATCCGCAACCGTCGAACGCCGGCTAACAGAGGACAAGGGTAACATGGTTCGCATCGGCGCATTTCTCGTCGGCCTCTTCTTCGCTGGCTGGCTGCTGGTTTCCTTCCTGATGGGCGCTGTCGCTTTCGTGAAGGAGCCTCCGCAGGCCACCGTGGAGCATGAGTTCCACAAGACACCCAAGCATGTCTCCTTCTCGTTCGACGGCCCGCTCGGCAAATATGACCGGGCGCAGCTCCAGCGCGGGTTTCAGGTGTACAAGGAGGTCTGCGCGGCCTGTCACAGCCTGAAATTCGTGGCGTTTCGCGATCTTGCAGCGCTGGGCTATAATGAGGCCGAAGTGAAGGCCATCGCGAAGCAGTGGCCGATCAAGACCCCTGACGTCGATCCCAAGACCGGCGAGATGTCGACGCGCGAGCCGATCCCGGCCGATCACTTCCCCAAGCCCTTCGCCAACAATGTCGCGGCGGCGGCGGCGAACAACAACGCCATTCCGCCTGATCTGTCGCTGATGACCAAGGCGCGTCATCATGGCTCGGCCTATGTCTATTCGCTGCTGGTCGGCTATACGAACCAGCAGGGTTACAAAAATGGTGACGGCAAGGAACTGCTGAAGGAATTCCCTGACGCGGCAACGTCGGAAGGGCTGCATTTCAACCCCTACTTCCCGAACCTCAACCTGGCGATGGCGCCGCCGCTGACGGCCGAAGGGCAGGTGACTTATGGTGACGGCACCAAGTCGACCGTCGACCAGATGGCGCAGGATGTCTCGGCCTTCCTGACATGGACGGCGGAGCCCAAGCTGGAAAATCGCCGGCGCGCCGGTCTGGCGACCATCATTTTCCTGCTCATCGCCACGGGCCTTGCCTATATGTCCTACCAGAACATCTGGGCGGATAAGAAAAAGGCGGCGTAAGTCTTCGCCGACCAGACTGGCTGACAACGGGGCGCGCTTCCATTGGGAATCGCGCCCCGTTTCCTATGCTGGTCGGGGCGGAATGGGGTGGAGACGGGGCGCGGATCAGGCCACGCCCACTTTTGCACGCCTTGCGCCCGGTTCTCGATATCGCCACCCTCAGTCGCGATGGATGAAGTTCCCGGCGTGCTGACCAATCGATTGGTGCAGGATTGCCGGCCGGTCCTCGCCTGATCATCGGTGGCGCGGGGCGCGGCTGTGCCGGGATTGCTTCCGCCCTATTAGCAGCGCACGAGCGGTATATGTGCGGGGTTGCTGTACCGGTCGGCATCGAGCCCTTTCCAACGGTTAGCTTCATGAGACCGGCGCTTGATGGGGCGATGGGCGGCTCCGATACCCATCGCCCGTGCCATCCGGCGCATCTGCCATGATGTCGGACGCGCCGCTTTCCGTAGTGTTGGCGCCTGCATATGCCGCGTCCCCACCAGGCAGGGGCCGGATGAGCGCGATCTTCCTATGATGTTGGCTGTGGACGCAAGGCGGACGCACAAGCTGCCGTTCGGAACCGCCAGAATGGCACGCGACGCGAGATCGGGAGAGCGAAATGGCTTCCGTAGCGTTATTTTAGCGGGCTACCCGCATCTCTGCTTGATGGGGCTGCGGATTAAGGGAAGGGAGCCAGCGGGGTCAGCAAGAAAGCATCGGCATGCCCGCTCGCAGCTGGAGCGGGGTTCCCCTCGGGAAGGTCGGACAATAACCGCCTTGTTTCTCCCGATCCTCGTTAAACGACCATATATGGCCAATGCCGCACGGTCGCGGCTGAGGCTTATTGTCAGTCGTGACGCGATTGCGGCGCCTTGAAGAATGATGCCGCGGAGCCGTAATGCCGGCCCGCATCCTGCGCTGCTTTCAACACCGCGAACGACCGGATCTCGTCATATCTATCCGATACGGGCAGATAGCTGTTATCCGGTCATGCGCGGTGCGCGGCTGGCAGCGCCAGCGTCAGACGCCGTCACGCAGGAAGCGGCGCAGAACCTTTCCGGTTTCCGTTTTGGGAAGATCGTCCATGATCTCCACGATCCGCGGATATTTGTAGGCGGCAAGCCGCTCCTTGCAGAAAGCCTGCAACGCATCGCCGTCGACCTGATGGCCCTCGCGCAGGCTGACACAGGCCTTCACGGTTTCCCCGCGATAGGCATCGGGCACGCCGATGACAGCGGCTTCGCGCACGGCGGGATGGGTGTAGAGCACGTCCTCCACCTCGCGCGGCCAGACCTTGTAGCCGCCCGCGATGATCATGTCCTTCTTGCGGTCGACGATGAAGAGCCAGCCTTCCTCGTCAAGCAGGCCGACATCGCCCGTCCTGATCCCCATTTCGTGGCGCGATTCGGCTGTCGCCTGCGCATTCTGCCAATAGCCGGGGGAAATGCCGGGCGATCCCAGGATGATCTCTCCCGTCGCGCCCGCGGGCACTGGATTGCCGGCATCGTCGACGATCGTGACGGTGAATGTGGGCACGGCTTTGCCCACCGAGACCGCGCCCGATTCGGGATCGACGCGGGGGTCCGCGCCTTCCGGCACCATGACCGCGATGCCGCTGGTTTCGGTCATCCCGTACCCGTTGCGCAAGGTGAGGCCGAAGCGCTCCCGGAACTTTTCCAGCGCGCCCAGGGGCAGGGGCGCGCCGCCGCAGGTCGTGACCTGAAGGCTGGCGAACTTTTCCTTCGTCGCGCCGGGCGTGTTCATCAGCGCGATATATGCGGTGATGGCGCCGACGGTATTGAACGGGCGATAGCGTTCGATGGACCAGATAATGGTTTCCGGATCGAAACGATAGGACAGGATCTGTGCGCCGGCAGCGTGGAAGGTGCAGGCGAGGTTCACCATGAGCCCGGTGATGTGGAACAGCGGGGCCATGGCCAGCATGGTTCCAAAGTCGGGCAGGCCCGACGTGTCCTGCGCTACCTTCGCGCCGATCGCGACGCCGCGATGGCTGGAAATCGCACCCTTCGGCCGGCCCGTGGTGCCCGATGTGTACACCAGCATGGCTTCGTCCTGCGGCTGGGGCGTGGCCCGGACGAAGTCCGTCCCCTTCCAGGCGGCGATCAGTTCGTCCATACTTTCGACGCCCTGCGCGCGGGTCTGCGGCTGCGGGCCGAGCACGGCCGGATAGGGCGCTTCGATCCCCTCGGCAGGCGAGGCGGTCAGGACGATGGCGGGGCGATGTGCCTCCGGCGCCAGCGCCAGGAAATTGCGGTCGTGCAGGTCCGGTTCCATGATGATGGCGGCCGGTTGCGCGTCTTCCAGGATGACGGCCAGTTCGCCGGCCCGGTTCATCGGGTTGATCGGCAGGAAAATGGCGCCGGCTTTCCATGCCGCGACCAGGATGGTCAGGAATTGCGGGATATTCTGCATATAGGCTGCGATGCGGTCGCCGGGGGCGACCCCGCGTGCTCGCAATATGGCGGCCAGCGCGTCGCTCGACTGGTCGAGCTGCGCATAGCTGATCGTTTTACCGAGATAATGGATGGCCGGACCATTGCCCGCCCGCGCGACGGCGCGCGCGAAAAGCTCGTTGGCGGTGTGCGCTTCCAGTTGCATAGCGTATCCTGTCCCTCTCCGGTTTTCGAGTCCCGTTTGCTGCGGGGGAACGCCGTGCGTCCCCCCGCGAACCGATTAGTTGAACTTGTAGCCCAGTTGCACACCGAAAGTGCGCGGCATGCCGGTAAAGCGGCGCGTGGTGTCGAGGAAGCGCGCCACGTTCGTCCAGTAATATTCGTTGAATATGTTGCGCACGAACAGGCTTGCTTCCCAGCCATTGTCCGACCGCACGCCAAGCCGCCCATCGACCAGCGTGTAGCTGTCGATATTGAGCACCGCTTCCTGACCGAAGCCGGAACGCGTTTTCGTGCGGTAGTTCGCGTTCGCGCCGACGAACGCCTTATACTCATCCGACACGCGCCATTCATAGGCGGCGTCCGCGACGAGCTGCCATTTGGGGGTGTAGGGGAAGGCGTCGCCCTGGAAGTTCGCTATCTGCCCGGTGATGGTATAGTTGGTGAAGTCCGACGTGACCTTGGTCTTCAGATAGGTTCCGCCCAGCATCAGCGTCAAACCGGATACGGGATAGACGTTGGCCTGGAATTCGGCGCCCTTCACCCAGGATTTGGGAACGTTGACCAGCCCTTCCAGCGCGCCGAAGACGTCCGGCGTGGTGCGCACGCGTCCCTTCAGCTGCTTGTCGCGATAGTCGTAGTAGAAGGCGGCGCCGCTCAGTTCGACCGCACGGCCGGCGACGGGCACCTTGAACCCGATCTCATAGGCGGTCACGGATTCCTGGGTAACCGGGGTGAGCTGCGCGGCGGAAAGCGCGCCGATCACCGGGTTGCTGCCACCCTTGTAGCCGCGGCTGACATTCGCGTAGATCAGCGTGCGGGGGGCGGGTTTGAAATCCAGGCCCAGCCGCCAGGAGGTGCTGGTCTCATCCAGTTCACCCACACGCAACTCGGGGGTCAGCGCGGAGTTGAGCGAAATGCACTGGCCCGCCGCGATGGGCGAAAGCGCGGGCAGATTCTGACCGGCACGCAGAATATTGTAGAATGCCGTCAGGGAGGCGGCCGTCACCGGGTCGCCCACCTTGGAACAGCTGCGATAATCAAGGTCGGCATCGGTGTAGCGGATGCCGGCGTGCGCCGTCAGCCTGTCCGTCAGTTCATAGTCGACATTGGCGAACACCGCCTTCGACACGAACTTCTGGTCGCTGAACAGGTCGTTCGTCAGGAACGGCCCGGTCGGGATGGTATAGGTCGCCGTGGTGTACAGATTTTCCAGGAAGGTGGATTCATTGGCCTTGTCGCGCGCATAGTTCGCGCCCAGCACCCATTGCAGCGGACCCATGCTGCCCGACAGGCGCAGTTCCTGCGACAGGGAGGACACCACGCCGCGCACATGGTTACGGCCGGCCGTTATCGCCGTGCCGTCCAGATCGTTGCGCTGGTCGATATCCATCCGGTTCCATGCGGTGATCGACGTAAGCGTGATGCTGTCGCTCAGGTCGACGTCGCCACGCAGCGAAAGCTGATAGAATTCGTTGTTCCTGCGCAGGGGGAAGCCCTGGTCATCCCAGTCGGCCGCGCGCGGATTTTTGGGCGAAACCGGATAATTGACGATCAGCGGGATGCGATCGGCGTTCTTCGGGG
>JBFWMJ010000056.1:0-18009 GCA_050251675.1 Sphingobium sp.
TTCCACGCTGTAGATCCCCACACCTCCCTGACTTGGCAGAAAGGCTTCAAGGTGGACGACTTTTACGCCGCCCGCAGCAGGACTATCCCGCCGCTAGCGTGGCCGAATATTGCTCCGCCGTTCTCAGGCCAATATGATTCGCCGTCGCGCAAGGAAGAGAGGAAGCCCGATGGAGGATATTATCACGCTGACGCCGCCCGCCGATGGCCGGACCCGATCGCCCAGGGAGATTATCCAGCTTTACTGGGAAGAGGTGTGGAACAAGGGCAATGTGGAACTGATCCGCGAAATCTGCGCCGATCCGATCACCCGTCATGACATCGGCAGCGTCACCTATCTGTCGCATGACGAGCAGATCCGGCGCGTCCGCCAGCAGGTGGAGATGATAAAACCCTATTTCACCCATGAGGTGCTCAATGCCGACGACGTGCATGTCACGTCGGTATGGAATATGGTCAGCACGACCGATCCGACGCTGGAAATCTGCGGCATAGAAACGTTCCGCGCGGAAAATGGCCGGTTCACCCACTGCTGGAATGCACCATACTCAAAGGGTCGCTGGGGCAGGGAAGGAGACTCGTCCGTTCCCGAAGACCTCCCCCCACCGGACTTCGTCACCTCGGTGGAGGCGATGGATCATCTCTGGCTGCAAAGGATGTTCAAGGCGGCCGGCGTGGATGTGCCGCGCATCGCCATGGTCCATCGCGTCGAACCGATCGGCAACGGCACCACCAGCCAGGTCTGCCGCCTGCACTTTGGTTACAATGCAGATGCCGCCGGCTATCCCCATCGCGTGGTGGCCAAAGTGCCGAACGGCCGCGCCGGCGGCATGGGGGACCAGGTCCAGTTCTACGGCTATGATCGCGAAGTGGACGCCTATCGCTTCTTTGGCGCGAACCCGCCCTTTCGCATACCGGGCCATTATTTCGCGCAGGCCCGCAGCGCCGACAGCTTCTGCCTGGTGATGGAGGATGTGGAGGATAATGGCCGCCCCGGCGATCAGATCGCCGGATGCAGCGTGGAAGAGGCGGAGGCGGTGGTTCGCGAATTCACCGCGATGCATCGCCATTATATCAATGACGCCAGCGTGAATGCGCTGTCCTGGCCGATCCGTCCGGCCGATCGCGCCGATGCGATCGCCCGGCTGTACGCCCGCGGCATGGAACGCTTTCGCCGCTACGCGGGCGAGATGACGGCGCGCGACATGGCGATCATGGACGCGGTGATACCGCTGGCCGGGCCGTGGACGGCCGCCCGGCCGCCGTTCGAAACCCTGATTCACGGCGAACCGCGCGTCGACAATATCATGTTCCAGCATGGGGAGGACGGTGTCCGCGCCTGCCTGATCGATCTGCAGCAGATCACGCTGGGCGATCCGATCTTCGATCTCGCCTATTTCCTGTCGGGCAGCATCGATCCGGTCGATCGTGCTTCCTGCGAACGAAGGCTGGTCAGTGATCATGCCGCCGCGCTTCATGCCGTGCACCCCGCCTATGATCCTGAAGATGCCTGGGAACGCTATTGCCAGAATGCGATTTCCGGCCTGCTCGCGACCGTCGGTGCCACCGCGCTGGTCGAACCCACGCCGCATATCGATCGGTTGCTGGTGACGCTGGCTCGGCGCAATTGTGCGACGATCGCCGATCTGGACGGCATCGACGCCGCCCAGCGGAAGATCGACAGGGGGTGAGCGGCGGCGCAACGGAGCGGGCCGCAATCCGGCTATTATGAGAGCCGGAAACGAACGGCGTCATGCCTCTTCCCGGTTCGATTGGACCGGGAAGAGCTGACGACCGGCCTTTCTAGGCGGCCGCCGCTTCGTCAGGCACGAATATGGCGTGGGCGTGTCCGACATCCCGGCCGTCATCGTGGAAACAGCGCGCGGACAGGAAGCTTGCCGACCGGCCCAGCCGATCGACAGTGCTGGACGCTCGCAGCGTTTGCAGCGCGCTGCCCGGACGCAGATAGCGCAGGTAGAGCGAGGCCAGCCGTTTGCCGGCAGCGATTTCGCCCTCCGCGGCGGCGCGCAACAGGCAGCTTTCCATGAGCACCGCGCCGATCACGCCGCCGTGCAGCGCAGGCCCGCCTTCCCAGCCGATGACATTGGGATTGCCGCCGGGCAGCACGGCGTCATCGCCCGCCCTTTCCAGCCCGATGAGCGCGCGGAACGGGCCGGTCGCCTGTACCGGGTCATAAAGCCCGATCTTCCCGAAATCAGGCAGCGATCCGCCTGGATAGCCGCCCAGCGTGAACATGGACGTGCCGGTCGCGATCGGCCCGGCCTCGTCATGCGCCATGATGTGGGCCGTGATCATCGTGTCACCGACAAGCTGGACCTGGGTTTCCGCGGTGACCGCCCCGGTTGGCGGGGCGGCGGACGCGAATTCCATCCGCAGGTCCAGCGTCGATATGCCGATGGACAGCGGCAGGACGGTAGCCATCGCATTGCTGAACGAATCGTCCAGCATTCCCACCAGAGCCAGCGGGTCGATTCGCGCGTCGTCGGTCCCGGCCGCGATCCGGGGGGAGGGGGCCATCCGCATCACGGCGCGCCCCCGTCCCCATTCCAGCAGGTCTATGCCCAGTACCCGCCAATAGGGGCAGGCCTGCTGCAAGCGAAGCCTGTCCGCCAGAAGCGGCATTGCAGTAAAGCTACGGGTCATGTCCCCCCTGGCGTCCGGTTAGCGAGTCAGAGCGCTTCGATTATCGTGACATTGGCCTGACCGCCACCCTCGCACATCGTCTGGAGGCCCCATTTCTTGCCGCGCTTGTGCAGGGCATGGACCAGCGTCGCCATCAGCTTGGTTCCCGAACAGCCGAGCGGATGGCCAAGGGCGATCGCGCCGCCGTTGACGTTCATCTTGTCGATGTCGGCGCCGACATGCTTGACCCAGGCAAGGGGGATGGACCCGAACGCCTCGTTCACCTCATACAGGTCGATGTCCTCGATCTTCATGCCCGCCTTGGCCAGCGCCTTTTCGGTGGCATAAAGCGGTTCGACCAGCAGGTTGACCGGGTCGCCCGCGGTCACCGTCATGCTGTGGATGCGGGCCAGCGGCTTGAGGCCATATTCCTTGACCGCCTTCGCGCTGGCGATCAGCACGGCGCTGGCGCCGTCGCAGAGCTGGCTGGCGGACGCCGCGGTGACGATGCCGCCGGGCAGGATCGGGTCGACGCCGGCGATCGCTTCGAGCGTCGCGCCGTGACGGATGCCTTCATCCTTGTCGTGAATGCCCTTGCCGCCTTCGGGCAGGTCGATTTCGACCGGCACGATTTCCGCGTCGAAATCGCCGCGTTCCTGCGCGCTGGCCGCCTTCTGGTGGCTGGACAGGGCGAATGTGTCCAGATCTTCCTTGCTGATGCCGTGGTCCTTGGCGATCTGCTCGGCGCTGGCGAACTGGCTGAAGTCCTCGCCGGGGTAAATGTCCTTGAGCTTCGCCGAATAGGGGCCGCCCATGCCGGCCTTCACCGCCACGCCATAGGCGGAGAACATCGGCACCCGGGTCATGCTCTCGACGCCCGCGGCGATCACCACGTCCATCTGGCCTGCCATGACGGTGGCGGCCGCGAAGTGCAGCGCCTGCTGCGACGAGCCGCACTGCCGGTCGACGGTCGTGCCGGGGACGCTGACGGGCAGTTTGGACGTCAGCACGGCTTGGCGCGCGGCGTTGAAGCTCTGTTCGCCGATCTGGCTGACGCAGCCCAGGATCACGTCTTCGACCTTGGACGGATCGATGCCCGCGCGGTCCACGGCGGCGTCCAGCGCCAGCGACGCGAGATCGGTGGCGTGGATACCGGACAAGCGGCCCTTGCGGCGCCCCCCGGCGGTCCGGACGGCAGACACGATATAGGCTTCACTCATCGTTACACTCCAGCATGATCCGGCGGTCGATGCCGGTTTTCGTTGAACAATCAATCAGACGCATGTAGCGCTTCGGCATCGAGTCAATCAACCCCTTGCGAACGGCCGCGTACGGTGGCCTTTCGCGACGGGCTCGTCTGTTAGGGAGTATCGGGAAATGACGGTTAGACTGGACGGCCGGGTTGCGCTCATCACCGGCGCGGGGGCCGGGCTTGGCAAGGCTTATGCGCTGCTGTTCTCGCAATTGGGCGCGAAGATCGTGGTGAACGATCTGGGCAGCTCGCTGAACGGCGACGGCCAGAATTCGTCGGCGGCCGACCTGGTGGTTGAGGAAATCCGCGCGGCCGGTGGCGAAGCGGTGGCCAATTATGACAGCGTGACCGATGCCGAAGGCGCGGCGCGCATGGTGCAGACCGCGATCGACAGTTTCGGGCGCATCGACATCGTCGTGAACAATGCCGGCATCATCCGCGACACCAGCTTTGCCAAGATGACGGCGGACGATTTCGCGGCGGTGATGAACGTCCATGTCCTGGGTGCGTTCAACGTCACTCATGCCGCCTGGCCGCATATGCTGGCACAGGAATATGGCCGCATCATCTTCACCACGTCCGGTTCGGGTCACAATGGCAGCTTTGGCCAGGCCAATTACGGCGCCGCCAAAATGGCGCTGGTCGGCATGATGAACAACCTTGCCTATGAAGGCGCGCGCAAGAATGTGCTGGTGAACGCCATATCGCCCGCCGCCGTCACGCGCATGAACGAGAATATTCCGATCGGCGACCTCGGCAATTTCATGAAGATCGACAGCGTTCCTCCCGCCGCCGCCTGGCTGGCGAGCGAGGATTGCAAGGAAACCGCCACCATCCTGGTTGCGCTGGCCGGCCATTATGCCAAGGTGCAATATGTGAAGAGCGAGGGCGTGCTCTTTGACGCGCGCGAGCCGATCACGGTCGATATGATCGCGGAAAACCGGGACAAGATCGTGTCGCTCGACGGTGCGAAGCCGGTGAAGCCCAATCCGCTGGGCGACATCACCGACCGGCTGAAGGGCGCGGGCTATCTCTGATACGCCCGGCTGTTTGCGACAGTGATGCGTGCGGGCCCGTGGCGGCCCGCCGGTACACAAGACATGCCGCTGTAAAAGAAAGGCCCCGGAGTGATATGCTCCGGGGCCTTTTCATTTCAAAAGGCCTTTAGGCCCATGCCGGTGCGGGCGATGACGTTCTTCATCACCTCGTTCGCGCCGCCATAGATGGAAGCGGCCCGCGCGTTCAGATATTTGGCGGTGGGCTTGGCCGCGTAAGCCGGTCCGACCGGCGGGATGTTGCTTGCCAGGATCAGCGTGTCGCGCTGATCGGCCATCGCATAGTCGCCCAGCGCTTCGACGCAGAATTCTGTGGCATTCTGATACATTTGCGTTCCGCTGATCTTCAGCGTCGCGGCGACGACATCGCCGACATTGCCGCCGGTCTGCATGCTGGCCACGATCTTGTTTTCCGTCGCGCCCAGCGCCAGCAGGTCGATTTCCAGTTCCGCGACGCGGCGGCGGTAATGCGGGTCGTCCCACAGGCTGCCTTCGCCGTCGCCCGGCTGGCTGGACGCGATGCGCTTTGCGGTATCGAGCATGCCCTGCGCGCTTGCCGCATAGCTGCCGCCGCGTTCGAACTCGAGCAGATATTTGGTGACTTTCCAGCCCTGATTCTCCTCGCCCACCCGGTTGGCCACGGGAATGCGGGCGTTGTCGAAAAAGGTCTGGTTCAGCTCATGCTCGCCGGAAATCGAGATGATCGGGCGGGTGCTGATGCCCGGCGTGTCCATCCGCCCCAGCAGGAAGCTGATGCCGGCATGGGGCGTGCCCTCGGTCGAGGTGCGGACCAGCACGAAGATCCAGTTGGCGAAATGGGCGTGCGTCGTCCAGATCTTCGATCCGTTCAGCACATAATCGTCACCGTCCCGAACCGCCTCCGTCCGCAGGGAGGCAAGGTCGGAACCGGAACCGGGTTCGGAAAAGCCCTGGCAGAAATAGATTTCGCCGGACAGGATGCGGGGCAGGAAATAGGCTTTCTGCTCTGCCGTGCCGAACTTCATGAGCGCCGGCCCGACCAGGATTATGCCTTGGTTCGCGTTGGCCGGCGTGCCGACCGTCGCGCATTCCGTATCGAAAATATGGCGTTGCATGACGTCCCAGCCCGGCCCGCCATATTCGGCCGGCCAGCTGGGCGCCGCCCATCCGCGCGCGTTGAGCTTGCGCAGCCATTGCAGGCCGAGTTCGGGTTCGCAAAAGAGCCCGGCCTGCCGCAGGTTCATCTCTCGCATCGCCGGCGTGTACTCGCTGTCCAGAAAGTCGCGTACTTCCTGCCGGAACGCCTCATAATCGATCATGCACTTCTCTCCCGGTCCCCCCTGTCAGGCGGGCGTCTTGGCCCAATACTGGTCACGCAGGATGCGCTTGTAAAGCTTGCCGGTCGGGTGACGGGGCAGCTCCGCCGTGAAGTCGATCTGGCGCGGCACTTTCACGCCGCTCAGATGCTGTTTACAGAAGGCACGCAGTTCCTCGGCGAGTTCGGGGCCGGCGTCGGCCATGTCGGCGGGCTGGATCACGCCCACCACCTTTTCGCCCATCTCGTCATCGGGCGCGCCGATCACCGCCGCGTCGAACACCTTGGGATGGGTGACGAGGAGGTTTTCGATTTCCTGGGGATAGATGTTCACGCCGCCTGAGATGATCATGAAGCTCTTGCGGTCGGTCAGGAACAGATAGCCGTCGTCATCGACATGGCCGACATCGCCCAGGCTGGACCAGCCGTGCCGGTTGCGGCTGTCGGCTGTCTTGCCTTCGTCATTATGATATTCGAACGTCGCGCCGCCGGCGAAGAATATCTGGCCCGTCTGCCCCTGGGGCAGCGGGTCGCCATTTTCATCACAGGCATGGATTTCGCAGCCGATCGCCCGCCCGACCGACCCCTTCTTCTGCATCCATTCGTCCGGGCCGATGATGGTGATGCCATTGCCTTCGGTGCCCGAATAATATTCGTGGATGATCGGGCCCCACCATTCCAGCATCGCTTCCTTGATCGGCACGGGGCAGGGCGCCGCCGCGTGGAACGCGACCTTCAGCGACGACAGGTCATATCGCGCACGCACGTCGTCGGGCAGCTTCAGCATGCGGATGAAGTGGGTCGGCACGAACTGGGCGATCGTCACCTTGTACTTCTCGATCGCCTTGAGCACGGCTTCCGCATCGAATTTTTCCATGACGACGACGGTGCAGCCCAGGCGCTGCGCCGCCATCGACCAGCCGATCGGCGCCGCGTGATAGAGCGGCGCGGGGCACAGGAACACCGAATCCTGCGTGGTGCCGTAGACCTGCGTCAGCAGTGGCATGATGAACGGGCCGGTGAGGATGCCCGTGTCGGGCAGCGGGCGTTTCACACCCTTGGGCCGGCCGGTCGTGCCCGACGAATAGAGCATGAAGCCGCCGGCCGATTCGTCGTCGATCGGGGTCGTGGGGAATGCCGCGGCGGTTTCCGTCCAGTCGCGATAGGGGGCATGGGCAGGCTGGGCCATGAACAGCGGCAGGTCTCCGACGAGCTTGCTCATTTCGTCCACCACCGGGCCGACACGGGGGGAGGTGAAGAACGCCCTCGACCCCGAATCGCGGATGATATATTCCGCTTCGCTGGCGGTCAGCCGCGACGACACGGCCGTGAAATACAGCCCCGCCCGGTCGGTCGCCCAGGCGATATCGAACATCTCCACGCAGTTTTCCAGCATCGCGGCGACGCAATTGCCGCGCACCGCGCCCAGCGAGCGCAGCAGGTGCGCGGTCTGATTCGCGCGCTCCTCCAACTGCCGGAACGTCACGGTCTCACCGCTTTCGGCCATGATGATGGCGGGCTTGTCCGGCGTGGTGCGGGCAAAAATGAACGGATGCGTCACGAATCGATCCTCTTTTCTTTACGGCGCGGCCTCTGTTGGCCTTATCCGGACAGAAATTGCATCCCGTGGCTCGATCGTCTAGCCATAATCTATCGATTGTTCAAACATTGTTGGCCAGCCGACAAGTTTGTTTACCGCATTAGGGAGAGTTTCGATGCGCGGCCTGTACCAACATATCTACAACGAACAGGATTATGCCCGGGCGGGCGAGTTTCTTGAGCCCGATTATCGCGAGCATAATCTGGTCGTAGGTGACGGGATCGAATCCTCGATCGAACACCAGCAGTCACTTGGCGGCTATCCCAACGTCATCTACCGGGAAATCTCGGACGGTGACCTGCGCTGCGTTCATGTCCGCTATTTCTACGAACCCTATGACTATGCGACGATCGACATCTGGCGCGTCAATGCGCAGGGCAAGGTGGTCGAGCATTGGGACAGCCTGGCGGCGATGAGCGGCCCGGACGCCGATCGCATGGTGGACGGCCCGGTGTGCAGCGGCGCGGTGCTGACGGCGGAAGCGCGCGCGGCGCGGGTCGCGACGGTGCGAGAACTGTTCGACGTCGCTTTGTGGCGCAAGGATCAGGCGGCGCTCGATCGCCTGCTGTCGCCTGATTTTGTCGAGCATAATATCGGCAATGGCTGGTTCCCCGGCCTGCGCCAGGCGATGGCGTCCGACGTGACGCTGGACACGGTGCGCGTGCTGGGCGTCGGCGGCGACATGGCCTTTACCTGGACCGATTACCGTCATGGCCCCAAGACCAAGCATGTGGCGGAAATCTTCCGCTTCGACGAAAGCGGCCGCATCGCCGAACATTGGGACACCGCGAACCATCAGCCGCGCGATACGGGTATGCCACGCGCCCGTCCGATTCCGCCCGAACTGCTGCGCTGAAGGGGAAGGGCGGCGATCCTGCCGGTTCGCCGCCGTCCTGTCGTTCAATCCGGGAAACGGATCACGACCTTGCCCGAATGCGCCGCCGATTCAAGGTGGCGATAGGCATCTGCCGCCGCGTCGAAGTCGAAGACCTTGTCGATCATCGGTTCGATGCGGTGCAGTTCCAGCATGCGGTTCATCTGTTCGAAATGGTTGCGCGATCCCACGAATATGCCGCGCAGCGTCTTCCACCGCATCAGCGGCAGGGGGTTGATCTCACCCTGGGTCAGGACACCGATCAGGTGGACCTGGCCGCCATAGGCCGCCGCCGCGATCGATTTGGCCAGCGTGCCGCCGCCGCCGATTTCCACCACATGGTCGGCGCCCTTGCCATCGGTCAGGCGCAGCACTTCCTGGTCCCAGTCGGGGTGGGTGACATAGTTGATGGTTTCGTGCGCGCCCAGCGCCCGC
Organism: Sphingobium sp.; assembly: GCA_050251675.1. Lineage (GTDB taxonomy): Bacteria > Pseudomonadota > Alphaproteobacteria > Sphingomonadales > Sphingomonadaceae > Sphingobium. The sequence continues at coordinate 9,153 of JBFWMJ010000056.1, forward strand.
GCCTTTTCCAGCTTCGCATCGCTTGACGAGGTGGAGATGACGCGGGCCCCGGCCGCGTTGGCGAACTGGATCGCCAGCGTCGACACGCCGCCGGTGCCCAGCGTCAGTACGGTCTGGCCCGCCAGCAGCGGGCGCGATCCGTAGAGCGAGGCCCATACCGTGACGCCAGCGCAAGGCAGGCAGGCGGCCTGCTCGTAGCTCATATGGGCGGGGGGCTTCACGGCGAACTGCTGGTCGCACACGACCATCTCGGCCAGCACGCCATCGACATAGCCGCCGAGCGCCGTCACCGCGTCGTCCGCATCCATGTCGCCGCCGATCCAGCCGGCATAGAAGGTCGGGCAGGCCATGTCGCCGACCTTGAAACGGGTTACGCCCTCGCCGACGGCGATCACCTCACCCGCGCCGTCCGACAGGGGGATGATGTTCTCCGGCATGGCCGGGCCATAGACGCCGCGCACCACCAGAAGATCGCGAAAGTTGAGGGAGGCCGCGCGCATCCGCAGCAAAATCTGTCCGCGTCCGACCGTGGGGTCGGGCCGGTTCACCTGTTCGACGCGGTCGATGCCCTTGCTGGCGTTGAGTTGATATGCGCGCATGCCTGTTCTCTCCCTTCGTTGCCCGATCCGGTCAGCCGCCCATCCACTCGACCAGCGCCGCCGTTGCGGCTTCAGGCCGCTCGATGGTGGCAAGGTGGCCGCAGTCGGGGATCGTGACCAGGCGGGCACCCTTGATGCCCTGCGCCATCTCTTCGGCGAGATGGGGCGGCGTGGCAAGGTCCTGCGCGCCCACCAGCACCATGGTCGGGCAGGTGATCGCCCCCAGATGCGGGCGCGAATCGATCCGTTTGCCGATGGCCTGCTGCTGGCGGATGAAGCGTTCCGGCCCCACCTCCCACGCGATCTGGTCATAGAGTGCGCGCATCTGCGGATCGGACTGCCGGTCCGGCGCGACGGCGATGGTCCAGGACTGATCCAGATAGGCGTTGAAGCCCTGCTCCTTCGTCAGGGCGATCGACGCCGCGCGTCCCGCCGTCGCCTCCGGCGTATCGGCGCGCGATGACGTGTCCATCAGCGCCAGCTTCGTCACCCGTTCGGGCGCCTGCCGCATGATCTCCAAGGCGGTATATCCCCCCATGGACAGCCCTGCGAGCGCGAAGCGCGGCGGCGCCATCGACAGGATTTGCGCGGCGATTTCGGGAATCGAATCGGCCATCGCATGATTGGCGATGGTGACCGGGCCGAAATTCCACAAGGCCGGGATCTGGTCGGCATAGAGCCGCGCCGAACAATAGAGCGCGGGGATCAGCAAAATGGGTTGGGGCGTCGTCATGGCGTAGCCTTTCAGGACATTACGGCGCGCTGATAGGGGCCGGGGAGGGGAAGATCGGCCTTCAACGCCACCGCGGCGCGCTGCGGCCAGGCCGGATCGGCCAGCATCGCCCGGCCGATGAAGACCAGGTCGGCGCGTTCATTGCCGATGATCTCATTCGCGTGGGTCGGCGCGCTGATCAGGCCGACCGCGCCCGTGGCGATGCCGACTTCGCGCCGGATCGCGTCGGCGAAGGGCACCTGATAGCCCGGATGGACCGACGGGATGCGCTGTGTCGGCGTGCCGCCGCCGCTGGAACAGTCGATCAGGTCGACGTCGCCGCGCGCCTGGATGGCGTGCGCCAGCATGATCGTGTCGGCGATGTCGATCCCGCCGGGCGCATATTCGTCGCACGACAGGCGCACGAACAGCGGCAGTTCCTCGGGCCATTCGCCGCGCACCGCGTCGATCACCTCCATCAGGAACCGGCGCCGCTTCTCCACGCTGCCGCCATAGCTGTCATTGCGCTGGTTGGAAAAGGCGGAGCGGAAGGCGTGGATCAGATAACCGTGCGCGCCGTGTATCTCCAATATGCGGAAACCCGCCTCCCGCGCGCGGCGCGCCGAATCGGCGAACTGGTCGATGATCTCGCCGATCTCCGCCACGGTGAGTTCGCGGGGCGTCTGATAGCCTTCGCGGAACGGGATGGGGCTGGGCGCCACGGCCTGCCAGCCGCCTTCCTCCATGGACAGGGGGTGACCCTCCGGCCGGGAGGAATCGACCTCCGCCCATGGGATCGCGGTCGCGGCCTTGCGCCCGGTATGGCCGATCTGGATCGCGGGCACCGATCCGCAACGCTCGATCACCTTCGCGACTCGCGCCAGCCCGGCCTGCTGCGCGTCGTTCCACAGGCCCAGGCACCCATGGGTGATGCGGCCGATCGCCGATACATGGGTCGCCTCCACCATCACGAGGCCCGCGCCGCCGGCCGCGCGGGCGCCGGCATGCTGCACATGCCAGTCGTCCGCGATGCCGTCGGTCGCGGCATATTGGCACATCGGCGCCAGCGCGATCCGGTTCTTCATCGTGACCGACCGGATCTGGAGCGGCCGGAACAGCGGCTGGGTATAAGGCAAGGCGTCCCTCCTGTTGGACATGGTTTCCGCCGGGCGGCCGGCTCTTTCACGCTCCCATCGCACGGCGTTCCCCGGCGGGCAATGTCCGCTCAACGAGTATGCTAGACAATACTAGTGAACTGCGTCTACATACCCTTCACACGAGAAGATGCAATGAGTGGCGGGATGACGAAAACGATCAAGATCGGTTGCCCATCGGGCTTTTGGGGCGATAGCGCGATTGGCGCGATCCAGCTGACGGAAAAGGCGGATCTCGACTATCTGATGCTCGACTATCTGGCCGAGGTGACGATGTCGATCCTGGTGCAGGCACGGGCGAAGGACCCCTCCTACGGCTATGCGCGCGACTTCATCACCGGCGCGATGAATGACACGCTGGAGGTCATCGCCGCCAAGGGCATAAAGGTCGTGACCAATGCCGGCGGGGTCAACCCGGAGGCTTGTGCGAAGGCGCTTGAGGCGCTGTGCGCCAAGAAGGGCCTGTCGCTGAAGATCGCGACCGTCACCGGCGACGATGTGCTGCCGATCCTGGACAAGGTGCCGGATAGCGAGCGGCGGGAGATGTTCTCGGGCGCGCAGTTCCCCGACACGATCGTGAGCGCCAACGCCTATCTGGGCGCGGCCCCGGTCGCCGCCGCGCTGGCGAAGGGCGCGGATATCGTGCTGACCGGCCGCTGCGTCGACAGCGCGCTGGCGCTGGGCGTGCTGATGCACGAATTCGGCTGGGGCCCGCACGACTGGGACCGGCTGGCGGCGGGCAGCCTGATCGGCCATATCCTCGAATGCGGGGCGCAGGTGACCGGCGGCATCCACACCGACTGGGATCTGGTGCCCGACTGGGCCAATATCGGTTATCCGGTGGCCGAATGCCATGCCGACGGCAGTTTCATCATCACCAAGCCCGACGGCACCGGCGGACTGGTCACGCCCGGCACCGTGGCGGAACAGATGCTGTATGAAATCGGCGATCCGGCGACCTATTATCTGCCCGACGTTACCGCCGATTTCAGCCAGGTCACGCTGACCCAGCAGGGGGAGAACCGGGTGCTGGTGGACGGTGCGCGCGGTCGCCCCGCCACGCCCAGCCACAAGGTGTCCGCGACATGGGCCGATGGCTGGCGGGCCGCCACCAACCTCACCATCATCGGCCCGCGCGCGGTCGAAAAGGCGCAGCGCACGGCCGAAGCCATCATCGAGCGCAGCCGGATATTGTTCAAGCGCCGCGGCCTTGAGGATTTCACCGCCGTCCAGATCGAACTGCTGGGGTCGGAGAGTATTTACGGTCCCCACGCCCGGTCGCTCGACACGCGCGAGACGGTGATGCGGATCGCCGTCACCCATCGCAGCAAGGAAGCGCTTGCGATCTTCGCGGCGGAAGTCGCGCCGGCCGGCACCAATTATGCGCCGGGCGTCACCGGCTATGCCGGCGGCCGCGCGAAAGCGCAGCAGGTGGTGCGTCTGTTCTCCATGCTGGTGGACAAGAACCGTCTGCCGGCCCCGGTCGTGGAAATCGACGGAGAGCGTTTCGCGGTGCCCGACCAGTCGATCACCAACGAAGCGCCCGGCGATCCGGCCCCCGCGCCCGCACGCGTGGAGGAAGCGATCCCGACGGGGGAAAGCGTCACGCTCCCGCTCTATCGGCTGGCTTATGGCCGATCGGGCGACAAGGGCGACAAGGCCAATATCGCGATCATCGCGCGCGCCCCGCGGCTCGTGCCGCTGCTGCGCCGCGAACTCACCGCGGAGAAGATGAAGGCCTATTTCGGCCATCTGGTGCAGGGCGATGTGGAACGGTTCGAGGCGCCCGGTTCCGGCGGGTTCAACTTCCTGCTCGATCAGGCGCTGGGCGGCGGCGGCATCGCTTCGCTGCGCAATGACGCGCAGGGCAAGAGCTATGCCCAGATGGCGCTGGACATGCCGGTGGCGGTGCCCGCCGAATGGGCCAGGGATTACGCATAGATATAAAGTGATATGAGGAGAGAATGATGGCGCAAGGCGGCGATTGGCTGGGCCTGTCGGGCAAGGTGGCGGTCGTGACCGGAGCGGTCGGCGGTGTCGGTCGGGTGCTGGTACAGGGATTCATTGACGCGGGTTGCGCCGTTGCGTTGCTGGACCGTGACCAGGCGCAGTGCGACGAGGCCGCCGCGTCGCTGCGTGCCGCCGGCGCGAAGGTGCTGGGCGTCGGATGCGACATATCCGATGAAGCCAGCGTCGCGGCTGCCGCGGCCCGCATCGAATCGGAACTGGGCGCTGCCGATATTCTGGTCAACAACGCCGCCATCCTTCAGCCCAAGCCGCTGCTGGAACTATCGCTTGCCGACTGGAACAAGCTGATCGCGGTGAACCTCAGCGGCTTCTTCCTCTGCTCCAAGATTTTCGGCGAGCAGATGAAGGGCAAGGGCGGCGGCGCGATGGTGCACGTCGCCAGCCTCGCGGCGTTCATGCCGCAGGCCTATAGCGGCGCTTATTCCATTGCCAAGGCCGGGGTACGGATGCTGTCGCAGACGCTGGCCGTGGAGCTGGGCGAATTTGGCATCCGCAGCAATGTCGTCGCGCCCGCCATGATGATCACCCCGATGAGCGAGGCCTTCTATAAGGATGCCGAACTCAAGGCGAAGCGCGAGGGCATGGTGCCGCAACGCAAGATCGGCCGGCCGCAGGATATCGCCGACGCCGTCATCTGGATGTCGAGCGACCGTGCCGGCTATGTTTCCGGCGAGGAAATCCTGGTGGATGGCGGGCTTCAGCGCAATCTGATGACGCTGATCCCGCGTCCGGGGTTCGACCGCGCGTCGCAGGACAAGCCCGCGTGAGTGCGGACCTCGCCACCGTCCGCCGGATGCTGGCGGCATGGGAAGCGCTCGACCTGGACGGCATTCTTGCCACCCTGACCCCCGACGCGCGCTATCATAATGTGCCGATGCCGGTGCTGGAAGGCCATGATGCGATCAGGCTCTGGATCGGTGGTTTCCTGAAGGACGTGACCCGCTTCAAGGTGGAGACCTATGCGGAGTCCGACGCAGGCGAGGGCCTTGTCTTCAATGAGCGCGCCGACATCATCGGCTATGCGAACGGAAAGACGGCATCGATCCGCATCGCGGGCGTATTTCGCTTCCGCGATGGCCTGATCTGCGACTGGCGCGATTATTTCGATCTCGCCGAGTTCACCAATCAGCTCAAATAGATACGCCAACTCAAGCACATAAGAAGGATCGGGATGATGGCAGGCGAATTCGATGGGAAGGTGGCGCTGGTCACCGGCGGCGGCTCGGGCATCGGCGAGGCGGCCTGCCTTGAATATGCCCGGCGCGGCGCGGCGGTCGGTGTGGCGGACCGCTTCCTCGAAGCGGCCGAACGTACCGTGAAGCTGATCGAGGCGGAAGGGGGCCGCGCTGTCGCGCTACAGGCCGACGTCAGCGTGGAAGATGAAGTGCAGCGCATGGTCGACCAGTGCGTCGATCAGCTGGGCGGCCTGAACTTCGCCTTCAACAATGCCGGCATCGGCGGCGCGGAGGTGAAGGCCGGCGGTGTGCGCCTGGGTGACATCCGCATGGACCAGTGGGAAAAGATCATCGGCATCAACCTGACCGGCGTGTGGCTGTGCATGCGTGCCGAAATCGCGGTCATGGTGAAGAATGGCGGCGGTGCCATCGTCAACACTGCGTCCATGGCGGGAACGCTGGGCCTGTTCGGATCGGGCACCTACAGCGCCAGCAAACATGGCGTCATCGGCCTGACCAAGGCGGCGGCGGTCGAATATGGCGCGGACGGCATCCGCGTGAACGCGGTCAATCCGGGCTATGTGGAAACCCCGCTGGTCAAGGACACGCTCAGCCGCAATCTGGAAAAGGTGTTGGTGCGCCTGCCCATGAAGCGGCTGGCGCAACCCTCGGAAATCGCCAAGGTCGCCTGCTGGCTCTGTTCGGACGGCGCATCCTATGTCAACGGCATGGCCTATGGCGTGGACGGGGGCTACACCGCCGGTTGAGCCGGTGTCATGGGGCGGCAGGCTGAAGAGGTCGCTGCCCCCCGATACGGGTTCCGGGCACAGCCCATGGCGGGGGCGACAGGGCCCCGCACCAGTCGGGCACGGGGGCGGCCTGAATACCTGTCGGCCGTACGTCGGCCGGAATGACACCTGTTATGACACGACGTACAGAGCCGTGGTTATCCGCCGCGATCTTCAACCTGCGCAGCGATGGCGGGCATAAGCATTGGCCCTTTTTTGGGCATGTACGCCGTTCTCGCCCGATGCCTGCGTGGCCGGCAGGATCATTGATATACGCCCTGATTCGCCGGCGATGCGCGTGTTCGTCGTGACGACCCAAGGCGCGGGCGTTCCGCGCGCCAGTTCGATCATCCCTATGATAAGAATGCGCCCGGCAAAGCCGCTCTTCCTTTTCGGCAAGGGCGCAGCCGGTGTCGCCGAATTAAGGTCGCCGGGTGTGTAGCGAGATGATCCCGCCGCTGCACGCGGCTATCCTCGCACGCCCTTCAATCCACAGGATTGTGCAGCAGCAGCCATTTGGGAAGCACCCGCGACGGGCGGATCACGGTGATCGCGACGCCCAGCATCGCGAGCAGCCCCCCCACGGCCAGCCCCGGCGTCGCTTTCTCGCCCATCAGCACGATGCCCAGCAAGATCGTGAACACGGGCGTCATCAGCGTCAGGGGGGCGATCAGGTTCGCGTCATATTTCTGCAGCAGCGCATAATAGGTCGTGTGCCCCAGTACCGATACGATCAGTCCCGAAAAGGCGATACATCCCAGCAGCGCCCAGCCGCCCGCCATGGTCGCGCTGATCTGATGCTGTTCCAGCAGCAGCGACAGCGGCAGCAGCAGGATCGTGCCGGACACGCCGGCCCATGCCTGCAAGGTGACCGCCGGCGTATCGACCAGTTGCTTCAGCATCACCGATCCCAGAGCGCCCACCAGCGCGCTGCCGCCGACGTAGAACAACCCGGTCGACGCCTGCATGCCCGAAGGGTCCGCCACCACCACACCTACGCCGCCCAGCGTCAGCGCCATGCCCAACCCCCGCCACCAGCCGACCCTTTCGCCCAGGAAGAAAATGGCAAACAATACGGTCAGCGGCGCGGCGGACAGGGTGACGATAGACGCGGACGAAGCGCTCGCCGTCTGGAGGCCGATGAACAGCAGTGCGAACGACCCGCCGCCCAGCATCATCGTCGCCAGGAACACGCGGCCGGGCATCGCCGGCAGCGGCCAGAGAAAGCGCGATAGCGTCGCTGCCACCAGCAGCGTCCGCAACATGGCGAAAAACAGCGGCGGGGCGCCGAGATCAGCGACCGCATATTTGCCCATGATGACGCTCATGCCCCAGCCGAGGCAGACGAGCATCAAGATCACCAAATCCCGGACACTCAATGCTGCGATCTTCCCTGTGCTCCAGGCCGGCGGGATGGCCGCCTTGCCATCGTCCCGGGAATCATCCGATGAAGCGGACGGTTTCGCCGTTCACCCTCGTTTCCTCACCGATCTGGACGACCGGCATGTCGATCATGTGCAGCCGGGTCGCGGTCAGGTCCAGGAACAACGCTTCGTCGGCCGGCATCAACGCCTGATATTGCGGGTCGCTGTGCATCGCCTTGCGGTCTTCGACGCTTTCGAACCAGACTTCGGAAAAACCGTCATAGGGCAGCGCGGCCTCCGGATGGTCCGGGTTGGGGCGCAGATGATGCTGCACATAACGGCGGATGTGCCTGGCCGTGGCCGGCGTGTCGCGCAGCAGAGGGCCGTGGATGTTCCGCCAGTGATGGGAGAACTGATCCCAGCTGAGATCCTGCCTGCGCCTGTAGAATCCGAGCAATACGATCATTTGCTTCACCCTCCTCAGTCGAAATTGCCTGCTGCGACTGCCTTCTTCAGCATGGCGCGCAGTTTTTCGGGATTGGCTTCGGCGCGCCGGATGAACTCCGCGCCTTCCTCGCCGATAATGACTTCGGCCGCGTCGCCATGCGCGGCCTCCCATATCGCGTCGGCGGCATAGTCCGCGCCATAGATCGTCTGGCTGGTCCGCTGCATCGATTCTCGCATGGTCATGTCACCGCTTGCCGACGATCCGTCGAGCAGCGTCGTTTCGATCGACCACGGCATGATGCACACCGTTCGGATGCCGAAGCGCGACAGTTCCAGATCGAGCGACTGGGTCAGGCCGCGAATCGCGAACTTCGTCGCCGCGTAGATCGTATATTTGGGATTGCCGCGCAGCGACGCGACCGATGCGATGTTGACCAGCGTGGCACCCGGCGTCGCCTTCATAAGGGGCAGGCCGGCCCGAACCCCGTTGATCGTGCCGCGTATGTTGATAGCGATCGACTGGTCCAGATCGTCTTCGGAAAATTCCTCGATCCAGCCGTAGCGCACAATGCCGGCATTGTTGACCAGGA
>JBFWMJ010000057.1:0-17897 GCA_050251675.1 Sphingobium sp.
TGCCGCTGAGGTTCCGGTCATCATGGGCATTGCCCCTGCTCGGCCTCCTGGCGGCGGCCGTCCCGGCGCGGGCCGAGCCACCCGAGCGGATCGCCGCCCTGGTCGTCTATGGCGACGACCCCTGTCCTAAAAGCGGCGGCGACGATGAAATCGTCGTGTGCGCGCGCAAGCCCGAATCGGAACGCTACCGCATTCCCAAGAAGATACGGGAAAAGCCCGAAGTGTCCGGCGGCCCCGGCTGGGGCAGTCAGGTGGCGACGATGGAGCAGGTGCAGCGCCAGACCCTGCCAGGCAGTTGCACGGCGATCGGCAGCAATGGTTTCACCGGATGCACCGCCAAAATGCTGGAACAATGGTTTGCCGAACGGCGCATGCGCGAAAGCCGCGGAGAACCGTAAAACCGCCTTCATGCGCCTTGCCTTCGCCCCCTGCGCGGCGTAGGGGTGGGTCGTCATCTGGGGAGTAGCCAGCCGTTCCGCCCACCGGAACGGGCCGCCTGTCAACATATTCGGCCGAGAGGTCGTGGCAGTCGGGACGCGGATCGCGCGTCGGGCGAGACCAATGGCATCGGCTTTTCCGTCCCGGCCGGGTGGAGAAGGCCGGTGGCATTGCGTTCGTCTTCCACCCGGCCCCGGACATATCGATGGACGCTTTCCTCACCTCCGCCGCGCTCGTCGCGCTCGCCGAAATGGGCGACAAGACGCAATTGCTGGCGATGCTGCTCGCCACCCGGTTCCGCAAGCCGCTGCCGATCATCCTGGGCATATTGGTCGCGACGCTGGCCAACCATTTCCTGGCGGCGCTGGTCGGTCATTCGGTGGCGGGCGTGCTGTCCGCGCCCTGGTTCCGTTACGCTGTCGCGCTGTCCTTCATCGCCATGGCGGCATGGACGCTGGTGCCGGACAAGATCGACGAGGACGCCCCGCTGTCCGCGCCGTCGAAGGCCGGGGTGTTCGTGACGACGACGATCGCCTTCTTTCTGGTGGAGATGGGTGACAAGACCCAGATCGCGACCGTCGCGCTGGGCGCGCGGTTCGACGCGCTGCTGGCGGTGACGGCGGGCACGACGATGGGCATGATGATCGCCAATGTCCCCGCCGTGCTGTTTGGCGAGGCGCTGGCGAAAAAGGTGCCGATGCGCGCGCTGCAGATCGGTGCGGCGCTGCTTTTCCTGTTGCTGGGCCTGTGGATGATCGCCGGCCTTCAGGGCTGGCTGCCCTAAAAAGCTGCGTCGCGGCATCCGTGGCGGTTGTCAGCGGCGCGCGGCTGTTGCAGAGGGGTGGGAGTCACTTTCCCTTCGGGATCATGGGATGCACGCATGAAGGACAGGCTGGTTACGGTGTTCGGCGGCGGCGGCTTTGTAGGCCGTCAGGTCGTTCAGGCGCTCGCGGCGAAGGGCGCGCGCGTGCGCGTGGCGCAGCGCAACCTGGCAACCGCTATCCGCCTCAAGCCATTGGGCGGGCTGGGCCAGATCCAGTTCGTGGCGGCCGACCTCCGCCAGAGCGATAGCGTCGCCCGCGCGGTGGCAGGCAGCGATGCGGTCATAAATCTGGTTGGTGTGCTGGCGGGGGACTTCGACGCGGTACATCGTGACGGCGCCGCTCATGTCGCGCAGGCTGCCGCCCGCGCGGGCGTGGCGGCGCTGGTGCATGTGTCGGCCATCGGTGCGGACCCGGAAAGCCCCTCTGCCTATGGTCGGTCGAAGGCTGCCGGCGAAGCGGCGGTCCGGGCGGCCTTTCCGGCCGCGACGGTCCTGCGGCCCTCGATCATCTTCGGGCCGGAGGATCAGTTCGTAAACCGTTTCGCGCGGCTGATCAGCATGGCGCCGGTCGTCCCGGTCATCGGCGCGGCCACGCGGTTCCAGCCGGTATATGTGGTCGATGTCGCCCACGCCATCGTCGCCGCGGCGGCGGACCCGGACGGTTGCGGAGGCCGGACCTTCGAACTGGGCGGGCCGCAGACCGTCAGCATGATGGAACTCAACGCCTTTGTCGCCGAACAGATCGGGCGAGAGCGCAGTCTGGTGCCCGTGCCCGCGCCGCTGGCCGGTGCGATCGCCGCGTTCGGCTTCCTGCCCGGCGCGCCGATCACCCGCGACCAATGGGCGATGCTGCAACGGGACAATGTGACGGCGCCCGATGCGCCGGGGCTGGCGGCGCTGGGCGTCGCGCCGACGCCGATGGCGGCGGTGACGGAAAACTGGCTGGTGTGCTATCGCCGCAGCGGCCGATTTGCCGGACGCGTCCAGACCCGGGCCTGATGCCGGATCGCAACCACCTTGTCGCCACGGACGCCTTCACCGCTCCGCTGTCGTCGTGCGGTCCGCCCTGACGGGGCGGATCATGTGAAGGCCCCCTTATGGACATGCACTATCTTACCGTCATCCTGCTCGGCATTGTCGAGGGGCTGACCGAATTCCTGCCCGTGTCCTCGACCGGACACCTGATTCTGGCCAGCGAACTGCTGGGCTATGATGCCGCCCAGTGGGCGATGTTCAACATCATCATCCAGCTTGGCGCGATCCTGGCCGTGGTTGTGCTCTACTGGCGCACATTCTGGGCGGTGGCGACCGGGCTGATCCGGCATCAGCCGGCGAGTTGGCGTTTCGCGCGCAACCTGCTGATCGCGTTCCTGCCCTCGGCGCTGCTGGGCCTTGCGCTGCATGCCTATATCGAAATGCTGCTGGGTTCGCCCCGGGTCGTCGCCTGGGCGCTGATCGTCGGCGGTGTCGCGATCCTGCTGATCGAACGGGCGGTGCGGCAAGGCCGGTTCGCCGGCATCGCCGATATCCCCATCGCCCGTGTCGTCGGCATCGGCCTGATGCAGTGCATCGCGATGATCCCCGGCGTCAGCCGGTCGGGGGCAACCATCATGGGCGCGTTGCTGCTGGGTGTGGAACGGCGCACCGCGGCCGAATTCAGCTTCTTCCTCGCCATTCCCACGATGCTGGGCGCGACGACGCTGGAACTGATCAAAAAGGGCGACCAGGTCGCGTCGGCGGCGGTGGGATGGGACAGCATAGCGCTGGGCTTCGTCGTGTCGTTCCTGGTGGCGCTGCTGGTCATACGCTGGTTTGTCGGTCTGGTGTCCCGCCGGGGTTTTGCACCCTTTGCCTGGTATCGAATCGTCGCGGGAATCGGGGCCCTGCTATGGCTGGGCCTCTAATAGGTCCGACATGGCACTATACGTTCAATCTGCCGCGAGTTTTACAGGGACAAGCGCGGAATGTGACAATAATAGGTAACATTAGTTGACCTATTGACGAGAAAATAGGTGACTTTCCGGCATATTCTGCTATCGCACGCATGCACTTTTTTCGGAGGCATGCGTGGCGGACAATCCGATGCTCAAATTCCTGGGAACCGGGCAGGCCTATCCTGAAAAGCGCGCGGCCGACGCGCGGGCCGGCGATTTCCTTGAAATCAGCAGGACCTTTCTAGTCGACACGGCGGAGGAGCAGGCCTCGCGCTGCTCGCAATGCGGCGTGCCCTATTGCTCGACCCATTGCCCGCTGCATAATCATATCCCCGACTGGCTGCGTCTGACCGCCGAGGGGCGGCTGCGCGAAGCCTATGAACTGTCCAACCAGACATCTACCATGCCCGAAATCTGCGGCCGCATCTGCCCGCAGGACCGCCTGTGCGAGGGCAATTGCGTCATCGAGTTTTCCGGGCATGGCGCCGTCACCATCGGTTCGGTGGAAAAGTTCATCACCGACACCGCCTGGAAGGAAGGCTGGGTCGAACCGCTGGTTCCAGGCAGCCCCACCGGCCAGTCGGTGGGCGTCATCGGCGCCGGTCCGGCCGGGCTTACTACCGCTGAATATTTGCGCGCGGCGGGGCACGAAGTGCATGTTTATGACCGGCACGATCGCGCGGGTGGCCTGCTGACTTACGGCATCCCCGGCTTCAAGCTGGAAAAGGACGTGGTGCAGCGTCGGGTGCGGCGGCTGAAGGACGGCGGCATCATCTTCCACCAGAGCTTCGAGGTCGGCCGCGACGCGACGCTGGATCAACTGCGCGAGCAGCATGACGCCATCCTGATCGCCACCGGCGTCTACAAGCCGCGCGACATCCGCGCGCCCGGCGTCGGCGCCCCCGGCGTGGTCAGGGCGCTGGATTTCCTCATCGCCTCGAACCGCGCCGGCTTTGGCGATGCCGTGCCCGAACATGCGGACGGCACGCTGCTGGCGGCCGGCAAGAATGTCGTCGTCATCGGCGGCGGCGATACGGCGATGGACTGCGTACGCACCGCCATCCGGCAGGGTGCGAAGTCGGTAAAATGCCTGTATCGCCGCGATCGCGACAATATGCCCGGCTCCCAGCGCGAAGTCGCCAATGCGGAGGAGGAAGGCGTCGAATTCGTCTGGCTGACCGCTCCGGTCGCGTTCGAGGGGACGGAACAGGTAACGGGCGTCAGGGTGACGCGGATGCGGCTCGGTTCGCCCGACGCGTCAGGCCGCCGCACGCCCGAACCGGACCCGGGCAGCGAGTTCACGATGGAAGCCGATCTGGTCATCAAGGCGCTGGGCTATGATCCGGAGGAACTGCCGCGGATGTTCGGAGCGGAGGATCTGTCCGTCACCCGCTGGGGCACGCTGCGCGTCGATCACAAGACGATGATGACCTCGCTCGACGGGGTGTTCGCGGCCGGGGACATCGTGCGCGGCGCATCGCTGGTGGTCTGGGCCATACGCGACGGCCGCGACGTTTCCGACCATATGCACCGCTATATGAACGCCCGAGCCCGTACCCGTGAGGAGATCGCAGCATGAGGACCATCCCATTGTTCCTGGCACTGGCGGCGCCGGCGGGGGCTGTCTTCGCCGCGCCTCCCCCTGCGCCATCGCCTGCCGCGACAGCAGACGCGCCGGCGCCTGATCCCGCGCGTCTGGCCGCCGCGACCAGGGCGGTCGCCGCGCTGGTGCCCGAGGGCATTTATGTCCGTATGATGCGGGACCAGTTTCCCGCGATGATGGACGCCATGATGGTCCAGATGATGGGGATGAAGGGCGAGGATTTCGGCCAGAAGGACGCCGATGGCAAGACGATGGCCGAACTTACCCGAGAAAGCGATCCCGCTTTCGAGGAGCGGATGAAGATCATGACCGGCGTCATGTCGCGGGAATTGGGTACCGTCATGGGCGAGATGGAGCCTGCGGTCCGCGCCGGCCTGTCTCGCGCCTTCGCACGGCGGTTCACGGTCGGGCAGCTGAACGATATGAACGCGTTTTTTGCGACGCCTTCGGGCAAGGCGTTCGCGGACGATTATCTCCTGATGTTCGCCGATCCCGAAATGACGCGCGAGATGGCGGCGCTGACGCCGCGGATGATGCGCGCCATGCCTGAAATCATGAAAAAGGCGGAAGCGGCGACCGCGCATCTTCCGCCGCCGCCCAGGCCAGAGTCGGGGAACTGACGCGCAGGTCCGGCGACGGACCGCATATCACCAGAAGCAAATGACCGGCCCGTCAGCCAAAAAGGCGACACCGGGCAACAAGGGTAAGGCATCATGACCAACGAAGCCGAACGCCTCCGCCTCGCGCGTGAGGGCATGTACCGCCCCGAATTCGAATCCGACGCGTGCGGCGTGGGCATGATCGCGGCGACCGACGGGCGGCCCAGCCGCCGCGTGGTCGTGTCCGCGATCGATGCGCTGAAGGCGGTGTGGCATCGCGGCGCGGTCGACGCGGACGGCAAGACCGGCGACGGCGCGGGCATCTATGTCGATCTTCCGGTCCGTTTCTTTGACGATGCGATCGCCGATTCGGGGCACAAGCCGCTGCCCAACCGTCTGGCGGTGGGCATGGTGTTCCTGCCGCGCACGGACCTCAACGCCCAGGAAACCTGCCGTACCATCGTCGAGAGCGAGATCATCGACGCGGGCTATACCATCTATGGCTGGCGCCAGGTGCCGGTCGACGTGTCGGTCATCGGCGAGAAGGCGCAGCGCACCCGCCCGGAAATCGAGCAGATCATGATCGCCGGGCCGATGCCCGAGGAACGCGACATAGGCGAGTTCGAGAAGGACCTCTACCTCATCCGCCGCCGGATCGAGAAGAAGGTGATCGCCGCGCAGATCAGCGATTTCTATGTCTGTTCGCTGTCGTGCCGGTCGATCATCTACAAGGGCCTGTTCCTCGCCGAATCGCTGTCGGTTTTCTACCCGGACCTTCAGGACGAGCGGTTCGAAAGCCGCGTCGCCATCTTTCACCAGCGTTATTCGACCAACACGTTCCCGCAATGGTGGCTGGCCCAGCCGTTCCGCACGCTCGCCCATAATGGCGAAATCAACACGATCCGCGGCAACCAGAACTGGATGAAGAGCCACGAGATCAAGATGGCCAGCCTGGCCTTTGGCGAACAGTCGGAGGACATCAAGCCGGTGATTCCGGCGGGTGCGTCCGACACCGCCGCGCTCGACGCCGTGTTCGAGGCGATCTGCCGCGCCGGCCGGGACGCGCCCACCGCCAAGCTGATGCTGGTGCCCGAGGCGTGGCAGGTCGACAATGCCGAATTGCCGCGCGCCCATCTCGACATGTACGAATATCTCGCCTCCGTCATGGAACCGTGGGACGGCCCCGCCGCGCTGGCCATGACCGACGGCCGCTGGGCGGTGGCGGGCGTGGACCGCAACGCGCTGCGCCCGCTGCGTTACACGCTGACGGGCGACAATCTGCTGATCGTGGGTTCGGAAACGGGCATGGTGGTCGTGCCGGAAACCACCATCGTCAGGAAAGGCCGCATGGGGCCGGGCGAGATGATCGCGGTCGACCTGCTGGAAGGCGAGATCTATGATGATCGCGCGATCAAGGACCGGATCGCGAACGAGCGCCCCTATGGCCAGTTGATCAAGGATTTCCTGACGGTAAACGACCTGCCGCCGGCGGGCGACGCTCTGCCGGTCTGGGACAAGGCGGAACTGACGCGGCGTCAGGTGGCGGCCAATATGTCGCTGGAGGATCTGGAACTCATCCTCGGCCCGATGGTGGAAGATGCCAAGGAAGCGGTCGGTTCCATGGGCGACGACACGCCGCTGGCGGTGATTTCCGACAAGCCGCGCGCGATCAGCCACTTCTTCCGCCAGAATTTCAGCCAGGTCACCAATCCGCCGATCGATTCCCTGCGGGAACGGCATGTGATGAACCTCAAGACGCGCTTTTCCAACCTCCACAACATATTGGAGGAAGGCGCGCAGAACAGCCATGTACTGGTGCTCGATTCGCCTGTCCTGACATCAGGCGAATGGGTGCGGCTGCGCGCGCGTTTCGGCCCGGCGGTGGCGGAAATCGACTGCACCTTCCCGGCCAGCGGCGGACAGGAGCAACTGCGCGCGGCGATCACCCGCATTCGCGAGGAGGCGGAACAGGCGGTGCGCGAAGGACGCACGGAACTGTTCCTGACCGACGAGAATGTGGGGCCGGGCCGCATCGCGGTGGCAGGCGTGCTGGCTGCGGCGGCGGTGCACACCCATCTGGTGCGCAAGGGGCTGCGATCCTACGCGTCGGTCAACATACGCTGTGCCGAAGCGCTCGACACCCATTATTTCGCGGTGCTGATCGGCGTGGGCGCGACCACGGTTAACGCCTATCTCGCCGAAGCCAGCATCGCCGACCGCCATGCGCGCGGCCTGTTCGGGGACCTCTCGCTCGACGCCTGTTTCGAACGCTATCGCACCGCCATCAACGAAGGGCTGCTGAAGATCATGTCCAAGATGGGCATCGCGGTCGTCAGTTCCTATCGCGGCGGCTATAATTTCGAAGCGGTCGGCCTGTCCCGTGCGCTGGTCAACGATCTGTTCCCCGGCATGCCGGCGAAGATTTCGGGCGAAGGCTATGCCTCGCTGCACTATAATGCCAAGCTGCGGCACGACGCCGCCTATGACAGCGCGGTCGTGCGCCTGCCGATCGGCGGTTTCTACCGCCAGCGCAATGGCGGGGAAAGCCACGCCTATTCAGCGCAGCTCATGCACCTGTTGCAGACCGCCGTGGCGACCGACAGCTATTCCACCTATCTGCAATTCTCGCGCGGCGTGCGCGACCTGCCGCCGGTCTATCTGCGTGACCTGCTGGAGTTCAACTTCGCGCGCGAGGCGGTGCCGATCGACGAGGTCGAGGCGACCACCGAGATCCGCAAGCGCTTCGTGACGCCGGGCATGAGCCTGGGCGCGCTGTCGCCCGAAGCGCATGAAACGCTGGCGATCGCGATGAACCGCATCGGCGCGAAGGCGGTGTCGGGGGAAGGCGGCGAGGATGCCGCGCGGTTCACCCCTTATGAAAATGGCGACAACGCCAACTCGGTGATCAAGCAGATCGCGTCCGGCCGCTTTGGCGTCCATGCCGAATATCTGGGATCGGCCGAGGAGATAGAGATCAAGGTCGCGCAGGGCGCCAAGCCCGGCGAGGGCGGCCAGTTGCCCGGTTTCAAGGTGACGGAATTCATCGCCCGGCTGCGTCATTCGACACCGGGCGTGATGCTGATCAGCCCGCCGCCGCATCATGACATCTATTCGATCGAGGATCTGGCGCAGCTCATCTACGACTGCAAGATGATCAACCCGCGCGCGCGCGTCTGCGTGAAACTAGTCAGCCAGGCCGGCATCGGCACCGTCGCGGCCGGCGTGGCAAAGGCGCATGCGGACGTTATCCTGATCGCCGGACATGTCGGCGGCACCGGCGCGTCCCCGCAGACCAGCATCAAATATGCCGGCACGCCGTGGGAAATGGGCCTGTCCGAAGCGAACCAGGTGCTGACCCTCAACGGCCTGCGCCATCGCGTCAAGCTGCGCACCGATGGTGGGCTCAAGACCGGGCGCGACATCGTCATCGCCGCCATATTGGGCGCGGAGGAATTCGGCATCGGCACGTTGTCGCTGGTCGCCATGGGCTGCATCATGGTGCGCCAGTGCCACTCCAACACCTGCCCGGTGGGTGTGTGCGTGCAGGATGAGAGGCTGCGTGAGAAGTTCACGGGCACGCCGGAAAAGGTCATCAACCTCATGACCTTCATCGCAGAGGAAGTGCGCGAGGTTCTGGCGCGGCTTGGCTATCGCAGTCTGGACGAGGTGATCGGCCGTACCGAACTGCTCAAGCAGATCAACCGGGGCGCCGAGCATCTGGACGATCTCGACCTCAACCCCATTTTGGCCAAGGTCGACGCCAGCGACGAACAGCGCCGCTTCAGCCTGGACAGCTGGCGCAACCAGGTGCCCGACAGCCTCGACGCGCAGATGATGAAGGACGCCCGCGCCGTGTTCGAGCGCGGCGAGAAGATGCAGTTGACCTATACGGTGCGCAACACCCACCGTGCGGTCGGCACGCGTCTGTCCGCGGCCGTCACCGAAAAGTTCGGCATGTCGACGCTCGCCGACGGGCATCTGACCGTGCGGCTGCGCGGCAGCGCCGGCCAGTCGCTGGGCGCATTCCTGTGCAAGGGCATCACGCTGGAGGTGTTCGGCGACGCCAATGACTATGTCGGCAAGGGTCTGTCTGGCGGCATCATCGTCGTGCGGACCACCGTGTCCAGCCCGCTGGACAGCCGGGACAACACGATCCTTGGCAACACCGTCCTCTATGGGGCGACGGCGGGCAAGCTGTTCGCCGCCGGCCAGGCGGGCGAGCGGTTCGCGGTCCGCAATTCGGGCGCGCAGGTCGTGGTGGAAGGGTGCGGCGCCAATGGGTGCGAATATATGACCGGCGGCACCGCCGTCATTCTCGGCAATCCCGGCGCCAATTTCGGCGCGGGCATGACCGGCGGCATGGCGTTCATCCTGGACGAGGATGGCCGTTTTCCGGCACGCGCCAATCCTGAAAGCATCGTCTGGCAGCGGCTGGAAAGCGCGTATTGGGAAGAACGGCTGAAGGCGTTGATCACCGAACATGCGGCGACGACAGACAGCCGCTGGTCCAACACCATCCTGGAAGACTGGGATCGCTGGCGCCACTGTTTCTGGCAGGTCTGTCCGAAGGAAATGGTCAACCGGCTCGACCACCCGCTAACCGATGCGCCGGAGGTGATCGCCGCCGAATAGAGGCCGGGCGGGTGCGGCAGAGGGGCTGGATCAGGGGCCCTCTGCCGACGTCGGTTCAGCGGCGGGCGCTGTCGTCGCACGAACGGGCGGCGGGACGGCGATGCGCGGCGTCGGTTTTGACGCGGGGATCGGTGCGGAGTCGGCCGCCGGTTCGGAATGCGCCGCGTGCGTAGCCTCTTCCTGCACCCCCTCGTCTCGTGCAACCGTAGCATAGGGGTCGTAGGTCCCGTCGCCTGCATCCAGCCCGGCCATGTCAGCGGCCATGCGCCGCTCTTCCAGCGTCGGTCCGCAGCCCGTGCAGTGAATATGGGCCGGGCCGGGCGATGGCGCCTCCGGGGGAAGCGGGGCCTGCGCCGCAGAGTCGGCCAGTGCGGGCGTGATCGATGCCCCCTGCCATCCGACCGGACCTTCGCCGGCGGCATAACCGCCCAGCCCCACGCCCAGCGCGACAGCCATCCCGGTCGCTCCTGCGCATATCAGCCACCATCGCGCGGACATCGGCGCACCTCCTTCCCGTCTCATGGCCGGTCCGCCGCGTCGTGCGCGGCAAAGACCCGAACGGGATATGTAACAGCACCGGCCCGTTTTCCCCAACGTGCCTGAACATCGGATGTTGCATGGTCTTTAGCCCTTTGCTAAGGGCCAGCGCCTACCAGGGTCCGGCGCCGCCGGTTCCCCTTGAAATGTGCGGTCGTGGCGGAACTGGTAGACGCGCAACGTTGAGGTCGTTGTGGCCGAAAGGCCGTGGAAGTTCGAGTCTTCTCGACCGCACCAATATCCTTTGAAAAATAAGGATAAGTCTGAGATTTGGCGTAATTTGGCACGCTGCCATTCCCGAATATGCCTTGAGGCGTGTTGAAAATGCGATGATCGGGAAAGCCCCGATCATGATTTTATCGGATTTTCCGGGCGTGCCCCGCTTCTCCCATGGGAGGATCACCACTGGCTTTGCTCCATCCTCGGGCCGTCTCGGGAAGCCAGCGAGGCCGAGCCACGGCCGCAACGCGCGGCGGCGGCTTTTCGGGGCACTGCGACACCATCCGATTGATGGTGCTCTCGGAGTAGCCGAGGAACTTGGCCAGTTCTCGCTGCGTTCAAAAGCCTATCGTCCTCCATCATTCGGATTCATCCTGCCGGTTTGGGGGGCAGGAGAATCATGCCGCAATCCTCCGTTCCGAGTCGATGGTGTCAGCGTCGTCGCGCTCGCCAAAGGCGAGGATTTAGGGCGTCGCCTTGCTCGCCTGATTGGCGGCGCGGAAGATGGCGGTTGTCCTTTTTCAGAACCACAAGCCATAATCGGCGTGGCGGGCGGTGGGGACGATGCCCGGCGCCGCGCAGATGTAGGCGGCGGAAATCTCCGCGCGCCATTCCCCGCGCGCATAAGTTTCGATCCGAACCGGCCCGACAGGTCGCGATTCAGCCGGTGCCTTGCTCTTGAAGGATGGGAGAGTTCGTGGAAGACGGTCCGGTAGTAGTTGATCTGGTCACGGAAAGCGGCGGCACCTGAATATAGTCGGGACCGGGGCCGCAGTACGCCTTATCCCCGCCGATGCGGATATTCGCGCCGGTCGCCTCTATCAGCGCCTCGGCATGGAGAATGTCTCGCGTCAGGGGAGCGGCGCGGGATCGCTCGCCAGCCCTTCGCGCAAGCCTTCGCATTGCGCGACGTTGAAGACGGTGAACCATTTCAGGAAGGGCACCTATATCCTTCTCCAGCACATGGGCGATGACGAGATTGCCCTGCTTTCCCTGGCGAGACGGATGGCGCGTTCCGCCGGATGATCCGAGCGAACAGTAAAATCGTTTGCCAGCAGAACTTCGAATGGGGGCATGAACGGTTCGTTCGATGATTGAGGCGGCGCTATCCCGCACTTCTGTGCGGTTCGGCTGTCATGCTCTCTACGTCGCCGTCCTGCTCGATCTCCCGAGCTTGCTCGACCTCCTCAAGGACGTGTTCGGAATGCAGCGGCGCGAGCCGGAGCAACGCATAACCGATGATCGCCGCCAGCACGGAACCACTCAGCGTGCCCAGCTTGGCTTCCTCGACCAGCAGCGGATCACCGAACGCAAGGCTGCCGATGAACAGACTCATCGTAAAGCCGATGCCGCAGATGATGGAAACCGCATAGATCTGAAGCCAGGTCGCGCCGCGCGGTCTGGCCGCGATACCGGTCCTGACCGCCAGCCAGACCGCCGAGAAGATTCCGAGCTGTTTGCCGATGAACAGGCCCGCCGCAATGCCGACCGGCATGGGCGAGAAGATTTCCTCCATTGTCAGGCCATCCAGCGCCACGCCGGCGTTGGCGAATCCGAACAGCGGCACGATGAAAAAGGCCACCGGCAGGTTCAGCGCATGCTCAAGCCTGTGCAGCGGCGAGTGGGGAGCGTCGGGCGTGCCGGGCGTCCTGATAATTGGGATCGTAAAGGCCGCGAGGACGCCGGCGATCGTTGCATGCACGCCTGAAAGCAGGACCGCGAACCAGAGCAGGGCAAAGCCGGAAAGATAGAGCGGAAGTGCGCGGACGCCGAAACGATTGAGCGCGAACATGGCCGCCAGGATGACGATCGCCGCGACAAGCGGCATAATGGCCAGACCCGATGTGTAGAACAGCGCAATGATCGCCACCGCGCCCATGTCGTCAACAATCGCGACCGTCACCAGAAACAACTTGAGCGAGGTCGGCGCGCGCGGACCGAGAAGCGCGAGAACGCCGATCGCGAAGGCGATATCGGTAGCCGCCGGAATCGCCCAGCCATTTGCCAGGGCAGGATCACCCCCGATAACCGCAAGGTAGACAAGCGCTGGTGCCGCCATCCCTGCGATTGCCGCCAGAACGGGAAGCCGCCGCTGATCCCATGTCGCAAGCCGTCCGTCCACCAGTTCCCGTTTGATTTCCAGCCCCACGAACAGGAAGAAGATCGCCATCAGGCCATCATTGATCCAGTGCAGGATCGAGAGGCCCCCGACGTAGCTGTGGAGGGTGTCGAAATAACTCTGCGCGAAGGGCGAATTGGCGATCAGCATCGCGAGCAAGGCCGCGATCATCAGCACGATACCGCCCGCCGAGGCGCTTTCCATGAAATGCCGAAGGGTGGAAACCAGCCCGCTTGCTGAAGATTTAGGACGCAATGATACCATTGGAGAGCGCACTCCCGGAAAGAGGTTTTGACCAATCTCCGTATTCGGGCACCAAGCACGGGCGCACGCAGCACACGCCAAGCGCCTTTATCTTAGTTCGAAGAGCGGAAAAACTCAATGATTGGATGGCGGAGGTCGATCGGACCGCCGAATTTATATCGACTCACTTGTTACCATGTCGGCATGCGGCAAATGGTTCGCTTGTCGGGCGGGCGCTGGAGGGGATGGGCGGCTTCGATATCACGCCGGGCTCGTAAACAATGCCGGGACGTTCCTGCTGATAGCCGGTGTTCCAGCCGCTCTTGGCCATGAACACCAGATTGCCGGCGCGGCGAAAACCCCTTTCCCTTCATCGTGCGGGTGTACCGTTTCGTCGTCGCATCGGGCATGCCGCTATTTACGGCGTGGTTCTGTCGGTAAATGGCTTGCTTTCCGTGATTTATGCCGATCTGTCGGATGGCTGAGCAGGCTGTCGGCTCCTGCTGTCCGCAAACGGGTGCGTCAAGGGGCCATGAAACTGGAGACGTCATGACGAAGGCCTATTTTATCGCAAGCCTGATGCTCTGCCTGCCGTCCCTGCTTCAGGCGCGGACTGCGCCGCCGCCGCTCACGCCAGACCTCTTTGAAAAGACATGGGCCGTCACCGCGTTTGACGGCAAACAGGGATCGGATTTTGTGCCGATCATCAGCTTTGACGGACCGTCCGCCTTTGGCGACACCGGTTGCGAAACGAACTGGACAGCCCGGTTCTCCATGAATTTGCCGGCAGTGCGCTTTCGCGATGTCGAGGGAGATCTGAAGGGCTGTGACGATCCGGTCAATGCGTCCCGTTTCCTTGACGCGCTGCGTAAAGTCCGCGGATCGGCCGCCGGAGAGGATGGACTGGAACTGCGCGGGCCGGACGGGGGGCGTCTTCTCCTGCTCGTGGCGGGCGGCTGACCCGGCTGGCTGACACCGCCGGCCTGACCATCCGCTGTCGGAAATGCGGGTAAGCGGACCCCATTAATGGAACACATCAGAAGCTGATATGAAAATGCTGGCCAGATCGATTTCCTTGGGCGCCACTCTTGCCATGCTGCTGGCAACGCCCGCGTATGCGAAGGCGAACAGTTTCGCGCAGAAGGACGGGGCGGACCATCTGCTCGCTTTCCTGACGGAGGCGGAAGATCTGAAGGAAGCGCCGAGGCAGGGGGCTTTCGGCATGCCGAACACCGGCCTCGTCTACTCCGTTCAGCGGGAACCCTCAGGGCAGATGCGGATGCGGTTCGAGGGGCAGGGGGAACGCACATACCACATTCCGCTTTCCCTGCCGGCCGGACCCCGGGACAAAGTCAGTGCCTGGCCCCTCTATGTCCAGCTTCATGCGCAGACCGCGGAGGGGGGCCATATCTTCCTGCTCGGCGTGGTGCGAACGGGAAGGCAGGCATATTCGGGCGGCGGCGCGACCGATTCATGGCTGCATCTTTTCCGTGTCGAAAACCCCGGTTCCGATCAGGGGCGCGCGCGCGAAGTGCTGGTGCTGCCGCTCGCCGGAGACAAGGTCATCCGCGCTTGCTTCAATGCGCGGGATGAAACGGCGCGACGCGGCGCTTGCCATGACGGTTATAAATATGAGGCGTTTCTTCGTCTCGACGAACGCAATCGCACCGCATGGCCGGTGCTGATCTATCAGAGCAAGGCGTCCGCCAGCCTTGGCCCCCTTGCCCGGCCGGGCACGATGCCGGACCGTCCCCTGACCAGGGAGAAACTGGCGGAGAAAGAGGACCTGACCTGCACCTTCCGCCGCACCCTCCGCTTCAATCCGATGAGCCGGCGCTATGAGATGGAATCGCCAGGGCCGGACTGCACCGATTATTTCCTGCCCGGCCCTGACAGCAGCGTCGGCCTGTGCCGGAAAAGCGCCGTGTCCGCCCTTGTCGGGCAGAGCCGGATCAATGATCGTGCCGCGACGGAGTTCACCGGCGCCGGCATCGTTCGTCAGATCAGGCCCGGCGATGCCGTCACGGAGGATTCAAGGCGGGAGCGGGTAACGATCGAGACGGACCCGGCCAGCGGCAAGATCGTCCGGGCATGGTGTGGGTAATCGATACGGGTAATCCCGGCATATGGGTATCGTGACGGCGCGTTCGCCGGATGAAGCGGTGAGGAAAGGGTTCTTATTGTCATGCGTATCGTGTCGCTCGGGCTCCTGACGATCATGCTGGCAGGCGCTTCGGCATGCAATCCGGCGGAATCCAGCCGCAATCCGACCCATGATGCCGGCGCGGCGGACAATGCGGTGGGCGATGAGACACCGCCGCCGGCCGGCCCACCTTTTCAGTCGCGGGTGGATGGCGTGGCGATCACGGCGGCGGACAGCATTCCGCCCTTCAGGGGCAAGCCGCCCAGCGCGCTTTGTTTTGATTCCTCGCCTGGCACGCGGCAGGGAGAATCGGTCGCGGCCCGAGGCTGGCAAGTGACAGGCGAAGCGGAAGCCGGCGGCTATCAACTGGTCAGTTTCGTGGGGACGATGGAGCAGGGGACCAGCGGTTCCTGCCTGCTGGGCGATGGCAACATAGCGTTGTTTCACGGCGGTGACGTGAAAGCGATCCTGTACGCGCCGAAAGGGGTGGAGCGCTCGATCGGCGCCATCGAAACGCTGGAGTCGGGCAGCATCCGTATTTTCGACGGTGATTTCCTCAGCCAGCCGATGGCCGATATACGGTTCGGCGAGGACGGTTCGGTGCGCATAGACGAAGTGGCAGCGTTTGAGCAGGTTTGCGGCGGGCGCGCAAAGGTCCCCAACATCTACGGCATGCCGGTCAATCGCGCGCGGACGCTGCTCGGCGAAGCAGGCTGGACGCCGCTCCCGTCCGAAGCGGCGAGCGAGCATCGGGACGGGCGCGCCCGGTCGCTCGCCATGCGCGGGGTGAGCGAGGTGGAGGATTGTTCGGGCACGGGCTTTGGATATTGCCGGTTCCGGTATCGCAGCGGTGCCGGCACGCTGTCGGTGGTGACGGCGGGCGACGACGAATGGCCGGGTGTCGCCCGCTATTCGGTGGATTGCGGTTAGCTGCCATTCGTCGCCCATCGGATCGGGCGAGGCCCCCGCGCCGACCTGTGCATCTGCGCCGCCGCCCGCGCGCATGGATATGGGGCGATCCGGCGTTGAACCGGCTTTCGGCCGGTTTTCAGCACCACGGCGCGCGCGGTGAAGAAGGCAGGCAAGGCCCCTGACCATGCTTTGGCGTGGTGTTCGCAGGTGGACCTTGCGGCATGTATCCTTTATCGGGCTGCCACCAGCGCGAGCCTCTTACGGGTTTCCGGCCATCGCGCTGTTGCAGGCAGAGCCCGAAAAATCGAAGGAGACGTGCGATGGCGTGGCTCATCCTCGGCGTGGCCGTGGTCACGGAAATCATCTGGGCGCTCAGCCTGAAATGGGCGGGGACACAGGGTACGCTCTATGCGGCGGCGGTCCCCATCACCCTCAGCTTCGTCAATATGGGGCTTCTCGCTCTGGCGATGCGCGGCTTGCCCGCCGGAACCGCCTATGCGGTCTGGACCGGTCTGGGAGCGGTCGGCGTGACGATCCTGGGCACTGTCCTGTTCAAGGAGCCGATCAACCTGGTTCAGGCCGGCTTTATCGGTCTGATCATCGTGGGCGTCGTCGGCACGAAGGTTTTCGCAACCGCGTGACGCGGCCGACCATGAGGCGCGCGCCACAGCGATCGGGCGGATACGACGCCCGAACGGCCATGCGCGGCCTTCCCAGGAAAATTCCTATGCCGTCGGCATAAAAATCGATCCATTTCGGGTGGACCGGCCGCTGTCCGCTGTCATCCATGCCGCCGCCGTTCGTGCAACGCCCGGTCGCAGCGGCCCTGCATGGCCGGACGGCATGCGTGCCGGCGCCGATCGTCCGGCGCGTTCCCCATTCCCCCCATTAAACTGCATTATGGTGCAAGCGATACGTGATTCCCTTACTTCCGTATTTTATGCCCTCTTCCATCGGATGTGTTCAGGATAACCGTTCCTTGTTCATCTGGGTGGATGAAGCGCAATGTCGTCAAAACGAAAAGGCATAATTCTGGCGGGGGGATCGGGGACACGGCTTTATCCCCTTACACTGGGCATATCCAAGCAGATCATGCCGGTATTCGACAAACCTATGATCTATTATCCCCTGTCTGCCCTTATGTTGTCGGGGATATCTGAGATACTGATCATCACCACGCCTGCCGACCAGCCGCTGTTCAAGGCGCTGCTGGGCGACGGCAGCCGGCTGGGGCTGGCGCTGGACTATATCGCCCAGCCCGAACCCGGCGGGCTGGCTCAGGCCTATCATCTGGGTGCGGCCTTCGTGGGCGACCAGCCGTCGGCGCTGGTGCTGGGCGACAACATCTTCTACGGCCACGGACTGCCCGCCCTGCTGCAACGCGCCGCCGCGCAGACCGCCGGCGCCACCATATTCGGTTATTTCGTGCAGGACCCGGCGGCCTATGGCGTGGTGTCGTTCGACGCCGACGGCCGGGTCGAAACGATCGAGGAAAAGCCGCTGCGGCCCCGGTCCAACTATGCGGTCACGGGCCTGTATTTCTATGACGGGCGGGCGGTGGAACTGGCCCGCGACCTGCGGCCGTCCGCGCGCGGCGAACTGGAGATCACCGACCTCAACCGTCGTTATCTGGAGGAAGACGCGCTGTCCGTCACGCTGCTGGGGCGGGGCTATGCCTGGCTGGACACGGGCACC
>JBFWMJ010000058.1:0-17602 GCA_050251675.1 Sphingobium sp.
CCAGCCAGCCCAGCGCCAGCCGGTGGGCATAGGTCCGCTTTACCGGACCATCCGCTGCCTCACGCAGCGCGGCTTCCAGTGTGCGAATCGCCAGCATGTTCATGCGCTCTCGCGATGGCGGGGGAGAAACACCGCTCATTCATCGGTCACGCGGCGCTCCCCCCGGTTGGCCCATGTCAGCGCACCCAGCATGTAAGGGCCGTCATCGCGTAACCCCCGGCGCACTTCCTCAATGAACTGCGGGTTGCCCAGCCCCCGTCCCTCAAGGGCGTCGGCGACCGCCGCCCGTACCTGATCGATCTCGCTCATCACGTTCTCCATGGTGGAACGTATGGAGAACATCGGGCGATTCGGTCAAGCCACCCGCCCTCGGTCGGGCACCGGACGCGGCAGGACGGGCGGCGAGGGCCGATCGACCCGAAAGGTCTGATCCCACCACCCGCGCGCCGCGCTCGCCCCCACGCCACGCTTTCGGCTTCTTCGTCGGATTTCTTGCATGACAGAGGATTGCCGCCGGGCTGGAGGCAGGGGCTATATCTCGCAAACATGCTATATTTGTAACATGGCGTTCAAAGCGCCGGGAAAATGGCGGAAATCCGCCGTTCTTTATGTAGCATCGGCAATGCTATCTCCCTGCTATCCAAACCCTAGACCCTTGTTATCCTACTGATAATGGGCCGTTTTCTTTTTCTGAAATGTAACTGTTAATCAATGTAATCTAGTAACACTCATATAGCATTTATGTAGCACGCTAAGTCATTGGAATTATAGGAATGTAGCAGATATAGCATGGTTGCGGAGGATACCCGCGCCCTGGCTCCCGCTTACGGGATTCTGCGACAAATCGAGGCGCGTCGCCATCTGATGCTATTTGATTAGGGCGCCCGCGTGCCCTTGCGCACCCTTGCGTCTAGGCGGCCGCCGGCGTTGGCGTTGAAATTTGGGTGGGATGTTGGTCGCGACGATGATCGAGACTCGGCGCCCGGCGCTATGCGGCAATCATGCAGCAGGTAGGATGGCTATACCGACGATCGGCAAATCTGCAGCCAAGACACTAACAACAACGCTTTTGACCGAAGCGCTTCGGCAAATTCGTCGCCATAATGGCCGGCAATCGCCCGCGCCCACCAGCCGCCTGTTCCCGGCAGGGGCAGCACCGGCAACTGTATAAGGTCGAAGCGGTCGATCAGCAGGTCGAACACGCGAAGCTCGTCAGCGTGGACGACATCCTCCGCATCGTGCAGGACCACCGCCTTGAACGGGCGTCCCGTCCGCTCCTCCTCCGTAAGCATGGCGCGCCACAGGATGTTGAGGCAATCGGCCTTGGTGGTCGGGCCGTCGCGGTGGTTGACGGCCAGCAGGACGCGGGACTGTTCCATGGCGACGGTCGTGACGGCGTCGATCGTGCGCCGGTCATTGGGATAGGTGCCCACGAACAGGCAATAGTCGGATTGTCCCCAGGCGGATGTGGCATGGCGCAGCATGGCGGCAATGACGTCGGCTTCGCGCCAGGCCGGGACGAATATGGCGATCCGGCCCGGTGACGGCGAAGGGGGGAGGGTGGCCGTCGTCATGCGGGGATGGCGTTTGTAGATGGTCAGATGGCGCCAGCCGGATCGCGCCAGGAACACCATGTCCACGATCAGGTCGTCGATGCCGCCAATCAAAAGGCCAATGGCGGCAAAGAGCAGGATTTCATGATAGGCGACCGCCATCGCGCCGATCAGAGCGTCGTCCACATCGTCCCCCACGGAAAATGGGGTGCCCAGGCGGGTGATTCTTCAGGATTTTGACACCTGACGACCGTGCTCTCCTATGGCATCCCCGACAGGGTGATCCGCACTGCGGTTGTTTACCGGATAGTCCGGTCCAGTATCTGCGATCACCCTGCCACGCTCTTGACGGACATCACGTTCAATGGACGTGAATGTCAATCGCCTGATGACATTGCCGGTGCTGATAATGTCCTGGAGTGTCATCCGTTTGGCGCCCGTTACGGGGCGCGTGGCTGTCAGGACAGGAGTGGGTGTCATATAGCCTGCGTTCAGGCTGGTGCTGCCATCACCTCCGCCATGTCTGGATATCTTCGCTTGCTTGCTCCTGTGGCGCTCGCCGCGCTGGTCCTGTCCGGCTGTGCGACCGTCTCTCCCGAAACACGGCTGCGGACGGACCTGGTGGAGGCGGGGCTGTCGCCGCGCATGGCGGCGTGCATCGCGCAGCGGATGGTCGACCGGCTGAGCCTGGAGCAGTTGCGGCGGCTGCAATCGCTGATGTCGCTCCGCGGGGCGGATATGGGCGCCATGTCCGTCGATCTTTTTCTTCGCAAGGTACGCGCCCTCGACGATCCGGGGATTTTCGTGGTGACGAGCAAGGCGGCGGTGGCCTGCGCGCTATAGCTATTTTGCAACAATGGCGACGAAATGGGCCGGAATGTTTTGCAATTTTGCAAAATCACTTTGCGGAATGTCGCTGGCCTGACGGGTCGGGCTGTGCTTAAGCGGGCGCCATCCACATTCCATCGGAAAGGACCGGGCTGCCCATGAACATTCATGAATATCAGGCGAAGGAACTGCTTGCGAAATATGGCGCGCCGATCGCCGCCGGCCATGCCGCCTTTTCGGTCGACGAGGCTGTCGAGGCCGCGAAGAAGCTGCCCGGGCCGCTCTATGTCGTGAAGTCGCAGATCCATGCCGGCGGTCGCGGCAAGGGCAAGTTCAAGGAACTGGGCCCGGATGCCAAGGGCGGCGTTCGTCTCGCCTTCACCCTGGACGAGGTGAAGGCGCATGCCACCGACATGCTGGGTAACACGCTGGTCACCATCCAGACGGGTGACGCGGGCAAGCAGGTGAACCGCCTGTATGTGACCGACGGCGCCGATATCGCCAAGGAATTCTACCTTGCGCTTCTGGTCGATCGCGGCAGCAGCCGTATTGCTTTCGTCGTGTCGACCGAAGGCGGCATGGACATTGAAGAGGTGGCCCATTCGACCCCGGAAAAGATCCACACCTTCTCGGTCGATCCCGCGACGGGCTTCATGCCCCATCACGGCCGGTCGGTCGCCGCGGCGCTGGGCCTGACCGGCGATCAGGCGAAGCAGGCCGCCAAGGTCGCGTCCTCGCTGTACGCGGCGTTCCTGGACACCGATGCCGAGCAGATCGAGGTCAATCCGCTGGCGCTGACCGAGCAGGGCAACCTGCTGGTGCTCGACGCCAAGGTCGGTTTCGACGGCAACGCCATGTTCCGCCACAAGGACATCGCCGAACTGCGCGACCTGACCGAGGAAGACGCGGCTGAGGTCGAGGCGTCCGAATATGACCTCGCCTATATCAAGCTGGACGGCAATATCGGCTGCATGGTGAACGGCGCGGGCCTGGCCATGGCGACGATGGATATCATCAAGCTGAACGGTGAATTCCCCGCCAACTTCCTGGACGTCGGTGGCGGCGCATCCAAGGAGAAGGTGACGGCGGCCTTCAAGATCATCCTGAAGGACCCGGCCGTGAAGGGCATTCTAGTCAACATCTTCGGCGGCATCATGAAGTGCGACATCATTGCCGACGGCATCGTCGCGGCGGCGAAGGATGTGAACCTGTCGGTCCCGCTGGTTGTTCGCCTGGAAGGCACCAATGTCCAGCAGGGCAAGGACATATTGGCCGCTTCGGGGCTGGCGATCGTCCCGGCGGACGATCTGGGTGACGCGGCGCGGAAGATCGTGGCGGAAGTGAGGAAGGCGGCCTGAGCCCCCTTTCCAGATCTTAACGAAACGCCATGGGATGCGGCGGTCCGGTATCGGGCCGCCGCATCCCTGCCGACAAGGGGCCGGTCCCTGACAGGGCCGTCCACAGGAAGGCGCATGGTGTGATGACGGAGGATGTGCAATGAAGATCCTGGTGCCCGTGAAGCGGGTTATTGACTATAATGTGAAGCCGCGGGTGAAGGCCGACGGCACGGGTGTCGACCTGGCCAATGTCAAGATGTCGATGAATCCGTTCGACGAAATCGCGATGGAAGAAGCGATCCGCCTGAAGGAAAAGGGCGCCGCGACCGAGGTCGTGGCCGTTTCCATCGGCGTCGCGAAGGCGCAGGAAACGCTGCGCACCGCGTTGGCCATGGGTGCCGACCGGGCGATCCTGATCCAGACCGATGACGAAGTGGAGCCGCTGGGCGTCGCAAAGCTGCTCGCCAAGGTGCAGGAAGAGGAAGGCGCGGGCCTGATCATCCTGGGCAAGCAGGCGATCGACGATGACAGCAACCAGACCGGCCAGATGCTTGCCGCGCTGCTGGGCCTGCCGCAGGGCACTTTCGCCAGCAAGGTCGAACTGGCCGGCGACAAGGTCAGCGTGACGCGCGAAGTCGACGGCGGCCTGGAAACGGTGCAACTGTCGGTTCCCGCTATCATCACAACCGACCTGCGTCTCAACGAGCCGCGCTATGCGTCGCTGCCGAACATCATGAAGGCGAAGTCCAAGCCGCTCGCGCAGAAGACGCCGGCCGATTACGGCGTCGACATCAGCGCGCGTCTGGAAACGATCACTGTCGTGGAGCCGGCCAAGCGCTCGGCTGGCGTCAAGGTGGCCGACGTCGATGAACTGGTGGCCAAACTGAAAGCTCTGGGAGTTGCTGCATGAAGACGCTTGTCTGGGTTGAACATGACGGCGCGGCCGTCAAGGACGCCACCCTGTCCGCAGTCACCGCCGCATCGAAGCTGGGCGAGGTGCACCTTCTGGTTGTCGGTCAGGGCGTCGACGGCGTAGCCGCGAAGGCCGCCGCGATCGCCGGTGTCGGCAAGGTCCATGTCGCGGATGACGCGGCATTTGGCCATGCGCTGGCTGAAAACGTCGCGCCGCTTATCGTCGAACTGATGGGCGATCATGACGCTTTCGTCGCGCCGGCCACCAGCAACGGCAAGAATATCGCGCCGCGCGTCGCCGCTCTGCTCGACGTCATGCAGATCAGCGACATTCTGTCGGTCGAGAGCGAAGATACCTTCACCCGTCCGATCTATGCCGGCAACGCTATCGCTACCGTCAAGTCGAAGGATGCCAAGAAGGTCATCACCGTTCGTGGCACGGCCTTCGACAAGGCGGCGTCCGAAGGCGGCTCAGCCGCGGTGGAAGCCGTGGCGTCGACCGGTGACAAGGGGCTGTCGACCTTTGTGGGCGCCGAGATCGCGAAGCTGGAGCGTCCCGAACTAACCAGCGCGAAGATCATCGTGTCGGGTGGTCGCGCTTTGAAGGACGGTGAAACGTTCGAGCAGCTGATCTTCCCGCTCGCCGACAAGCTGGGTGCAGCCGTGGGTGCGTCGCGTGCAGCGGTCGACGCGGGCTATGTGTCCAACGATTATCAGGTTGGTCAGACCGGCAAGATCGTTGCGCCCGAAGTCTATGTCGCCATCGGTATCTCCGGCGCGATCCAGCATCTGGCGGGGATGAAGGACAGCAAGACTATCATCGCCATCAACAAGGATGAGGAAGCTCCCATCTTTCAGGTGGCCGATTTCGGCCTGGTCGGCGACCTGTTCAAGGTTGTCCCGGAACTGACGGACAAGCTCTGACCGAAAACCCTTGTGGGTTAAAAAAAAGGGGCGCGGCCAGCGATGGCCGCGCCCCTTTTTTACATGTATTCGCAGCGGTTTATTCGCACCGGATGTCGTTCCGGTCGATAGCCCGGCCGGCGACGCCGCCGCCCACAGCGCCCAGAATGGTGCCCAGCGTCTTCGACCCGCCCGGCGCGACGACATTGCCAAGCACGCCACCGGCCAGCGCGCCGACGATGGTTCCCGTCGTGCCGTCGTCACGTTTGCAATAATAGCGGCCGTCGCGGTCGCGATAAACTCTGTCATTGTCGCGAAGATGACGGCGATGCGCGTCGCGTGACGGGCCGTGACCATATGACGGCCTGTCATAGCCATAGCCGCCGCGCCCGCCGCCATCGGTAGCGCAGGCGCCAAGCGGCAGCATCGCGGCCGCAGCCAGAACGAGGATGGGGGTGCGCATGACATGTCTCCTTAAAACGATCTGGTCCAGCCCAACGAACGAAACGGACCTTGCTCATATTCCGATTATGCAGAACCACGGAAAACTATCCGCCGATCTCCATGGTAATGGGAATATTGTCCGGTGCCGTAACATGGGATGAATGAAGGGCGACGGTCGTGCGGTCCGCCGGCCGGTAATGTCGATCAGCGCGTCGGCGTCACGTCGGACGCCTGCTGCCGTGAAAGGCCTGCCTTCGCTTCGTTATAGCGGTTCGCGACATCGTCCTTGAATGCGGTCAGCTTTCCGTCGTCATACAGCTTCTTGCCGACATAGCCGGCGATGGCACCGAAAATAAGCGTGCGGATCATGCGGAAACTCCTTGCTTTGCGATATCCTCTGTCCGGCACGTAACGGACGGAGGCACGGACGGTTCCGGCCACGATACGAATGGCACGATCGACTGGCTGGGAACCGGGGCGAATGGCGGCGCGGGCGCGCGCTACAGGATCGTTGAGCGGAGCCGATCGCATTGTCGGCGGGACCTGAAGGGGAGGTGCGAAGCCGGAGAGGCGTGTCAACGGCTTTGCGAAGCGTTCAGTCCGTCGGTCCGATCCGGCAGACCGGCCGGCGATCTGGCTCGGAACGTCTGCCACGGCCCATCATTGTGCTGTGTTTTGAGGCGCTTCCGTTCATTCCGCTGCCACGGCGTCCATTCCCATCAGCGGCGCCAGATAGCGGCCCGTGAAACTGGCCGGTGCCCTGGCCACCTGTTCCGGCGTGCCCTGCGCCACGACCTCGCCCCCCTTGACGCCGCCCTCCGGCCCCATGTCGATGATCCAGTCGGCAGTCTTGATCACGTCGAGATTATGTTCGATCACCACCACGCTGTTGCCCTGTTCGACCAGGGCGTGGAGCACTTCGAGCAGTTTGCGGACATCCTCGAAATGAAGGCCGGTGGTGGGTTCGTCCAATATGTAGAGGGTGTTGCCGGTGGCCCTGCGGGACAGTTCCTTGGCGAGTTTGACGCGCTGGGCTTCGCCGCCCGACAGCGTCGTCGCCTGTTGCCCGACCTTGATATAGCCAAGGCCCACTTCGGCGAGCATCGCCATCTTGTCGCGGATCGGCGGCACGGCCTTGAAGAACTCCACCGCATCCTCGACCGTCATGTCGAGCACGTCGGCGATCGAGTGCCCCTTGAACTTCACTTCCAGCGTCTCGCGATTATAGCGGGCGCCCTGGCAGACGTCGCAGGTTACATAGACGTCGGGGAGGAAGTGCATCTCTATCTTGAGGAGGCCGTCGCCGGTGCATGCTTCGCACCGGCCGCCCTTGACGTTGAAGGAGAAGCGGCCGGGTTTGTAGCCGCGCGCCTGCGCTTCGGGAAGGCCGGCGAACCAGTCGCGGATGTTGGTGAAGGCACCGGTATAGGTGGCCGGGTTGGATCGCGGGGTGCGGCCGATCGGCGACTGGTCGATGTCGATAACCTTGTCGCAATGCTCCAGCCCCGTCACCTTGTCATGCGGCCCGGCGACGATGCGCGCGCCGTTGAGCGCGCGCGCGCTGGCGGCGTAGAGCGTGTCGATGGTGAAGCTGGATTTGCCCGAACCCGACACCCCGGTGATGCAGGTGAAGGTGCCGAGCGGGATGCTGGCCGTCACGCCGCGCAGATTGTTCGCACGGGCATTGTGGACGGTCAGCTTCCTGCCCGTGCCCTTGCGCCGTTTGACGGGCAGCGGGATGGCACGGGTGCCGTTCAGATAATCGGCGGTCAGGCTGTCCTTGTGGGTGAGCAGTTCGGCCAGCGTACCCTGCGCCACGATCGTGCCGCCATGGACGCCCGCGCCCGGTCCCATGTCGACGATATAGTCGGCGGCGCGGATCGCATCTTCGTCATGTTCGACGACGATGACGCTGTTGCCCAGGTCCCGCAGCCTTTTGAGCGTGACCAGCAGTCGGTCATTGTCGCGCTGGTGCAGGCCGATCGAGGGTTCGTCCAGGACGTAGAGCACGCCCGACAGGCCGCTGCCGATCTGGGAGGCAAGGCGAATGCGCTGTGATTCGCCGCCCGACAGGGTGCCGCTGGTCCGATCCAGGTTCAGATAGTCGAGCCCGACATTGTTGAGGAAACCCAGACGCTCCACGATTTCCTTGAGAATGGCCCGGGCGATCTGGTTCTGCTGGTCGTTGAGACGGGCGGGGAGGGTGGAGAAAAAGGCGAGCGCGTCCACCACGGAGCGGCGGGTAGAGAGGGAGATGTCTTCCCCGCCGACCTTCACGGCCAGCGCTTCGGGTTTTAGACGGGCGCCGTTGCAGGTTTCGCAGGGCATGGCGGTCTGATATTTTGAAAGCTCCTCACGCATCCAGGCGGATTCCGTCTGGAGCAGGCGGCGGTTGAGGTTGCCGATCACACCCTCGAACGCTTTCTTCACCTCATAGCTTTTCTTGCCGTCCTGAAACCGCAGCGTGACCGGTTTTCCGCCTGTACCGTGCAGGATGACAAGCTTCACCTCGCCGGGGAGATCCTGCCACGGGGTTTCGAGGGAGAAGCCGAATTCGCGGGCGAGGGAGCCCAGCACCTGCATATAATAGGGGCTGGGCGGGTTGGACTTCGCCCAGGGAACGACCGCGCCCTTTTTGAGGCTGAGGGCTTCATTGGGGACGACCAGTTCGGGGTCGAATTCCTGTCGTTCGCCCAGACCGTCGCAAGCCGGGCAGGCACCCATCGGCGCGTTGAAGGAGAACAATCGCGGTTCGATTTCGGCAATGGTGAAGCCGCTGACAGGGCAGGCGAATTTTTCCGAAAAAACGATCCGGTTGGCGGGGATGGACGCCCCCTTCATCTTCTTCTCGGTGCCGTCTGCTTCGTCTTCGCGGCCGGGCACGACGCCGTCGGCAAGATCGACAAAGGCGAGACCGTCCGCCAGTTTGAGCGCCTGTTCGAAACTGTCGGCAAGGCGGGTGGCCATGTCTTCCGCGACGGCCAGGCGGTCCACCACGACTTCGATGTCATGCTTGTATTTCTTGTCGAGGGCGGGCGCATCCTCGATCAGCATCATTTCGCCGTCGATACGCACGCGGGTGTAGCCCGCCCGCTGCCATTCGGCCAGTTCCTTGGCATAAGCGCCCTTGCGGCCACGCACCACGGGCGCCAGCAGGTAGAAACGGGTGCCTTCGGGCAGCTGCA
Organism: Sphingobium sp.; assembly: GCA_050251675.1. Lineage (GTDB taxonomy): Bacteria > Pseudomonadota > Alphaproteobacteria > Sphingomonadales > Sphingomonadaceae > Sphingobium. The sequence continues at coordinate 9,163 of JBFWMJ010000058.1, forward strand.
TGACCCGGTCGACCATCTGGCTGACGGTCTGGGCGCTGATCGGCAGGCCGGTGGCGGGCGAATAGGGGATGCCCACGCGTGCCCAGAGCAGGCGCATATAATCGTAAATCTCCGTCACCGTAGCGACGGTGGAGCGCGGGTTGCGGCTGGTCGTCTTCTGCTCGATCGAGATGGCGGGGGACAGGCCCTCAATATGCTCGACATCGGGTTTCTGCATCATTTCCAGGAACTGGCGCGCATAGGCGGAGAGCGATTCCACATAGCGGCGCTGCCCCTCGGCATAGATGGTGTCGAAGGCGAGCGAGGATTTGCCGGAACCCGACAGGCCGGTGATGACGATAAGGGAATCACGCGGGAGGTCGACGTCGACGCCCTTGAGATTATGCTCGCGCGCGCCGCGGACGGAGATATGGGTGAGGGACATTGCTGTTCTTTATTTGTTCGGTGGTCCGGGAGCAAGGGCCGATGCGGCCTTCCGGTAAAGATAGGAGGTGGCGCGGCAAAGGAAAGGGGCGCGCCGCATGGGATGTCGCCGGTAACGGATCGTCGCAAGCCACTTTCCAAAGGCGCGGCGCTTCGCCTAGAGCGACGGCGTCATGCGGCGGATGATGAAGAGCGATCGGCGGCCGGTTTCCGGCGGGGGACGGCCAGTGGCGGGGGCGCGGGCGCGCTATTCGGCGCTTGTGGTCCTCCTTGCCCTCTTCCTGTCCGCGTGCGGGGGCGGTGTCCGCTATCGGCCTGTCGCCGACACGCCGGTGCGGATCGGCCCGCCTTATACGGTGCGCGGGGTGACATATACGCCCGCCGCCGATCCGACCTATGACATGTTGGGCTATGCCAGCTGGTACGGGCATGAATCGGGCAGGCAAACGGCCAATGGCGAGCGGTTCGTGGTGAAGGCGGTCACGGGCGCGCACACGACGCTGCCCTTGCCCAGCTATGTCGAGGTGACCGCGCTGGACACGGGCCGTACCATTTTGGTGCGGGTCAACGACCGGGGACCGTTTGCCGGCCGGGGGCGCATTATCGACCTGTCGCGCGGTGCGGCGGAACAACTGGGGATACGCGGGCAGGGCCATGCGCCCGTGCGGGTGCGGCTGGTTGATCCGTCCGAAAAGGACCGGGCCCGTTTGCGTCAGGGCAAGGCGGCGGGCGAGCGGCCGCGGGTGCCGGCGGGTCAGCTGGAAAACCTCCGCGCGCAGCTGGCTAGGGGCGGCTGACCCCGCCGATGGGCTTTACCTCTGGAGCCGAAAGGGCTGGCCAAGCGACCGTCGGTGGGGCAGAGGGGCGCGGGTGATGTTGCCAGATCCATCCGCATTCATCGCCCGCGGCGCAAGCGCGGACGTCTTTCGGCTTGGCGACGGCCTGATCCTCAAACTGTTCCACGACGGCATCGATGACGGGATCGTCACCCGCGAATTCGATATCGCGCGCACGGTTTTCGACACGGACCTGCCCGTCGCCCGCCCTGTGGATATGCGTGACGCGGGCGGTCGGCGCGGCATCGTCTATGCGGAGGTCGAGGGGCCTGATCTCCTGAACCATCTCAAACGGCGACCGATGTCCATGCCGGCCATGCTCCGGGCGATGGCGGCGCTGCATGTGCGCATCCATGCGCTGGAAGCGCCGACATTGCGCAGCCGCAAGCAGGTGCTGGCCGAGGATGTCGAGAACGCGCCGGTCGGCGAGCCGTTGCGGCGGGCCGCGCTCGACCGGCTGGAACAGCTGATCGATGGCGGCAGGCTGTCCCATGGCGATTTTCATCCGGGCAATATTCTGGTGACGGCAGGGGGATTGTTCGTGATCGACTGGTCCAAGGCGGCCGCCGCCAGTCCGGCAGCCGACGTGGTCCGCACGGAAATGCTCATGCGTTTCGGTCCGGGGCCGGCCCAGTCCTGGTGGCAGGCGCTTTTGCGCGACGCGGCGGCGCGCCGCTATGTGCGGCTTTACCGGCGGATGACCGGGCTGGACCTTGAAGCGCTGGCCGCATGGCGCGCGCTGGTAGCGCTGGCCTGGATGCGACACCGCCTGCCGGCGCGTGATGACGCGTTTGAAAGCTATCTGGACAATGCGCTGGCGCAGGCCGGCCTTCCCCCGCGTCTGGCGTGAGGGGGCGATCCGGGGAGCTTCCTCCGGTCCGGCTGTTGCGGCGATGCTTCCGCTGTCGCGCGGTGCGTACTGCGAAATTGCGCCGGGAACCGCGCGTGACCGCCGTTCGTTGATCAACCGTAACGCGAAGAGGGAGAGCGAAATGGCGGATCGGACCGACATCAGGCCCAACAGCCGGGAGGAAGCCGGAGAAGAGCGTCCCACCGATGAGCAGGATCATGCGGTGACGACCGAGGAAAAGCTGGAGGAAGGGTTGATGGATTCGATGGATGCATCCGATCCGCCCGCCGCCACCGCGCCCGGTGATCATGGCGAGCCCGTGCCGTCCTCGGGCTTTGACGAGCAGGATCGGACACAGAAGGACGATCGCGTGAAATAGGGCGATCGTTTCAATGATGATAGGCCTTTCAATAATGATAGGATGGGACCGGGCGGCCCGCGCACGAGGACGCCGGTGACATCAGAGGAGAGCACACAGCATGCCGACATCAGCGACCCCGGCGATCGAAAGGATCGCACGCGTTTTGGCCGGCCGTCATCTCAGCCACAATGGAGAGGGCGACGACCCCCATGCGGCAAGTGCGGTGGACGCGACATGGCATGAACATGTGGATGACGCCTATGCGATTCTGCATACGCTGCGCGAACCTGACTCGGTCATGGCCAGCGCGGGCGATGTCGCCATATGGCGCAATATGATCGGCGCGGTGCTGGAACGGCCAGCGGTTTCCACGGCAGGGTAGGGTGCCTGCCATCGCGCCTTTTGAACGGAGGAAGGCGCGCGGGGTGCATCGCCACCAGTTGCGATAGAATTACTACGGGTCGCATTCACAAAGTTTCATATTGCACTGCACAACAAAATCTGATCCCTTGTGAATGGCGTTGGAACAGGCGCTTAAGCGTTGAGTAACCATATTGGGCGCAGGTTCTGACGATCGACTTCCAGTCGGAGGGCAAGAACATGAGCACGAATGCAAAACCGGCGGACGGGGCGGTCACCCTGGCTGAATTGCGGGAGTTCGCCAGTTTCCCATCAGCCACGCAGCGTTATATCCGCCGCTCGCTCGATATCGGGCTGCACCGCCGGGACGCGATGAAATTATGGTCGCGCGACATGGTGGAAGAAGCGAGCATCCGTGCTCAGGCCCGCATCTATGGACGGCTGGACGAGATCAAGGCGCGGGTCCCCGATGATAGCGGGCTTGACCAGATGGAGCCGTTCATGGCGCCGCTGGTCACCATATCGGCGTTTGACCTGGGGCAGGACCGGCTGGGCAGTTTTTCCGCCTATCGCTTCCTTTATGAACGGTTGATCGGCGCGGGCGCACGGCCATGGTTGCCCGGCGCATTTTGCGCGGCGGCCAGTCTGCCCCATCTGCACCCGCAAAAACGCCGCAATCTGCTCCAGTCGCTCAGTGAGGCGGCGGCGATGGCGCCCGGATGGTCGAACCGCGAGCCGACCTTCTACCCCGAATGGGTCGAGAAGGTGGATCTGAGCAAGGCCAACTGACGGCTGCCGCTCCGCAGGGATCGTCATTGCGCTTCGATGGCCTGCAGCTGGCGGTTCTAAGTGCTTCCGGCGTTCGCCTGCCTTTACTATGCTGCGCTCAGGGCCACGAAAAACCGCCCATTTTGGGCGCGCTATCTCCTGAATGGCGATCCGTCCCGGGCCGCGAGGGACGAGCGGTCGATTTCACGGATCGAGCGAACGCCGGTCAGTGCCATGGCGACGCGCATTTCGGCCGCGAAAAGGTCGAGCAGATGGCCAACGCCCCGTTCGCCGGCCGCGGCAAGCGCATAGGCAAAGGCGCGGCCGATCAGCACACCGTCCGCGCCCAGCGCCAGCATGCGCACCACGTCGAGGCCCGAACGGATGCCGGAGTCGGCGAGGATGGTCAGGTCGCCGCGCACGGCGTCGGCGATCGCCGGCAGCGCCCGCGCGCTGGAGAGCACCCCGTCCAGTTGTCGTCCGCCATGGTTGGAGACGATGAGGCCGTCGGCGCCGAACCGTGCCGCGTCGCGGGCGTCGCCGGGGTCCAATATGCCCTTGATGATCATCGGCCCCTTCCAGACGTCGCGGACCCACTCAAGGTCACGCCAGCCGATTGAGGGATCGAAATTGGCGCCAAGCCAGCCGATATAATCGGCAAGGCCGGTAGGCGCGCCGCGATAGGCGGAGATGTTACCCAGGTCGTGCGGTCGACCGCGCAGCCCCACATCCCACGCCCAGCGGGGATGCGTCATCGCCTGGACGATCCGGCGCAGGGCGGCATGGGGACCGGACATGCCCGAATGGGCGTCGCGATACCGCGCACCGGGCACGGGCATGTCCACGGTGAAGACCAGGGTCGTGATCCCCGCCGCCTGTGCGCGGTCCAGCGCGTTGCGCATGAAACCGCGGTCCTTGAGCACGTAGAGCTGGAACCAGAGCGGCGTGGCGGAGGCGGCCTGCACTTCTTCGATCGCGCAGACCGAGACGGTCGACAGGGTGAAGGGCACATTGCGCGATGCCGCAGCGCGTGCGGCCTGAACCTCGCCCCGGCGCGCGAACATGCCGGTCAGGCCGACCGGCGCCAGCGCGACCGGCATCGCGATATTGCGGTCGAACAGCCGCGTTTCCAGAGAGATGTCGGCGACATCGCGCAGCACCCGCTGCCGCACGGCAATGTCGGCGAGATCCGCGCCATTGCGATGCAGCGTATGTTCCGCATAGGCGCCGCCGTCGATATAGTGAAACAGGAACGGCGGCAGGCGCCGGCGCGCGGCTGTACGATAATCGGCGGCAGAGGCGATGATCGTCATGTCACCGCGCTGCCCGACCGACAGGGCGGGTGATGGCGGAAACAGGATGTGTCAGCATAGCAACTCTCGCCCGCGTTGGATGAAAACCATGAAATTGATGCCAAGCCTCACCGTGCCGGGATAGTCCATATCCTACTCGCCGGATATTCGGCCCAACTTTAGTTTAAACGCTCAGCCGCCGGCGCAAAGGGGGGGCTTCGCACAGCATATCGGAATCGCGCGCGGTGGCGTGCCAGCAGGAAAAGCGTAGCGGCCGTTGCTGGCGGACGACCAGCTATCCTGCCGATCTTACCCGGAAATAGTGTCGACAGGAGCATGACGCCAGTCTTGGCAGAAGCCGCGCAGGGCCATTGCTGCCGGCTGATCGCCGCCCGTGGCTATGATCCGCGCCCCGATCCAGGCGCAAGGCGCCTGTCCCCAATAAAATCGAACCGCCTGCTGCGTCCGCCATCTCGTCTGACGCCGCTGGCGCCGCCTCAAGGACTGGCGATGCCTGTTTCAGTCGCTGACGACCTCGACATTGCCCGCCTTCGGACATACAGGGGCGGCGATGAACGCAACGCGGGCCTTTCTGTTACAGCATCGCCGCCTGGCCCTGTGGCTGGTGGCTGCGGCGTTGATGATGAAAATGCTGGTGCCGGCGGGCTTCATGCCGACCATGTCACATGGCACGATTCTGGTTCAGCTCTGTTCCGGCATGGGACCTCAGACGGTCGCGATCGAGATTCCGGGGCTGGGCGACCATGACGACGGCAAGGATCAGCACAAGGCGGCCGACCAGCCCTGTTTCTTTTCAGGCCTGACAACACCCGGCCTCGCCGGGGCCGATCCGATTTTGCTGGCGATCGCCATCGCCTTCGTCCTTGCCGCGCTCTTCCGCGTCGAACAGCGGCTCGTCCTATGGCGCGGCCTTTACCTGCGCCCGCCCTCGCAAGGGCCACCCGCCACCGCCTGATCTTTTCCTAACGCAACGTGCTTGCGCCCGCGCGCCGTCCTGACGGCGCGCGCCGGATTGGAATGTGTCATGGCTCCTGCGGTCGGACTGGCTGAAATGTCGTCCGCGCCTGCCCATGCAAACAGATAATCCGGCGGGGATTTTGCCCCGGCATCAGCCCGTTCTGCCGTCCGCTGACCGCGCGGCGGCCTCTCGCAAAGAACAGGGATAACCATGTCCGGATGTCTGCTTTCGACCAGCGCCCTTGCCGCTGCGCTTCTCACGACCACCGCCGCCTTCGCTGCAACCGACACCGCTGATGAGGGCCGCGATCCCGCATCGCATATTGTCGTCACGGCCCAGCTTGAAGACCGCGAGCTACAGCAACTCAGGACGCCTGCGCTGGGCATCGGCATCGGCGGCGACCAGATCGCGGCCATCAACGCCGTCAATGCCGAGGATGTGGTGCGCTACGCGCCCGCGCTGATCGTCCGTAAACGCTATATCGGCGACGCTAACGCCACGCTGTCGTTCCGCAACATGCACACGACGCAGACGCCGCGCGCGCTGGTGAGCGTGGACGGGTTCACCATCTCCAACTTTCTCGGCGCCGATTTCTTCACGGCGCCCAAATGGGCGGTGCTGGCCCCCGACGATATCGCGCGGGCGGAAATCATCTATGGCCCGACGTCAGCGCGCTATTCCGGCAACTCGATGGGCGGGACCATGCTCGTGAAGACCCGTGACATTACGGACACCGGGGCAAGGTTCAGCGTGAAGGCGTTCGGGCAGAACTACAAATATTACAAGACCGACGAAGACCTGTTCGGATGGTCGGTCGATGCCGGGTTCGATTTCGCGCTGGGCGATCGCGGCGGGATATCTGTCAGTTACCGCCATTTCGAGAATGAAGGCCAGCCGCAGGAATGGCGCACGGTCAGCGCCTCGTCGCTTTATGGCAGCCAGGGTATCGTCGACAAGGAACTGTCCTTCCTGCGGATCGGCGCGCAGGATTCGACCGTCGATTCCACCGAAGATCAATTGCGCCTGCGCGCGCACTATGACCTGGGCGGCGGCTGGGAACTGCGCGGACTGGTGGCGCTGCTCGTGGACCGGGAGGATACGCTCAACCCAAGGAGTTTCCTGCGCGATGCCGGGGGTGCGGAAACCTTCATCGGCATCAGCGGCGTCAATGTCGGAACTGCCAAATCGACTGAACTGCTGGCAGGCATCGGCCTGTCGGGCGAGGCGGCGGGCTGGACGCTGGACCTCTCCTTCAGCCGTTACGATGTGCTTGATGACAAGGAGCGCCGCTCCGACAATTACGATGTCATGACCGGCGCGCGACCCGTCACCGGCCGACTGATGACCAGCGACGCCTATTGGAACAGCTTCGAGGGGACGGCGGAACGCCGCTTCGGCGCCCATGCATTGGCGCTCGGCCTCTCCTATGCGGGCTATTCCGACAACAACCGCACGCACAACAGCGCCGACTGGCTGCGCGGCGGCGTCACCGGCCTGCGCGATGCGTCGGGCGGCAAGACCCGGCTGGCGGGTGCGTTTATCGAGGACGCTATCACTCTGGCGCCAGGGCTGACGGCCACGCTCGGACTGCGCTACGAGAACTGGCGCGCGTCGGACGGCTTCCTGACCAATGGCGGCACCACTGTCAGCTACGGCGATCGCAGCCATGATGGCTGGTCGCCCAAGGCCGCCCTGAGCTTCAAGCCCGACGACCTCACCGAAATCGTCGCATCGGCCGCGCTCGCCACACGCTTCCCCACGGTGCGCGAACTTTATCAGGCCGGTCTCATCGCCTATGGTCCCAATGTCGGGCAGCTCGACCTCAACGGCTTCAACCCGGACCTGAAGCCCGAACGGGCGATCGACCTGCAACTGACCGCCTCGCGCCGGATCGGTAACGTCAAGGTGACGCTCTCCGGCTACCGGCAGGACGTCAGGGACACGATCTTTTCGCAAACGATCGCCATTCCCGATTCCATCACGGGCGATCTCACCCAAAGCTCGCTGATGACCAATATCGGCAAGGTTCGCACCTGGGGCGCGGACCTGATCGTGTCGGCGGAGAATGTCCTGATCGACGGGCTTTCGCTCGACGCCAACGCGTCGTGGATCGACGCGGAGGTGACGCGCAACCCGCTCAATCCCGCGCTGGTCGGCAACACATTCCCGCGCGTGCCCAAATGGCGGGCGAACGCCAGCATCCGCTACAGCCCCGATGCCGATTGGTCGCTGGCAGCGAATATCCGCCACCAGAGCACGCCGGATCGCAATATCGAGAACAACAGCACGTCGCTGTGCGATACCTTCTATTGCGTTTCGACCTTCTCCTTTGTCGACCTGAAGGCGTCGAAACGGTTCGGAAGTTTCGAATTGTCGGCGGGCGTCGATAACCTGCTCGATGAAAAGGCGTTCGTCTATCACCCTTATCCGGGGCGAACCTTCGTGCTGAGCCTCAAATGGGACGGGAGGCTGAAATGAGGGAAGTCGCGTGCTATCTATCGGCTGTACGTAAAGCCGGTCCCGCAAATCCTGTTGCTATAAGACGTCGCATGCAGCTTCATCTCGTTGCCA